>NZ_VCNM01000001.1:368647-737294 GCF_007671725.1 Halorubrum depositum | reverse complement strand
GACGCCGTACCGCCGCCCCTCGGGGACGTCACCGAGGCAGTAATCGTGTCCGGCGATGACGCCGTCGGATTTCACTTTCTCTCTGCAGATCCGCAGCTCGTTCAGCGTTTGCTCGTACGTGTGGGTGGTGTCGATGTACGCCCAGTCGAGGGACCCGTCTTCGAAGCGTTCGAGGGCGACGTCCGGTCGCTCCGGCAGGACTTCCACGGTTCCGTCCGCGATCTGCTCCGCGTACCTGGTTTTCACCTCCTCGACGCTCCGGTCGCTGAACTCCGTCGACTCCCAGACGTCGATCAAGTACAGTTCGTCGGGGTCCGTTATCGAGAGGATCTGCTCGGAGAAATCCCCCTCGTCCGTCCCCAACTCCGCGACGCGTCCGCCCTGCGGGAACGCTTCCAGCATCTCCTCTCGAGACGGGACGACCTCGGCGTCTCTGACGTGTTCCGTCGAGAGGGTCTCCGGGACGGAGTCCCTTCCGTGAGGGGCCTTGACCCGATCCGGGTCGTAGAAGACCGACGCGCGTGCGCCCTTCAGTACGGGATACGCTCGCGCCGGGACGAGCCCTGCGATCCGGCCTTTCAACGTATTGAGGGGAGAGACCACGAATGGTAGCTGTCGCCCGTGTGGGGCTTATATGTGCCAGTTCGTTCACCGGCCGTTAGCACGGCGATAACCGACTGCCGTTTATACGCTTCTGCCCGGACGCGGCGCGAAAAAGCTCGCCGCGTCCGCTCCCACGTCACCGGCACGCCCCACGAAGAAGTGGTCGGAGTCGAACGCTCTCGTCTCGATTCCCAGCTCCTCGGCCCGCTCCACGACGGGCTCCCAGTCGGCCGTCGAGTCGCGGGTCGCGTACAGGATCCGCGCCGGCACGCCGAGATCGACGAGGTCGTCGAGCGCCGCGACCGCGTCGACGTCGGGGTTCAGCCGGGCCGTGGGTGCGAGCGCGCAGACGCCGGCGAGACTGGGGCGCGAGGCGGCCGTCACGAGCGCGACCGTTCCCCCGAATGAGAAGCCGAACAGCCCGACGCGCTCGTAGCGCTCGGCGGCCCACGCGACCGCGTTGTCGGCGTCCGTGCTCTCGCCGTACCCCTCGTCCCAGTCGCCGTAGTCGAAGCGGAGGCAGTCGACCCCGCGGTCGGTCAGCGCGTCGCTCACCGCCCGCAGTCGCTCGTCGCCGCGGTGGCCCCGCTGCTGGGGGTGGGGCGGGCAGGCGACGACGACCGCGTCGGCGCGGGCGTCGCCGTCCCGGTCCAAACCGGCCGTGTCGCCGTCGCCCGCGGCGGTGTCGAGGCTCGCGCGCACGTCGCGGCCGCCGGGGACGAGGACGGTATCGCTCACGGGAGCCTCGAAGTTCGCCGCCTCAGGGCACCTGCGTCACGCGCTCGACGTCGTCGAGCGCGGCGAGGTCGTCGGCGAGCACCGCCTGGTCGACGCCGGCCTCGTAGTAGAACACCAGGTCGAAGGTGCCGTCCCGGAGGAGCTGCTGGCACTCCCAGACGAACTCCTCGCCGTCGAGGGTGAGCCCCTGGAACTGGTTCGACGAGAAGCTCGTGTCGTCGTTGCCGGCCTCGATGTACGCCTCGCCCTTGCCGGCGTGCTCGGCGATGACGTCGTTGGCGGCGACCGTGAGCTCGTGCATCTCGAGGTCCTCCTGCCCGCCGAGCGTCGTGTGGACGATACAGCCCAGGAGTTCGATGTCGCCCGGCTCCAGCAGGGCCTTCGTCCGCGCGTAGAGGTCGGAATCGACGGTCTCGCTCATGGCCCTCTATTCCGTCCCCGGTGATAAACGGGTGACGGTTCACGCGTTCGGCACGTATCGAGACGGCGGGCGGGAACCCGGAGACTCAGTCCCTGAGACAAACGACCGGCCCGTCGGCCCCCTCGTCGACGTCGACCAGCCCGTCGTCGTCGAGGTCGTCGACGAGCCCGCGGAGCCACTCGCGCCCGTGCTCGCCGTCGGGCGCGTAGTCGACCCGGACTCGGGGACCGAGTTCGTCCAACGGCAGCTCGTCGTACTCGCCGAGCGTCCGGACGACACGCCCGCGAAACTGCCGGCGGCTCCCCTCGAAGCTCGGCTGCTCGGGCACGTCGGGCGCGGTGAAGTCGCCGGTTTCGTACGCGTGACACCGGCCGCGCCACGGGCAGCCCGCCTCGTCGCAGCGGGGGGTCGTCCCGCAGGCGACGCCGCCGAGCTCCATGATCGCGTTGTTCCAGACGCGGGACTCGCCGTCGGGCATGACCAGGGAGGCGACTCGCGCGAACGCCGCGTCGTCGTCGGGGACCGCGAACGCGCGGTGGAGCACGCGCTTCACGTTGGTGTCGACGACCGCGTCGCCGTTGTTGAACGCGAACGACGCCACCGCGTTCGCGGTGTACGGGCCGACGCCCATCAGCTCCTGCAGCTCGTCGGGGGACTCCGGGAACTCGCCGCCGTAGTCGTCCTCGACCTGTCCGGCGGCCTCGTGGAGGTACTTCGCGCGGTTGTTGTAGCCGAGCGAGTGGTCGGACCAGAACGAGACCACGTCGCCGCGGTCGGCGGCGGCGAGGTCGGCCGTCGTCGGCCACTCGTCGAGGAAGTCCTCCCACGCGGGCACCACGCGATCGAGCTGCGTCTGCTGGCTCATCACCTCGCTGACGAGGACCTCGTAGGGGTCCTCGGTGCGCCGCCACGGGAAGTCGCGGTGGTCGGCCTCGTACCACTCCACGAGCGCCTCGCGGACCGCGCCGAGGTCGGCCGGCAGTTCGGGGGCGTCGCCCTCGGCGAGCCCCTCCGTGCCGCCCCCCTCGCCCGCGATCGCGTCCGAATCGGTCATTATCATCAGTCGGTTCGGCGCTCGTTTATCGGTGCTGGTCCTCGCCGGCGCCGACCGGGGCCATCGATCGCGGATCGCGGTCGGGACCCGGATACTCGCCGCCGACGGCCTCGGGGTAGAGCTTCTCGGCCGAGAAGACGGCCGCGAACGCCCGCGGCTCCCGGACGCTCACCGGAAGTCGGTCGCGGAGCCCGGCGGCGGCTCTCGCCCCCGTGAGCGACGGGTCGAGGCTCACCACCTGCATCGCGGTGCCGCGGTACGCCGAGGCCAGCGCCGGGTGGTCGCCCGCCGGGTGCGCCACCGGCTCGCGCCACGCCTCGACCGCGTCGCGCCAGTCGGCCGCGAGGCCGGCGTCCGCGAGCGCGGCGATCACCGCCTCGGCGTCGTCGAGGAGGGCGTCGCTGGCGACGAGCGTCGTCCACGAGTGCGCGCGTAGCGCGTCGAGCGCCTCGCGGGCAGCGCCGCCGACGAGGAGGTCCGCCGCGAGGACGTCGGCGTCGACCACGACGCGGGCGGGGCTCGGCTCGCGGTCGACGGGGGAGGGATCGGCGTCGCTCTCGGCGTCGTCGTCGGACGCACCCTCGTTCTCGGAGCCCGATCGGCGATCCGCGAGCGCGACGCGAACCTCGTCCTCGGTCGCGTCGTGCGCGGCGGCCCGCTCGAACAGGTCGGCGAAGGTCATGACCGGAGCGTGGTCGCCCACAGGTATCGACGTTGCGGCTGCGCGCGCAGTCGGTCGTCAGCGATACCGTCGGGCCCGACTCGTCCGGGCGGACCCGATCGCCCTCACTCCAGCCGGTCCGCGAGGTCGTGGAACCCCTCGATGACGACGTCAGGGTCAGGGCCCAGCTCCTCCGTCGGGAGCGTCTTCCCGGGGCGGGAGACCCACGCGGCCGACATGCCGGCGTGTTTCGCGCCCCAGACGTCCCGCATCCCACCGCCGGAGGCGTGCAGTATCTCGCCGATCGGCGTGTCGGTCCGCTCCGCCGCGTGCTCGTAGATCCCCGCCTCGGGCTTGTACGTCTCGACCTCGTCGGCGCTGATCGCGTCCGTCACGACGTCGCCGAGGCCCGCCGCCGCGACCAGGTGCTCCAGCATCTCCGGCGAGCCGTTCGAGACGATGTACACCTCGTACCCCAGGTCGGTGATCCGGCGGATCCCGTCCTCGACGTCGTCGAAGATCGACAGCTCGTCCTCGTAGACGGTGCGCCGGATCTCGTCGCGGGTCGCCTTCGGCACGTCGTACCCGTTCGCTTCGAGCGCGTATCGGAGGCCCTGCCCGATGAGCTCCCAGAACGGCTGGTAGGCGTCGATGTCGTTCGCGATCATCGAGTACTGGAGGTACTGCGCGCGCCACAGCTGCGAGACGCTCTCGGCGTCGTCGAGGCCGTCGACGTGCGCTTCGAGCACCGCCTCCTGCGAACCGATGTCCACGAGCGTGCTGTACGAATCGACGGTCACCGTCGAGACGGAGTCGAAGTCCATGGTCGTGGTACACCAACCCGCGTCATAACCGTGGTGAATGCGGCCACGACGACGAACGGCAGAACAAGCCTAGGCCGAGATTTGAACTCGGGGTCTCGTCCTTACCAAGGACGCGCTTCCGTAGCCGCCTGCGGCGGCGGTAAAGGGGCTAAATCTGCCGGTAGGCCCCACGATGCGTGCTTCTCTACACTCTACTACCAATTCTACTTATAAAAAACGGGGGGTTGTAGCCCCGTGTGCCGTGCCAGTATCACCTCATATCCCCAAATTCGAGTGGTGGTCGCGTGGTTCATTCACCATCCCCACCCTCCGAGATACCTCCAAATTTCACGTCGAGAAGCCTCTACCAACTGAAGATCAGTCAACTACCAAGTTTTTTCTTGACGCCGACAAAATCCATAGCGAAGAACATCGTCTATGGAGCAATCACATCTCTTTGAGAGAAGTGTAAGCCCGATCTACGTCTACTATCGGGAGATACAAAGCTCCGACCTCCACAACCGGACAATCACCGAATCAGAGCCGGTTCAGAATTTTAACGAAGTTCTCGATGGATTCGAGGCGCAGACTGGAGAACACCATTTCTCGGAGTTGGATATGGAACCCAACCCAGAAATGCTCATCGAGGCGATTTTCGACACCTACCCTGAGCATGACGACCAGAGCTGTGCAATGCTGGTCAACGACTTTTGTAGCAATATGATGACCAGCGCCCGTCAAGAAGGAAAATACGCTGTCCTCATCGTAACCGCCGATTCTATCTTCATTTGCCATACCGACTCGAAAGAGAAGTCGATCACCAAGAACGTCGACGTGATCGAACGGCTACTTGACACCGACAACGTGAACAAGTACGCCGAGTTCCGCCAGCAGGACGGAGAAACCATCGTCCGACACTACGAGCGCCACCAGACAAAATCTCTCTCCGGCTGGCTCGGTATTAGTGACACTCAAATCGCGTACAGAGATGCGGGCGAGGTGCAAGTGTTCACCGAGATAGATAGCTCAACCTGCGCGTTCCAATACACGAGAGATGAGTTTGAGGAGAAATTCCTCCTACCCGAAGGTGAATACGAACTCATCGAGGGGGTACTACGAACTCCGAATAACGAGTATAGCGTGACACAGGTGAAGTTCGGAAATCGGTTGTACGACGATACAGAGGAGTTCCTACAAGACTTCCACAGTCTCTACTACGAGGTCAAGTCCTATCGGGAACACTTCAATCAAGTCGCAAGCTCGATGGAGCCGTTCCAGTCGAAGCTATACGACAACAAAAACTGCGTCACCGAAGGTAAGAACGGACGCAACCTCGTTCTGAAAGAGCATGACGATTTCAATATCGCCTTCGCCAGCAACAAAATTGAGATAGCAGAATCGTGGCTCGTTGACCTCGTTCGGCAGTTCAACGATGGAACAGAGACGCAGATTTACCACGCTGGCAGGCCGTTTTCAAAAGACGCATTCAGGGTCGGTAGCTTCCAGATATTCAACGAGACGGAAGCTGAAGACTTGGAAAAGCTGAATCTCGTTTACGAGCGAATCCAGAAGGCTGGAACCAGCGATCAGCTCACCAGTATTCTCTCTTACGTAATCTTCTCCGTCGCCTCAGAATGGGTTGAATCGCCGCTCAGTCACTTCTTCAATCAATTAGCGGAGAAGTACGCGAAACGCTTGGATGCTGAAGGGGTCATTCTGCAAGCTGAAGATACGGTTATCGAGTTCAAAGCGCGGGACTGGTTTACCAGCGTAGAGGATGAAGACCAAATTGCAGATCGAATCTCGAAGGAAATTCACGGCGATACGCGGTTGTTAGTCGGCGGGATTGATGAAGAACAACAGCAAATCAAGCCTATTGATGGGGGTAGGTTTGATTCAGAGCGCAACCAACGGATTCGAGAGAAGGTTCTGGAGCGGAATGGGAATTTAGACCACATCCATCTCCAGAAGATCAGTCTCCATAATGGCGACTGTCTTCTATTCATCTTCAGCACTCAGACAAATGACTTCGGCGGCCTCGAAGAAGTCGTATAGCTAAGCACTATCATTTATATACCCACGGGGTGTGGTTCTTTATATGGAGTTGACCCCGAAACAACTCGCGTTCTTGGAACACGAACTCGAACACATCAAGGACAACCCCAACCGCGACTACGAAGACCGAACAATCGCCGCAGAAATCTTCGGGAAGGTCGCTGGCGAGATCGAGTGGGAGAAGGAACAGCACCTCAACGGCAACATCCCTCCCGAAGAAATCTTCTCCTGATTCACCGCATCGAGGGGTTGAACAGGTCGGACAGTTTTATGGCCTTGATTCGACCACTTGGCTATAATGACAGAGACAGTTGACTCCCTCCCGTCGCGTCCTCTCACAAAGCGTGAAGTTCTCAGTATGGAAGATCAGGCTCGTGAGTATTGTATCCGTCCAGAGTCGGATGAAGCGTTCATCATCTCGTTTATTGGCGATGATGGAATCCACGCATTAGGATTCGACGTGGACGCTGAGGAGTGGATTCAGTTTTACAGCACGGATACAGAATACTCCGATGAAGCGTTCGATGAGTTCGAGGACGCAATCTACGACTGGGCAAAGTCCCAGTACGGTGAACGGCTTGGCGTAGGCGATCTCGAAATGGTCGGGCCGAGCGACCCCTCCATCGAGGGCGGAGACTCCGAGAAGCCCGAGGAAGTGGAGATGGGCCTCGAACCGGAGTATGATTGCCCGGACTGTGACTATTACAAAACGGGCGTCACAACCAGCCCTCAGAGTTTCTTGGAACACCTCAGGAACGAACACGGATATTCGGATTCTGAGTCTATGGAAATCTTACAGGGATAGACGGATGCCCCAATTCATCGAGGGGGATAGAGTCCGAGTCGATATTCCCGATGAGACTGACCCCGACCACCGACTCCACGGCGAACACGGGACTGTCGTTTCGGTACTTCAAGACGACGCCGGAACCACGACAGGGGACGAACGCGACGATATAATCTATCGTGTTGATCTGGACGATGGGGACACCATCGACCTGCGCTGGCGTGACCTCAGGCCACCTATTGAGTAGTTACTCCGGTTGATGCAACCTTTTTAATGTGCGACTGTCTCGGGTTTGTTATGCCCGACACGTCTGCGATTCTTGATGCCCTCCACGGGATTGCCTCCCGGCTCGATGAGGATATGACCGAAAAGGACGTTGAGAACGCATTTCTCAACGAGAATTTCTACACTCATCTCGGATACGAGGGAACGGGCCACGACCTCCGTAGTGAGTGGACGCTTCCCGACGACCGACGGCCCGACTACGTAACTCTGGACAATAACGAGTCAGTCACCGTCGTCTACGAGTTCAAGACGACTGGACGCGATCTCACCCCGCACGAAGACCAACTATTCCACTACGTCGATGAGCTGAAAGCCGACTACGGGGTGCTAACCAACGGGCAGGAGTTCCGACTGTATAGGCGAGACGGCCATACTCGAATGGCTGGTTTCGCTCTTAGCGAAGCCACCGAGAGTGACGCCGCCGATATTGCCCACGCTCTCGAAAAGCCGGAGTGGGACATTACTGACCCACAGAGTGTAGACGAATTTCTCTCCCGACTCGATGAAGTGGAACTCGATACGGAACTCGGTCGGGAACACTTCTTCGATACCTTCCGGTTAGAGGAGAACAGCCCCTTCGCTGATCTCGTTACCGCGATGATGGACTTGTTGGTGGAGCTACGAGATGAGAGAGAAGCAAAATTCGTCAAGGGGGCCTACGACTTTTGGGAAGCCAGCTACGCCAGCGAACCCGATGAAACCCCGGAGTCGTGGGAACCATTCATCGACGGGAAACACACCCTTCGGGACTTCATGTTCTGTCTGGAGAGTGGTCACGCCCTTCTCGCCCGAGTCCTGCTGGCGAAGGCGACTGAAGACCACGAGTTCTTCCGAAATACGGCGTACAACGGGATGGACGAATACTTCCAAGGACTCCAAGGGTTCGGGAACGATATTAGCCTCGACGCCTATCCCGTCGCCGCCAACGGTTTGATCGAGGATATGGAAGAACACCTCGTTCAGAGTCTTTTCGAGGACGACATCTTCATCTGGTGGACTGACGGCTTCGCGGAGCAAATGACACGCACGCACGCGACGAGAGCCAGTCAGTTCGAGGACGTTGCTAAGGGTACTGGTGAGGTCACGAGAATCAGCCCCGCTACGCGAGATCGGTTTAGTGACGCAATCGCCCACATCATTTTCTCCGTCCTCAAGTTCGACTTCTCGGAGATTGAAGGCGACCTATTGGGCGACCTCTACCAGCACTACTTCGACCCCGAGACACGGAAAGCCCTCGGTGAGTTCTACACCCCACAAGAGGTCGTGGACTACATTATGGACGGGGTTGACTACGATGTGGGCGTATCTGGTGAACGTCTCATCGACCCGTCCTGTGGTTCAGGTACATTCCTCGTTGAGGCGATTGACCGCTATGTAGAGGACGTGGAGCGGTATAACGACGACCCGGATTGGGAGAAGCATCTCATCGACCTCTGTACGAGTCCGCACATCGTCGGGCTGGACATTCACCCGTTCGCGGTGCTGATGGCACAGATTCGATTCATGGTCGCCATTCTCCCACAGTACCGAGATGCGAAGGAGGAGAACCGCGACTTCACGATTCGTCGTCTCCCCATCTACCGAACGGACACGCTCCGAAACGAGCGTGAGCTGACCGGAATCGACCTCGGTGACGACGGGCAGAAGCAGATGACTCTCGATGGGGTGACGGACGACAATCAGGACGTGAAGATTCCCGTTCCTCTCCCGGTGGAAGTGGACGAAGACGAGGTTGATGAGACAGAAGACGGGTTCCTCGTTCAGCGGGTTCGGATGCCCCTATACGATACCGCTCGACTAAACGCCAATATCCGAAACTTCGATGAATACTTCGCGGCGCTTCAGGGCGTTCTCGACGTTGTTAAGTGGTATATGGAGGAAGAAACGTGGGAGTATAGTGGCGGGCTTGAGCAAGGCATCTACCGCTACACGACCCAAGAGTACGACGGCATCGAGGGGTTCTTCGCACCCTACGTAGACGACATTCTCGATACCGTCCGCTATCTCCGAGTAGAACACGGAGACGGTCGGCTGTTCAAAATCTTCGAGGACACCGTACTGTCCCTCGTTGTGAAGAACTACATGGACTACGACTACGTGGTTGGGAACCCGCCATACGTCCGAATCCAGCATCTCCCCGACCAGCAAAAGGCGATGATGGAACAGCTCTACGAGTCCACCACCGGGAATTACGATCTCTACTGTCCGTTCTATGAGCGAGGACTTGATTTCCTCAAGGAAGGGAGTGGGAAGCTCGGATACATTACTCCAAATCAGTTCATGGTCACGGACTATGGGGAGGGGATTCGTCGAGTCCTACTCCGAGAAACCCGACTCGATGAGGTGTATGACTTCCGTGATTCAGGGGTATTCGAGGACGCTACGAACTATCCTGCTATTGTTATCGTGGAGAACGAACCGGATGAAGACGTTAGAAAGGAAAACCAAATCCGGTGCGTGAGAGTCAAAGGCAACGTCAATGAGGATAGCGGGCCTTCAGTAGATGAGGAAATCATCGAGGCAGTACGCGAACACCGGGATGAGCCGGGATACTCGGATGATTATATCGACGTGTTCGACTTCCCGCAGGCCCAACTGAGTAGTCAATATTGGGCGTTGATGCCCCCCGAAGAACTCTCCGTGTTCAACAAACTCGCGGAGAACGGAGACAACCAAATTAAGGACGTAACTCAGGGAGTCTTCCAAGGAATCCGAACCAGCGCCAACAAAATCTATATCGTAGACGTGCTGGACGCTGACCGGGTTGAATCGCAGGACACCGAGGGTACAGTAACTACTAGCCCGATTGGAGGGAGTAACGAGTTTGAAATCGAGAAGGAGCTACTTCGACCATTCCTTCAAGGAGATGAAATCGGACGGTGGCGTGGGGAGTGGTCGGGCCGTCACGTCGTTCATCCGTACCGCGTAATCCGGGATGATGAAGGCGAGATCGTTGACGCAGAGCTATATTCGCAAGACTATCTCGAACAGGAACTACCGAAGACGTGGGACTTCTTCCTCCATTACAGAGAGGAGTTGGAGGGGAGAGAGGGCGGTCGTATGGAGGGCGAAGACGACTGGTATGGGTACATCTATCCGAAAAACCTCGAACTGTACGAGAATCCCAAAATCATCCAGTCTGAAATCTGCTCTCGTGCCACCTATATGCTGGATGAAGTGGGTACTTGGTACTTCACGACCGGATATGGCGCACTTCTGGAACCGAGCTATCGGAATCAGACCGAGGAGATCGTCAGCCAGCTAAACTCGAAAGCTCTTGACTTCTACTTCAAGCATATCGCAGTCATTAAAGCGGGAGGATATTACTCGTACAGGACTCAGTACGTTGAACAGCTCCCGTGTATAACCAACGCAGAGAGCCGTCTGGAGCAAGAACTCGAAGAAACGATCTCGAACATCACCGACCTAATAGACACAGGTACTCGGACTGATCGGTTCCCTGAGGCGTATCTTGAGCGATATGATGGCAGTCTCGCCTACATCAATTACGAATGGCAAACTCGGCGTTACCCTGTGAACGCTGATATTCAAGAAAAGGCCGATGGCCGGTTCGCTGTAACTGCCGGTCGCTCTGACGAAATCACCGCCCCGCTGATGGACAAGGGCGACAGGGAGGAGCGTAAACTCCGAGCAAAGTACGTTCAAGCCGCCGTCGATGGGCGGAATATGAAAAGCGGCGAGGAGCAGACGATACCAATTCCCGACACTCAGGGCGGAGTTGAACAGCTTATGGAGGCGCTGGAAGCCGACCGGCAGACCGTTGAGGAGACAAGCATCGAGGAGCTTGAAGCCGAGATCGACCAAACGGTGTACGAGATGTTCGACCTAACCGACGAAGAACAGGAAGTCATAGAAGACTACCTCGAAGTCTTCTAAACGAGTCGTCTTTGGAATGAATGAGGTAACAATCGTAAACGTCGTCGGCTCGGGTGCTGTTAGCTCTGAGTTCGATTTAGAGGAACTTAGCTTGGAGATTGGGAGTGAAGCCGAGTACGACCCTGAGAATTATCCGGGGATGTATCTCCGCTTCGAGGGCAAGCCCACGATCACGGTCTATCGAACGGGCAAATTCATCATCTACGGAGCCGACAATATTGATGAAATCTACGAGACGCGGGATTTCCTACTCACCCGACTGGCTGACCTCGGTGCAATCAAATCACCCGAAGATACGGGATTCTCAATACAGAACGTCGTGTGTACGGGGAAGCTTGAGGGCGAGCAGAATCTCAACGCAGTCGCTATCCAGTTGGGATTAGACCGGACTGAGTACGAGCCGGAGCAATTCCCCGGTCTGATTTACAGGCCCGAGGAACACAATTGCGTGATCTTGATTTTTGGAAGCGGGAAGGTAGTGATTACAGGCTGTAAAGACCAGTCCGTTGCTGAAAGTGCGCTGGAGAGCCTAAAGCAGGAAATCGCCCTGCGATAGCATTATGACGATTCTCCAGCAAACGCAAGGATATGCACCAGAATTTATCTATTGAAGAAGGGTTCAATGTTCGAGAAAAAGCTGATGAGCTTGATTGTGATACTGATGTGGAGATCGGATTCGTCCCTGTCGGGTTGAAAGGCGCTGACTCGAAATCGGATTTGTCGTACCACGATAGCGCAATTACGGTGAACAAATTAGCTCAGGAGGAAGGTATTGAGTTAGACACCTTTGTTGACTACGAGGAACTGGACACTACCCGTCTAAAGAGTACGGAGGTTTTCTTGGGGGGCCTTCACGTTACCTACGAGTTCCTAAAGAACAATCCCGGTACAGTCCTCACCCTGATTCAGCTCATTAAAGACCACTACTCCAGAGCGGCAGTTGATGGAGAAGCGCAAATGTCTCTCTTGATCGAGAATGAGGATGGGAGTGTTACTGAGTTGGACTACGAAGGGCCAGTAGACGAGATCGACTCAATCTTAGAAAAAGTCGATGAGATGACCGATAGCGAGACGGATGATTAAGACTACGCCGATTATGATGCAACCGCAGACAAGCGACCTATTACAGGCGATTGATGACGTATCCTCGAATGTCCTTTCAGTAAATAATCTCTCACGGGACATGGAGAAGCGAGACAAGGTACTGTCTCAGATTGAGGAACTGCTCTCGGTTGCAGAAGAATACAAATCTCAGGTTCAGTCGTCTGATGCCCCTTCTAAATGCGCTAATAGAATACTCTCGATAGAACTGACGTTGGAGTGTTGGCAACACGAGTTGGAGATGTGGAACGACTTGAGAAATGAGGAGTGGGGGTCAGCGTGGGACAATATGGTTCATGCACAGCTTGCTTCCCAGAATGCGTTACAAGCCGATAAGTTGGGAGAAAAGCTTGGTATGCGAAAATACCATCGGCGTTTGAACACCATCGAAGAACTACTGTTCCCTGACCAGTTGTTCACCAGTCCCGGTATGAAGACGGGTACTGCTATTTGCTCTATCTGCGACGAGGAATACTCCCAATGTCCCCACATCAAAGGTAGAGCGTACAACGGCGAGATGTGCATTACAGAATTGAGGGATATTACAGAAGTAGACCATATCGCCCTCGTAGAAGACCCTGCGAACAAATTACAGAGAGTCACTTCGTTAGAGTGACTTCCTCGATTGAGCCTACTTACACGGACTGTACCAGCACTCCGGGCACACCGCACAATCGTCTGTCTTCTCCAGCTCACCGTCACCACACTCCGGGCAGGTGAGCGTATCACTCCCGGCGTCCTCCTCCGAGACGATGCCGAGACGTAGTGCGGCCTTTTCGCTCACCTCACCCTTGAGGTACAGCTCCAGCAGATCGTCGTCGCGGTCGCCGTCGTCGTCCAGCTTGTTCTCTACGCGGGTCGTGAGAACCTGCACGTCCCGAGAGCCGTCCCGGTACACGGTGAGGCCCTTGATAACCGCGCCGCGCTTCTCCGCATCGAGGGCGAGACGGTAGGCTTCGCTCACGTCGTCGTGCGTAGCCTCGTTCGGGAGGTTCACCGTCTTGCTGATGCCCGAGTCGCAAAACTCCTGAAACGCTCTCTGCATCAGTCCGTGCTGTTCAGAGGACAAGTCCTGTGTGGTGACGAAGATTTCCGCGATCTCCTCGGGGATGGAGAGGTCATTCACGCCGTCGAACTCGTTGTTCCGCATCAGCGTCTCGGCTTCCTCCTTGATGCTCTCCACATCGAGGCCGTTCGCCTCAAGCGTCCGAAGGAAGTAGTCGTCAAACTCCACGAGTAGGTCGTCGCCCTGAATGTCCTCGGAGACGTTCTTGAAGTTCGCCACGTTGTAGGCAGGCTCGCACCCGCCCGTCGTGTTCGCCAGCATCGAGGTCGTGCCGGTCGGCGCGATTGTCGTGATGTTGTGGTTTCGGATGGGGAACCCGCCCTTCCAGTCGTTCGGGTCAAGTCCGGTGCGGGCCGCGAACCACTCGTCGTACTCGGTCGGGTCGGCGTACTTCGACTTGTCCCAGTAGGAGAACACACCGCGCTCCTTGGCGAGATTGTGAGACACCCACGTTCCCTTCCGGTCGATGTACCGCATAACGGCGCGAGCCATCTCGTAGGAGTCCTGCGTCCCGTAGGGAATCCCCATCTGGAAAAGCATCTGCGCGAAGCCCATGATGCCGAGGCCGATCTTCCGCATCCCGTTGACGCGCTCGGTGATCTCGGGAATGGGGAAGTCCGACTGCGTGACAACGTTATCGAGGAATCGGACACCCGCCTCGATGGTTTGATTCAGGTCTTCAAAGTTCGTGACCTCCTCGAAGTACCACTCCACGGCTTCGCGGGTGGAAAGGTCGCCAGTAGCGATTGAATCCAGCTTGTCGCTCAGGAACTCGTCGTAGGTCGGGGCGTCCTCGTTCAGCATCAAGCTCAGGTTGATGTGACCGAGGTTGCACGCCTCGTACTCCACGAGCATCTGCTCGGCGCAGGGGTTAGTCGCGTTCATTCGGAACTCGGGGTACTGCTCCACGTCGAAGGAGTGCTGGCGGTTCGACTCCTCGAAGTTGAACAGGCCCGGCTCACCGTTCCGCCACGCCCCGTCGATCATCACGTCCCAAATGAACGCGGCGGGAAGCTCCATCGGCTCCCCCACATCGAGGCGAAGGCCCTCGTGTTCCTCCCACTTCTCGCGGAGCGTCACGCGCTCCCCGAACAGCTCGCACTCGATCTCGTCGGCGTAGTCCCGCCACAGGTTCTCCTCCACGATTGCGCCCTCGCCGTCGTCAAAGGCGTCACGAGGGTTGTCCTGATACTCCGGGGAGTAGAAGTGTGCCGTCGCCTCTCGGACGATATACGGCTCCGTGTAGTCCGTCTCGGGGTCGTAGAGAGTGTAGGCGTCCTGAGCCTCAACTGCCTCGATGAAGTTGTCCGTCGTAGCGACAGAGATGTTGAAGTTCGAGAAGTCGCCCTCGTTCCGCTTCGCCACGATGAACCGCCCAATGTCAGGGTGGTCGGCACGGAGAATACCCATCTGAGCGCCCCGGCGCTTACCGCCCTGCTTCACCTGATTGCACGTCTCATCGAAGACCCGCATGAAGCTCACAGGGCCGCTCGCTTCGCCGCCCGTGGAGTTGATGAACGCTCCCTTTGGTCGGAGGTGTGAGAAGGCATAGCCGACGCCGCCCCCGCTCTGGAACGTCAGCGCGGCCTCCTTCGCCGTCTCGAAAATGTCCTCCATATTGTCGCGGGGTTCGAGGACGAAACACGCCGAGAGCTGGTTCATCTCAGTTCCAGCGTTCATCAGCGTCGGGCTGTTCGGGGTGAACCGGAGCGTCTTCATCTGGTACTCGAACTCGTCGGCCCACGTTTCGTAATCCTCGTCGGATACCTCGGCCCCCGCGACGTTCTCTGCGACTCGTCGGAATAGGTCGTCGGCGTCCTCGACGATCTCGCCGTCAGCGTTCTTGCGGAAGTAGCGGGCGGGGAGAATACCGTGGAGTGCGTTGTCGGTGAGGCGGTCTTCTACGGTGAGAGAATCATCAACGGTCTTGATTGGGGTTTCTACGGTCTGTTCAATTTCGTCTGCTTCAGTTGTGACTATGGACATCTGTATAGTATAGTAATATAGTAGGTGGACTGCTCGGAGTGATTCACTTCATCGAGGGGTTTGTCTCTATCCTACCCTCTCCTAAGCGAACTACTTAGAGTGAAAAACACCCCGTACTACCCTCTAAGGGGTAATACGGGGTATGGATACTTCGAGTGAAGTCACTCCGCTCGTCACGAAGTTCCTCACTCTAATAGACGGTGACTAAGGACTTATAGTTACCGAATTAAGTCTTAGTGTGTTAGCCGTCTGTGGGGAGGAGTCGGTCGAGGATGCTCTGGATTCGACCGCGTTTGAGTGCTAATGCCATGAAGAAGCCGAGTAGCCACGCGACGAGTGGTGGCGTGTTTGAGAGTTCAGGTATCATATCGTAGGGGATTAAAGACTCAAAGAGGCATCTTTAAGTCATATGGCCGCGTCTATTAGAGTGAGGAGAAATGGATTTTTCGAGTGTAACCAAGCCGCTTAGTGACCTCTCTAACTACGTGAGGCCGGACGGAACGCCTGCCGAAGAAAACCCGGAAGAAGACCAGATCATCGAGTTCGTGACCGAAAAGGAACTGTACGGAGCGATTCCCGAGCCAGTTCCTGCGAACAAGGTACTGCCGGATTGGTATAGGAAACTCGGCCAATACACCGACCCGGATTCTCGATTCGGGTCTGGTAATGACCGCCACAGTATCGCATCTTCGACCGTCAAGCGGTGCGCTCCGTTTATGGAGGCAATGACGTTGGGGTGGATTATCCCGCTTCCAGCGGAAGTCCAGTTCAAGGCCGCTGACGGATATGTAGAGTACGAATGGGATTTCTCAACTGAGGTAATCTCAAACCACGATCTCGCTCAGGTGGGTGGGGAGATGTTCCCGAACCACGAGTGGCCGATTATGAAATTCATCAACCAATGGAGCATGAAGGTTCCAGAGGGATACTCGGCACTCATTACTCAGCCGATGAACCGTCCGGGCCTCCCCTTCACTCCGTTCTCGGGAGTCGTTGACATTGATAGATATTTCAACAACGTCAACGCCCCGTTCATGTGGACAGGTGGTGAGTACGAAGGTATCATCGAAGACGGAACTCCTATCATTCAGGTGATTCCGTTTAAGCGAGATATGCTTCTGACTGATGGAATCACCCGTCCGATGACGGAAGAAGAAGAAGTTGAGAAAGAACGAACACAGAACTCACTCAATTCTCACGTATCTACGTACCGCGACAAGCTTTGGGAGTCGAAGCCGGGGTCGCGGATGCTCCCCTACGAAGGGGAGGAATAGCTATTCTCTACGGGACAAGAAACGTGTTCTTGTCAATGTAATCTCGGACAATTTCGACGCCAGCGGCGGCGTTGAAGTTGACCCCGTTGAGATGGTCGGACGGGGACACTCTCCAATCGTCCTCATAGTGAGCATACATCTCACGTCCAACTTTTCCATCTCGGCGCTCGAACAAAGTAATGTGCAGTTGCATCCCCGGAGCGACGTGATCGGGAGCGTCTGTGTTTAGCAGAACCCACGACCCTTCGCTCGGTCGGCCATCGGGGAGAGACTTGTAGCAGGCAATCGGATTCCGGCGGAATCCCACTTCGACCAGCTCTGTCTCGATGGTTTCCTCATCCTCGTCGAACGTCCCGGCGTACTGGTTCCAGCCGCACGTACCAACGCCGTATCCATCGAACCGGGTGAGAAGGGGGTGAAGCTTTGGGAACAGCCAGCGTCGTAGACCTTCTTGCCAGTCGTCGTCACTATCCAATAGAAATCTTGGGAACATAGAAAGAAAAAGAACCCCGGCCTTAGGCCGAGGTAGAGCCGTCAGTCGTGTTTTCGGATTCTCGCTCCGCTTCGGAGCCAACGTCTTCACCGCTCACAACATCCCACATATAGGCAACTGCCTGCTCAAGCGCATCGAGCTGAACCTGCCTATCGGGAGACGACTTCGCAGATTCTTCCTCGTAGTCGAGGATAGCCTGCTCGATGAGCTTCTTCCGCTCGTCAGTAACGAGAGCGCGGTCAACTGAAGTCTCCCCATCGTCGGGGATAATTCGTTCATCGAGATAGGCATACTCCGCGTCGGGGTCAACCTCTACTTTATCTACGCGCTCATCTCCAACCTCACTCCCGTCGTAATCCGGGGGAGTAACAAGAACAGTAATTTCCTGAACCATTTACATCAGCTCCGAAACATCGTAGAGGAAGGTAGCACCGTCCTCTCCCCGCTTACCGGCGTTTGCATTGCTGTTACCGCCCTTTCGTTCGTGGCCGGGGATTCCACCAGCACCGCCGCTGAGTTGAATCGTCGGCGTCTTGTCGGTGAACCCGATGATGAGGCCACCGGAGCCGCCACCCGCACCGCCCGCCGACATAGTGTTGTTCTCTTGAGTGTAGTTGGCGAACGAATTGCCGTCCCACTCATTCCCGCTCTGACGGCCCCAGTATCCATCTCCACCGACACCGCCCTGAGCAGAGAAGGTTACATCGAGGGAAACGCTCTCGGAGACGAGAAGGATGAACCCGCCAGCGCCACCGCCAGAACCGGCTTCACCGCCGTCGTAATTCATCGTCGCGTCTCCGTTGTTGGCCCCGTCCGGGTCAACGCTCAGGCTGTTCTTGTGGTGGTAACGCTCGTCACCATTACCGCCATCTCCGCCCTTAGTGATGAAGCTACCACCGCATCCACCACCACCGCCGCCGACTTCACAGCGGTCGCGGTAGTTACTGTTGTTGTTATTGTCGTAACGGCGAACTTGTCCGTTACCGCCCCCACCGGAACCGCCGCCGGAGCCGGGGAGCATCGTGTCGATGGGACTCTGCGTGATGTACGCACCGGAGATAAGGTAGTCTTCGATGTACGACTTCAGAGTGGAGTCGTTATAGATCGAGGAATGAGCCTGTCCCTTGTCGCCCCCATCTCGGTTTCCGTTCCAACTGTTGTTGTTATATTGGGCGTTGGAACCACGCTCCGCTCCAACTCCCCCACTTCCGTCCTTTCCTGTTGAGGGGATACTGTAAGCGGCTCCCGCATTTGCGTTGTTATCGTTTCCCCAACTATTTCCGGTACTTCCATCTGCACCGTCTACATTAATTTGGCCAGTCCCGGCGATCTCCTTAGCGAACAGCTCAAGGTTCCCACCGGATGCTCCACCAGCATCGGAACCGCCTCCGCCCGCAATGTCCTTCTTGACTTGGATAGTTCCGTTGACAGTCAGAGATTCCGTGACCATCAGACGAACCCGAGCAGGGAGAGTAAGAGTGACCCCTGATTCGACTGTCAGATTCGTATATTCAAGAATAGGGTTGGTCTTGACAGTATTCGAGCTAATCGTTACGTCGCCAAGTTGTCCGCTTCCGTAATTAACCATAGTTTAGAAAATTGACTGTTATTGTCGCCGGGCAAGTCGGGTGTGCATATGCATCCTCCGCAACTGTCGCCCGTCTCGATTCCCGTCGTGCCACACCTCGTGGCCCTGCTTCGTGAACGACCGAGCGTTCACTTCCATCTGCTCGAACGCAGAACCACCCTGCTCCGCAATCGTGAGTGTATCTGAGCCCTTCCCGACCACGACGTACTGCTCGCCGTCGTCATCGTCCAGAACGAGATCGTCACCGACTTCGACCCGAGCATTCACATCGAGGTCGCCATCCATCGAGTCGCCGGTCACGTTCACGTACCTCGGGTCAAGATCAACCGTTACGCGACCGTCCTCCTCCTTCGTCACAGGGGCCGTGAAATTGATCTCGTGAACGTTGTCCTCCCCTCCTGAACCGAAGGCACGGATGTTCACGCCGTTGTCACCGGGGCGGAGAACCCATCGGCGGTACAGGGAGTCGAACGAGGGGTTGTTCGCCGTGTCCGCCCGAGCGAACTTCACGCGAATCTGTGGATTCGTCGTCGCGCTAACAGCCGCCGAAATATCGTGGTTAGACTGAATATCCGAAACGAGCGTGTTTCCGTTCTCGTCTTCCACGTCCACCACAACGCTCTCGGCGTCGAACGTCCGGGTGAACCGAAGCAAGTCCCATCCCTCGATGCGGGAGTCCGGTTCGGGGCAAGACACGACGACCTCGCCGTACTCTCGCGCTCCGGTGTGAACGTCGTCGACGAACACACTTCGAGTCGAACCGGAGTCCGTGGTCTTCGAGCCGAACCAGATATTCGAGATCGCCGTCGCGTCCATCGGGCGACCGCTGATGATAGTCTGACCGTCGATAACCACATCGAGCGTTCCGGCGTCGAAGTCCGGGTCAACCTCGAACACGTAGTTCTGCCCGGCAGTCCACGACGCGAGAAGTTCCGTGCCGTCACTTAGAGAGACGTTCCCTGCGCCGTCGTTGAACTGAATCTCCAGCTCACGGTTCCCGTTCTCGTCGTCCAGCCGGATGATAGACTCGTCGTTGATGTTCGCCGTGTCCTCGGAAACCTCGAAGGAGAACTCGAAGTCCTGAGCAACGGGAACGTCCCGCTGGAGCTTCGGCGTGTAGGCTTCCCCGACCGACGTGATCTCGGCACGTCCGTTCGTAGAGTCGTGACTGACACCCGTAGTGTCGCTCCACGACCACGCCGAGTGGTTCGGGGAGATACCGCTCTCGAAGTCAGCGACGACCTGCTCGTTGATGAGCTTGAGACTCCCCGCATCGAGGCGAGTCCTTGCCGGAGTCTCGTGCGTGACGGAGAACCCCTCCGAACCGGCGAAGTCGCTTGTCTCGTCGTAGCCCGTCTCAGGGAAAATGTCGTACTGCTCGCCGTCAGCGACGAACAGCAGGTGGTTCGTGTGCTTGAACCACGTCGTCCCGTCTGTCAGCTCGTCGGGGTTGGCCGACTGGATGAACTTGAAGCCGCCGAGCTGTTCGGGAGCCTTCCCCTGAAGCGTCTCAGCGTCAGCGACCTGCCCATCGTTGTCCGGGTCGATTGCGTTCGTGAGATCAACGAGGTGCTGAACGTCCTCGATGAGATTGTGAACGAGGAAGTTGTCGTAGTGCGTTACGGGCGGGTTGTCCTTCGTGTACCTGTACCCATCGGGAAACTCGGCCCGCTCCTCAGCGACAGCTCCCCATTCCTTGAGCTTAGAAGTGTACGCCATTTATTGAATCAGTCCTCCTTTTGTCCCGCCCTCGCCGGTTGGGTTGCCCTCGGAGTCAAGAGCATCATAGCCGCCATCGTATCCGTTCCAGTTCGTATTCTCGTACTCCTCCTTCGTCTTGTACCGGAGCGAGCCGTTATACTGCGACTTGACCGTAGTGCCGACCGGAGCGAGCTTCTGAACGACCTCCGAAATATCCTCTCCAGAGAGGTCGATCTCCTGTACGTCCTCGTAGGGAAGTAGGAAACAGACAGTCCGCCTGTGGATTTCCCCAAAGAGGAACCGCCAGTCCTGAAACCACAAATCCTCGATTTCGCACCCGAGAATCGTAGCCATCGAGCCGAAAGCATCTTCGACCGTGCCTTCGCTCGTGTTGAGCTGATACTCCGCGAGAATCCGCGCTCGGAGGTGGTCACGGTTTTCGCCAGCGTGCTTCTGGATTTCGACCATCGCCCCGAGTTCTTCGAGGGAGTCAATGTCCATCGCCTCCTGAACGGTCGTCTCGTTATCGAGGGTCTGAATGTCGCCGTCGAGGTCAACTACTTGGCGGCCAACCGCATCGAGCATCTTCCAATTCCCGCTCTCATCGTCGTCAGCGTAGTACGATGGAAGTGAGTTGACCAGTTGCTCAACCTCGTCGTGAATCGTCGCCATTCACCTACACCTCGCTCGTGTGGAGCGTAATGTCGGTGCGAGCGTCCGTGTTTGCTTCCTCCATACTCCCAATCGAGATGTTCGACGTGGAATCCGGCGGGTCGGTGCGACCAATCTTGAGGCCGGTCACGTCGTACACGCCGGGAACGTCCCGAATCCGGTACTCGATCTCGCCGTAGAGAACGTCGTCGGTCACGCCAAGCTCACCGTCCTTCTCGAAGCCGTCCGTGGTCTGACCGCCGACGTACCGAACGATGTTGTTCAGCACGTCGTCATCGCTCTCGTAGGTGGAATCGACCTGCACATCTGCCTCGATGTAGATGGTCACGGGGTTCGCCCGCGAGAAGTCAACCGGGTGGGTCTGACCATTCGGAAGCTCCGCTACAACTCCCTCCACGGCCACACCGTTTACTCCGGCAACCAGCGTCGAATCCATCCCCTTTGTTTCGAGGATAGCCTGCGCGATCTCGGCGTCGTCCCCACCCGTCACGACAAGCTCACCAGAGTTAGCGGGCAGATTGTAGCCGCGCCCGTTGTCGTCAGGAGTGTCGTTGATGAGAATACTGACCGAGGTGACGCCCTCGATTCCCTGAACCGCCGTGACCAGCGCGGGGCCGGTTGCACTCGAACCCTCTGCCAGCTCCTCGCTTGCTCGCTCACGGAGATGTTCGTCCCCTTCTCGGTTCTCTCCACCCGTGGTGTTCGCAGGGTTCGTAACACGCTCGATGCCTGCCAGCGGAACAGGGAGAGCGGTAATCGTGTTCGAGCCGACGTTCGAGTTTGCTCCGGGTTCGACCGCGACGACCGGGGCGGAAGCCGACTTGGTTCCCTCCTCGATAACCGCACCCTCCGTAGTCACAAACTCAATCGGGGGGTCGTTTCTCGTCTGAACCTCAGTCCCCGCCGGAATGTGGTAATCCATTTCGGCGGCGTTGGCACGCGAGAACGTAACCTCACCACGAGCGCGAACTGCCGGTTCCCGAGTCACGCCAATGAGCGCCGTGAGAAGATCGAGAGCCGCACCCTCGGCGTTGTCAATCTGCGTGGACTGAAGAACAAGTCCAATATCGTCCTGTGCCTGAGCGAGACGCCGAGCGATAGGCCGGTAGAAATTCCGAATTACAGCGAGGTCAGATTCCTTAATGTCCTCTGACCAATACTGCTTCGCGTCGGCAATCATCGCATCGAGGATTTCAGCCTCGGTATCGCCGTCAAAAGAGCCGTCTTCGTTAATCGTCATTCACTAATTGTTTCCTCGAAAACCTCGTTCGATTTGTAGTCGATACCGACAACGTAGGCGTGCGGGTTCTCGTCGTGTGGTTCGACCCGAATACCTGAAATCTCAGAAATACGGTCGTGCTGACGAGCCACCCTCGATGCTTCCAGTTTGAGTTTCTGTTCGATGGTCGCTTGGTCGAACTCACCGATAGCCGAGTTCCGCATCAGCTCGGTGAGCATAATCACGACCGACTGCTCGAATTGCTCCCGCCCACTTACCGTGGCAAGATCATTGCTCGCGTCCAGAAAAACAGAGAAGTCACTATCAAGAGCTAAATCAAGCATAGGGAGGGAGTCCTCTAATACTATTAATGGTAAAGGGTTTATATACGATGTACGGCCCGGAGAGGGCTATTCTGTGTGCGTTACGGCCCCGTTCCCGCCGCTGTCAACGACGGTCGCCGTCCCCGCTCCGGGGTCACTCGTACTATCCCCGACTCGTACAATCGGGTTTCCGTTAATCGTTACACTCGGGTTCTCGTCGGGCGTGAGGTCGTGAGAGTAGAAGTCGTCACAGTATCCGCCGTCGTCTGTTTCCACGTAAGCGTGAGCGTGAGAGTCGAAATGCATCGAGTCGGCGTGATCGGTGACAGGCACTCCGTTGATCGTCACGGACGTATCGCCGTCCGCGTCCTGCGTCTGTCCCGTCACCGTGGCTTGGCACTCCGAAGGGTGTCCATCTGCCTCACACGTCGCTCCGTGAACTACCCACTTCTTGCTCATACGCTCCCCGAGGTGTCGAAGTCAACCGAGGACGACCGGAACTGGAGGTGTCCACCAGTCTCAATCGTCACGTCGCCGGTCGCTTTGATGTTCACCCCACTCGATGCGTTGATATTCACATCGTAGCCCTCCGAGTCGGACTGCTTGACGCTAATCTCAGTCCCATCATCGAACGCCATTACCTGCTCACGTCCACCAACTTCGTCGGGTAGAATGTCCTCGTCAGTTTCAAGAACGCCAATAATGACCCACAGATTGTCCTCAGTCCGCTCCATCAGCACCCGAGAGCCTTCAGTAATCGACTGAAGGTGTCCGGGGTGGAGATGAGCAACTGGCACTTCTTTGTAAGTTACCCCCGCTCGTGCCACCTGCACATCGGCAATGAGAATACCAGAGCTGGTCGTCGTAGATGTAACTATCCCGTGAATCATATCAGATCAGGTCGTTCAGTTGGAAGCCCTTGTCCGCCTCTTTCCGAGCCTCATACGTTTCCTCGTCGACGTACTCCTTGCTCGTCGGGTCGAAGTAGCGGTTGTAGGTCTTCACGTTGTCCGGGTGGAGGTGTCCGTCAGCCACCGGAACCACGTTCAGGCGGAGCGTCCATTCACCGTCGTCGGTGAGCGTGTGCTGAACGCCGGTAATTGTGAACTTCTCCAACTGAATGTTCGACCGACACTCACCGCCGCCGTTCTCCGGGGGAATCGTTACGATAGCATCCCCGATCTGAACGTCCCGAATGTCAGTCCAAACGTCGCCGGAGTGGGACGGAAGAAGCTCAACGTTCCCACTCCATTGCTTCTTCTGCTCGTTTATCAGCTTGCGTTTGGCGATCTCCTTCAACCCGTCAGCCGCCGCATCGAGGTCTTCGGGACTAATGATTCGCCCATAGTCCAGATCGGGACGCTCAGCAACGCCCTCCATACGGAAGTCCAAGATGTTCCGGTTCTGATTGACGAACTCCCCGACGTTATCAACGAAACTGTCGTTCGGGTCGTGAACCTGCTTCCCCCGAACCACGACCTTCATAATCGGGTCGCGGGGCGGAGTGATGTTGTAGTCGATTAGCTTCCACACTCGGGGGTCGTCGGGAGCCGCAACGTGGTCGATTCCCGTAGCCTCCCGGCTACCAACCCAAAACTTCCCGTCCGGGGCTACCCACGTCGTGACGCCGAACTTCTCGTTCATTTCGAGGATAGCTTCCCACGGCGTCACCTGCTTGAAGTCCAGAGCGTAGTGTCCGTCGATGATGTTGTGGACGTTCTCGGCTTCGAGATCGCGGATAACGTCCTCTTGATGCTTTGGCTCGAACGAACCCGTCTGGTCGCGCCGAGCCTGCCGAATCGCATCCCACGCCCGCTGGTTCTTCAGCGTAATCGGCCCCAAACCGGGCTTGTACCGACTGTTCAGTTCCTCGAACGCCGAGTCGGGAACAGAGAACTCGATACCTGAGAACATCTCGCCGTCCGAGGTGTCCCGCTGATTGAACACGTAGCGGTACGCATCATCGAGGCGAACGTTCTGCCGCTGGTAGTCCACTACTCCCCGGTCGAGGTACTTCTGACAGTCGTGAAGCTCGATATGGACGTTTCCCGACCCGAACTGAACAGCGTCAGGGAGGTAGAGCATCCGGTGAATCGGCTTCCCGCCGAGCTTGATAACAACGGGGCGGGGGCGGTGTAGGACTCCATCATCATCGAGGACAGCCAACTCGATGTGGTCGGCCACTCCTTGAGAGAATTTGGAGCGAACGAAATCGAACTGATTGATATTCCGCTGGAAATCCATCGTCAGCGGACGAATTTCAACAATCGGATTATCGAGATCGTTGTCCGTCCCGATAAACGAGAAAGTAATATCAGCGTCTTCGCAATTCATTCGATAATCTCGCTCACAATATCGTTCTCGGTGTCGTTACCGAACTCGTCGAGGCCAGTAGAGACGAAATCGAGAGTGTAGTTGAACATCCATTGCTTCTCAACGGGGTTCCAGCCCTCGATCTCTCCCACGTCACCGCCCTTGATGTAGCACTCCATCCCACCGTTCGGGGAAACTGGAGTGAACATATCCACAACCCCATCGTGTTCAGCAAGCGCCTGAATACGGCGGAGGTTTTCCTCAAGGACGACCCCGGTAGCGTGAAACTCGGAGTTCTTCAGGTTCTTGATGGAGACGTCTTCCCCACGGCATTGCTGACCCTCACGACGTAGCTCCTTGTCGAACGACTGCGTGAATCGGTCAGGGTAGAACAGGGGAGCGAACTCGAACAGGGCGGGGCGCTGAGCCTCACCACTATCATCGTCGTCGTCAATATCGGGTTCCCCCAACGCAACCACGCGGAACGTGATTGTCTCGTTCGGCCCCTCAGAAATGGGGTCTTCATCGAAATTAAATTCAGAGCTACTCATTTAGGTTCCTTCTCCATCGTTCAGGGAGAGCGACCGCGTGGAGTCGGTCTGGTTGTTCAGCTTCGCTACGTCCAGCATCTTCTGAGTCGTCGGCCCATCGGTCGAACCGTCGACGTTGAAGTTGTACGTGTCACCCTCGTTGATGACCGTGTTACCGTATCCACGGCCCGTGTAACCGGAGTAGTCGTCACCACCGGACGGCGGGCCTTTCGGCTTCAACGCTTGGTAGGCCAGCAGGCCACCACCGACCAGCAGAGCGCCAATCCCGGTCGCAATCAACGCCGCTTGAAGCGCGGTGAGGGACGCGATAGTGGCCCACACCTTCGCCTGAATCGTACTCAGAGCGGTGAGCGCCGTCCCCGCGAAGGAGGCCATAGCGCCCGACCCCGTGATGCTCATAATCAGGAGCGCGATACGGAGCTTTGCCATCACCGCAATGGTCTTGATCAGAAGCCCGACGAACACACCAACGACCACCAACACAGAGATAATCGCGCGTGCAAGGCGGCTCTCGAACGTCCGAGTCAGCCACAGGACGAACCCGATGAGCGGACTGAAGACGATGATGAGCTGAGAGAAGACCGTGGAGAGGTTGTAGATGATCTCAATGACCATCAGGATTACCTGTCCAAGTCGAATCAGCGTCTCCTGATTCAGGTAGGCTTCACGAGTAAGCCACGAGAAGAAGTCGAGGATGTTCGTTCCGATAATGTCCCCAAACCGCATTGCGAGCTGAGCGATTATCCCGTCCATCTCGCGCATCCGGCGGATGAACTCAGCGAGGAAATTCGCCGTCCCGCCGGTCGCGTCGAACAGGGCGTACTGAAGGCTCGTTCCCTGAAGCTGTTTCAGCTCATCGTTGACAACAGAGAGCTTCTGCGGGAGAATGTCGAACCAAGCGTCCTGAATCGGAGCGAAGGTCTGCATCGAGGGCTGGAACGTCTCGTACAGGTCTTCCTTGAGATCGGAGAGCTGTTCCTGAGCGTTCCGCCACGACTCGGCCATATCGTTACCGTGCCCGATTAGACCGAGGCCGATGAACGCCGCACCAGCGGCGGCCACCGAGAGCATCGCCGCCCCAACACCCGCCGCCTGAGTACCGAACGTAATCAGGGCCGGGATAGCAAGGGCAATCAGTTGCCACCACTTCGCCATCGAGGGAATCGCGCTACGGATAACGCCCCGGAGGTTTGAAACGCGACCGCTAAGCCGCTGAGTCGCCTTCCCGAGCTTCCCGAACCGGAGTCGGTCGGGAGTAACGCCCTTCCCTTCGAGCATCGCGGGGATGCCCATACTCCTATCGGACGTGTAACCGGCCCAATTCCCCTGCCGAGTGAGGAATCCAGAGATCAGTCCGTCCCCGATGGAGTCGGACATAGCCTCTTTCAGCCCCTCGATGCGTTCCCGACGCTCGATTTCAAAGCCGAGGTCGGCGCTCGCAACGTCGTCAGCAGTAGTACCGAAGTCACCACCGCGAACGCGCCGCATAATCTCCCGCATCCCCATCGTCGCGCCGGAGCTATCGGGAGTGTACCTATCTCCGCTATCACTCCCGGTGTCGCCACCGGAATCGCCCCCTCCCACGGGAGCTTCTACACCGATTTCGAGTCCTTCGAGACGGTCGGCAACTTCATCGAGATCGTCAACCAACGAGTCACCCAACCCATCGAGGGTCTTGGCAATATCGTCCAGTTGGGCCTTGAAATCGCCATCAAAGGAGAAGTCGAACTCGTCCTCAAGAGACTCAAGCTGTCCCTTGATTTTGGTCAACTTCGCCATCACGTCCCCAGCCCGAAGGTCGAGGTCAATAGTAACAGACATAATTAGTCAACGAACTTGACGTTCGCCTCTGGATTCTCGTCGGGACTGTCGTTCACATACCGTACTGTTTCAGACTGAGAGTGCCGGGAGCCGGGGGAGCCGCCGGACGGAACGCTCGGGTGAGCCGCGTTCGGAGTCCGACCGCCGCCCCCCATCTTACCGTTCTGAGCGGCCTCCATCCGCTCTTGTTCTTCGCGGTGTTCCCGCAGTTTCTCCGCCTCGAAAATCTGCCGCTGGAACGGCGTCATTTCGAGCTGGCTCTCACACCCGACGAATCCAGCGCCGAGTTCAGTCTTGAGGCCGAGAACTACGCTTGCCGCCCCGCTATCTGCGAAACTTTTTCGCGTCCTCTGCGTTGCTGGAAATGTCCAGAACGCGCTCCGCGATCTCGATGGACTTGCCACCAATCAGGTCACGGATGGTTTCGAGAACCAAGTCCTCGTCCAGACCTTCGGCGTCACCCTGCGTGGTGTCTACGCCCATCGCGGCGGCTTCCTGCATAATGCCGACGAACTCCTTGTCGAAGTTCGAGGCATCAATCGTGTCGTCTTCTCCGGCTTCGCGCTCCTCCTCGATGCGTTCCTTCGCTTCCTCGGCGTCCATGTCGAGCTTGTCTTCGAGGAAGGCCGCAATCGGCAGGAACTCAAGATCGGTGAGCGGCTTGAGGTAGAGAGTTAGAGTCTCACCGAGGTATTCGGTTTCAAACTCCTCGCGGTAGTTCTTTCCCCGGAGGGCAAGTTCGCGGAGCTTCGAGATGTTAACGTCGTTACTGTCGTTGTCGGTTTCGTCAGACATTATAGATTAAGTGTAAAGAAAGTTAGTTGTGGTGCGGTGCGTGGGAGAGCGCCCGATTACGAACTCGTGGAGTCCGTCTTCGGGTCTTTCGTAACCTTGTCCATCGCAATCCAGTCGAAGGCCGTCTCCGTCTCAGACTCAGACTGAACCTCGTAGGAATCGCTGGTCACGAGAACGTCCTCGAACGTCTCCGACTTACCGGAGAGTTCGTGGGTAATGGTGATCGAGCAGGGAACCGGGACGCCATCAGAGTCGTAGATAAGCGACTCGATGCTGGTCGGCTCGTTGTCGGGGCCGTGGACGCGCTCGCCCTTGAACATCATCGAGCCGGAATAGCTGATGGAAGTGACCGAGTAGCCGGTCGCCTTCAGCGAGGATTCCCGAATCTCGGAAATCTCAATGTCCTTCGTGGTGTCCAACCGCGAGATGGGGACGCGGAGAGTACCCGCGTCAACAGCGCCAGCCGCGTCATCGAAGCCGTCCGTCTCCGAGAAGTCCGTATCCTCGAAGTCGCCCTCAGTAACCTGTTCGCCACCCTTCGAGATGTTCAGGGTGATGTTCGCCGCGCTCTCAATCCGGTCAACGTTAGAAGCAGACATAATGAGTTAGAAAAGAGATTTTGAGTCTTTACGCCGAAGCGCCAATCGTGATCGTGTTCTCGATGAACCGGAGCGGCTTCGCCGTCCGAATCTGGATTTCAACCGCCGCGCTCGTCGCGTCGACGCGGGACACCGACACGCGGTAGTCCACGATAGCGTTCGACCGCTTCAGCGTCTTGAGCTGGTTGCTCAGAAGACCCTCAAGGGACGACCGCACCGCACGACTGTTCAGGCGACCGATGAACGGCTTTTCGTTCGTGCGAATCGTCGTGATAACGTAGTCCATCACGAGTCGCGTGAAGCCGAAGCGGATGCCCGCTTCCTCCGCGTTCGTGTCACTCACGGTGTTCACGTCGTCAGCAATCCGAGCGCCCTCCGTCTCGTCAGCGAGCGGAACAACGCGCTCGTCAATCAGCGCACCGCGCTCAGCCTTGTTCAGACTAACAGCGAGCGACTTGACGGACGAGAGGCGCTTGTTGATCGGCGTGGTCGTGATACCGAGCTTCGCACGGAGGCCAGCGTAGGCCCCGAGCGTGGAGTATCCCTCCGAGTCCCGAGCCGGGTAGATAACCTGAACGCGGGAATCGTCGAACTGCGGGGAGTAGTTGTCGGGGTCGAGGCCGGGGACACCGCCCACGATTGCCAGCGCGAGATTGTATTCGCTCGCCAGCTCACCGACGACGGCCTGTGCGTCAGCGGTAACAGCGTCGTCCTCACTCAGCGTCGTGAAGAAGTCAACCGCGCCACCAGCACCATCAGCAAGAGCCGCGTGGCCCGCCGAGTAGTCACCAACGGCGTAGTCAACGGAATCGCCCGCGTTGCCCACCGTCACGTCAGCGTCGATCTTGAACTCCCGAGTCGAGGGGTTCACGTAGACCTCGCCAGCGTCCGGCGAGAGATCGGTGAGGTCGTCGTAGACGAGAACCGTCTCCAGTTCCGCGCCGTTGACCGTGAACACCGTGTCAGCGGCGTCCTCGCTCACCGGGCCGTCCGAGAGCGTCCCCGTGTTCGAACTAAGTCCAGAGAGGTCTTCGCCCGTCACGTCCACGAGGTCAACCGCGACCGCGTAGACCGGGTACGCGCCCTCCGCGAGAGCATCGAGAACGTTCCGCGCGAGCGGGCTGTCCTCACCGAACCACTCGCGGGCCTTGGTCGCACGAGTGACCTGATAGACAGCGTTCGTCTGAGCCGTCCCCGCATCGAGGTCAGCCTGCCCCACGATACCAACGTCGGCGGGAGCGCCCCCACTCGAAGTGACAGCCAGCGCCGAGTTGACGTTCGTAACAATACCGGGTTCGATAGTGTTGCCGTAGTCAGCCATAGATTAGAATTAGGAAATTTCGATTGTGTCGGAGATAGACTGGATAACATCGAGGTCATCGCCAGCCGTCTCGAAGAACGATACAAGCTCGAAGGCTTGGTGGATTTCAGTCTCAGCAGGCTCGTTGAACGTGTAGCTCACCGAACCGGAGCTGAGTAGCCGGATTTCGTTCACATCCGGGTGGAACGTTTCCCACGGCCTCTCGCTCAGAGTAGCCAGCGCCGACTGAAGCTGAGTGAGAATGTCGTAGGCTCCCGTCTCGGAGTCGTCTCGAACAACGAGGTCGAACCGAAGTGTGTAGTAATAGCGGTTGATCTCCGCTTCTTCGTGGCCCGTTGCTGAATCAAACTTAGAACCGGCGTAGTTCTCATTGTGGACGTTGAGGTTTTCGAGATCAACGCCGTCAATCAGAACAGCCGGAATCGGTCGGTCTTCCTGAATCCCCGCCGTGTGGACGGGTGGAGGAATCCGACTGTTTAGTTCCGTGATTAGAGTTGAGACTGCTTCTTTAGGAAACATAGGAGAAAAGAGGCGGGAGAGAGGGGCTACGTCAGTTAGTAAACGTCGTCCATCTCGCCCTCGATGATACGCTTCGCCATCATCGGCCCGACTTGCCGCATATGGGATTCAGCGTTCTCGCCCCCGTCCGGGCCGGGGTGCATGAAGTGAATCCCCTTCACGCCGTGGTGCTTGATGTGGTTCTGGAGCCAAAACGCCTTGCGAACGGTATCCTCGCCCCACTTCTCCATCAGCGCGTCAATCTCGTCGTCGGCCATTCAGATTAGTCTTCTACCAGAGTCGTTTTCGCTCCGTAGAAACGGAGGTCACGAGCAAGCTCCCGAATCTGCTCATCCCACGGTAGCTCCACGAACTGCTCGCTTGGGGCCACCGCACCACTCCGGCTCGTCTCTACGATTGGTTCACCCGTGTCCACTTCATCGTAGAGTAGGCCATCATCGAGGTCTTGTAGCAGGCCGAGGATTTCCTCGTGGTCGCCCTCGTATTCCCACGAGAACGTGTCGGTGGACTCATCGTATTCCGCCCACCCACGGTTCCCACGCTCGATGAATGTGACCTTCATAGGAATCCCTCGTCTTTCAGTACCTTCTCAGCCTCAGCACTTACAGGTTTCTTCGTCAGCAGGTACGCTTCGATGAAGTACGGGTATGTGTCCACCAGCGTCCGAAGTTTCCGCAACTGCTTTCTGGAGGGATTGGGGACAGTCAACGCCTCGTTGAACGTCGCCATAACCTCCTCGTAGACAGTAGCCGAGTAGCCGTTTCGGAAGACGATCTCCTTCGAGTCGGCCTTGTTCGGAGACTGGTCGTTTGCGATATGGACGATCTGATACCAGAGCGCCATATTCGCCGCCTCTTGGAGTCGCTTGTGGGGTTCCGACTCCGGCGTGGTCAGCTCGGGGAACACGTCGAGCGACTCATCGTAGAACCGCTGGTCAATCATCCCTACAAACTCGGGAGCGGCTTCTTTCGAGAGGTAGTAGTCACCCCAATCGTCCGATACCGTGTCGTAGATCGTCCCATCTTCGCCAACGTAGAAGCCCTCATCCCCGTACTTCTCGTGTGGCTTCTTGAATCCGTAAGCAATTGCTTGGCTCGGCGTGTCTTCTTCTCCACCGACGAACGAGGTCGGGGAGTTGGGGCCGTCCCATCCCGTAAATTCGAGGATTTCAACCTCGCCGTCCTTCCGAACCGCAATGAAGTCTCCTTGTTCGAGCTTCATATCGTCCGGCTTGAGAACCTGCTGAGGCGTTAGCTCCTGAATGTGATCTTTCAGCGCCTCAGTCGCCGGAGACGTGCCCTGCGTCTCTAATCGCGCCAACTCCTCCACTTCGTCTTCCCAATCGTGGAAGCCGTAGGGTTCGAGCTGGTCGCGGTTGTCTTCAACGAGATTCCCATTACTGAACCGAACCCGATTCGGGTCGGAATTGTCGCGGGCCATGTACGCCTCGATGTACGTGTGAACGGCGTTTTCCTCGTCGTAGGGATTCCATTTCGGGAGGCCGTCCTCGTACATATGGGAGTGGGAAGCGTCGTTCCGCTTGCTCCACGGCTTCATAAACTTGTGTTCCATCGGGTCGTTCCCGTAGACTGAGTATTGGGTGTCGGTCGGCTGGCTGTATGCGTGGCCGAACTCGTGCGCCAGCGTCGTCTCCCATTGCTGGCCGGAACTCGGAGTGTGCTGAAGTCTCCATCCGTCCTTCTCGACGCCAACGTGGTCACGGTCTTGGCGGATACGTGCCTTCTCCCACTCGAAGATAACCCGACCGAGGTGTTCGCGGTCGCGGTAAGACGGGAGGATGAAGTCCTCCACACCGTCGCGGAGGTTCTGAATAGATTGAGCCGTGGGAACGCCTCCATCCCCATCGGTTTTTGCGACCACCTCATCGAAGTGGCCGAGCATCAGTTCTCTCTGTCGGGCCTCAGAAACCTCGGTGAAATCTTCGAGGTGTCGGATTACCCATCCATTCAGAGAGTCACCGATCTCGACTTCTTCGCCGGTATCCAGCTCTACCTTGAAGTTGTCGTTCAGGTTGATGGGGGGACTGGTGACGGTTCCACGAGCGGTCTGACCCGAGTGTTCGTCGTATGCTACAACTTCGGCGTTGTAGTAGGCCATCTGTGCCTTCCCGCCCGCCGAGTCCCGAATGAAGACTTGCTTCATCGAGGGGTCTGCGAACGAGTCGTCGTATTCCGGCCTGTCTTCGACCTGAAGAACCCGAGTGACCGGAACCATATGGCTCTCGTCGGAGTCCAGTTCTTCGACCACGTACCGGCGGTTGTACCCTATGTAGTGGGCGTCACCCGTGACGTAGCCGTGCAGGAGATTCCCGTCTTCATCGTACCAGTAGACGCGATCTCCCACGTCGGCACGTCCGGTAGTATCCAGCGACGGATGCTCTCCGAACGGAGAGATAATGTCCGAGTAGTCCACATCGTAGCGAGAGCCGTCTCCTTGGAGAGCAACGAACGAGTCGTCGTTCTTCTCAACTACGTCAACGAGGTAGTCAATATCCTCGTCGTACTTGATGTAAACTCGGTCGCCTTCTTCCACGTCGTCGCGGTCGTAGCGCCCGGTGAGCGACCGGGGAACGTCCGGGCCTACGTCGAACACAGACCCGTTCCCGCCGCCGTCAGAGTCAGAGTCTCCGAGGGAGAATCCCTGCATCTTCCGGGCGACCCACGGGAGTAGGGCCTGAACAGGAGGGCCGCCGTCAGCGTACTTCGCCGCCGGAACGCCAGCGTCGAGCGCCCCTGCGTGGGGAGCTTCATTGACGAACTTGATACTGGAACGAGTCGGGGTGTCTCCCGCGTCGATGATTCGGAACCCCTTGGCGACCTCGTAGTTGAAGTACGCCTGATTCCGATTGATGATTTCGAGGGCCTTCTCACGACCGGACTCCGCGATCTTCTCAGCGGATTTGTCCATCCCGCGTTTGAAATCCCGCTTAATATCGCGGATAACGCGGTCTTCGTTTTTGACCCGAACCCGGAACTTGCCCATCGTTATTCAGAAACGAGCTTTCCGAAAATCGCAACGTGCGTGTCGTAGATCGTCGGAGACTCCAGCTCGTAGAGAGTCCCGTCGTACCGAATCCGTGAGTTGTCGTCGGGCGCGTCGTCCCGAGCGAACAGGAACACCGGGTGATCACGCTTCCGGGGGCCACCACGGTTGTTTACCTCCGTGTTCCGATTCGGGTACGTTCTAACGCATCGAGTGGTGTGAGACAGAATCCAATCGTACTGCGGGTTGTTGAAGCCGTCAACCCCCGTCTTCCCCTCGATAAGAACGTCAACCTCCTTTCCAAGCCGGTCGATTGCGGAGTGAACCGAACGGCGGGACATTAGAGCGAGATACCTCCGCTGGTATCCTCATCGTCGACGCCGTACTCCCGGTCAGTCCGGGCGACCGAGGAAAGACCGAATGACGCTTCCGGCTTCTGGATACGCCGGAGCGCGTTCTCCATATTCCGATACCAGATGGTGACTTCATTGTTCGACTTGGCGAGAAGCGCCTTGTGGTCGATAGCACCAACCTGAACGGTCTGAGAGTCGAGTTCGCCTGCGGCAACCTTGAGGAAAAGCTTGGTAGCCCAATTGAGGGCTTCTTCCTGAGCCGGGTCGCCATACCAATCCACCTCGGCGTCGTTCAAAGAGGCGCGTAGCTGGACGTGCCGCTTCGCGTCCGAGAGGACAGTATCCATCTCCTCCTCGGAGATTCGAGAAACCTCGATGCCGGTGAACGCCCGGACTTCAGATTTGAATGTAGTATCGTCTGTTGCCATTGAAAGTACGAAAAAGGAAAATCGAACTCGAACTACCAGCCCGTTTACGAGTAGTTCGTGCTGTCGCCCTTGAAGTGGACAGCGCCGAGGGGGTTCGTCATCGAGACGCCGAACGACATGGTGGCGCTCGAATTGATGATCTCGCCCGGCTCCGTCGCGGGGCCACCCGTGGGACGGGTAATCTGCATCGGGCGGTCGATGTATTCCTTGACGGGATTCTCACCGACGCCGATCACGTAGAACTCGTCGCCGCGCAGGTAGGGCGTGGTCATCAGCTCAACACCGTCGATGCTGAACGTCTGCTCACGAACGTCCTGCGAGCGCATCCCGGTCGCCATCGGGATGTGGTAGTTCATGTCCCACGACAGCTCGTTGCGGAGCTTGCGCTTGAGGTCGATGGACATGAGGGCGACCTTCTGCCCGTTCCAGCCGTGGTGACGCAGTTCGTCAGCGGCGTACTCGATGTGTTCGCTGGCGCGGTGCGCCGAAGTGTCACCGAACAGCTCACTCGTGTCAGCGAAGACGTGGGAGTGCGTGCGGTCGAAGCCGTATGCACCGTGGTCGGGAACGTCGAACCAGACCGGCTCGCTACCGTCAGCGATGCCGTTGAAGATCACCTCGTGGATGATGCGGTCTTCAGTCTCCTTGCCCTCCTCCAGCACATTACGAACCTGCTTCATAATGTGGTCGGAGGTGGACTTCTCGATGAACCGCTGAGTAAAGCCGAGGGCCTTACCGTATTCGCTCGTGCGAATGGTCATCTGGAGGTAGTCGTCGTCCTTTGCGCGGGTGGTCGCGGGGAATTCACCCTCACTCAGCTTCTCCCACTCGCCCGGCTCAGCCTCGATTTCCTGAAGGAAAGTCTGCTGATCGACCTGCTCAACGAACAGGTCACGGAACGGGCGGTCAGCCTCGTTGAAGTAGTTGACGAGATTCTGAGTCTTCTCAGCGATCTCGACAAGCGGAACATCGTCCTTAGTGAAGATTTCGCGGTTAACCATAAAGAGTTAGAAAGTAGAGATTAAGTCTTTAGCCGATTACTCTACGCCGTCTGGTAGTCGTGGTTCACGTCCAGAAGGAACGTCGTCGCGTTGACCGCAACGCCGAGATACTGAACCAGCTCACCAGCCGCCGAAGGAGCGGTCTGCGTGACGCCGCCGCCGACGCCGAGGTACACCGGCTCGTTCGGAGTGAAGTCAACAGTACCGTCCTCGTCTTCGAGGTAGATACCGTGGGTGAAGTACGTCACCTCGTCGCCAGCCTGCGTCCGTTCGAGGTCGTAGGCTTCGTCGAGGCGGCGACCCATCGTGCCGTTGTCGTGGAGGTTAGCCGACCAGTACGAACGGTCGCGTACGTCCTCCATCAGGACGCCAATAGCGGGCTGTGCAACAGCCGCGTCAGCGTCGGCGGGGACGACGATGGTGTTCCCATCAGCGTCCTCGCTCAGACCCACAACGTCGCCTTCCAGAAGCGGAAGGTCAGCGTCGGGGTTCAGAGTCTCACCGTCGCGGTTCAGCGGCGTGTCCTTGAACTTAGCGAACTTGAAGTTAGCCATGATAGATTAGAAATGTAGTCGTTTAGAAGCCGAGGCCCGGAATGTCACCGAGATACTGCTTGGCGAAGTCGGCCTTCGCCTCGTCGTCGTCGCCAACATTACCGCGCGTTCCGAAGTCAGAGAACTCAGCCTCCTCGTCCTCGTTGTCGTCGTCGTCCTCCTCCTCCTCATCCTCGTCCGCCTCAGCGAACTCGGCAAGAAGCTCGCGCTTCCGCGAGATCGAGAACGCCGCCAGCTCGTCCTCACCGAGAGGCGAGACTTCGGCAAGCTCCTCAGTCAGTTCAGCATCGAAATCCTGAACCTCCGAGACGCGACCCTCAAGACCTTCGATAGTCTCGCTGGCCTGCTCGAACTCAGCAATATTCTGTTCCTGTGCCTCAGAGAACTGACGAACGAGCGAAGCAAGCTCGTCAGCCTCCATCTCATCGAGGTCGGTGTCGAAAGTAACCTTCTGGAAATCCATAGTTAGTTAGAAGGAGATAGTCTCCGTGCGGACAGAGAAGGCCGAGTTCTCCGAGGACTCCCCCACATCGAGGGGGTTGGCTTCGTCCTCATCATCGACATCGGCGTTCGCCTGCTCCATGATGTGTTCTGCAAAGGCGGCGCTCGGTAGACCAAGGCCACCTTCATCGTACCCGCCGGGGAACGGGACGGTACTGAACTCTCGAATCTGCCCGTCGATGAGTTCAGGCTCGCCGTCTTCGTTCACAACGGCTTCGTACTGATTACCGAACCCGACCGAGCCATCGGTCATCGTCGGCGGGGTGTACGTCAGGCGCTTCACCACTTCGTCGTGGGTCGGAGCGCCCGTGTTGAACACCCGATTCATCAGCATCAGCTTCTCGACGGACTCCTCGAACCACACCTTCTGGATTTTCCCGATCTCGTCCAGAGGGCGGTCGGAGTGGCCGAGCATATACGGCTCCTGACCGGAGTAGTTCTTCTCCGCGACCTTCCGCAAGAACGTGTCCGTGATTCGGACGCCGTTGCGGGCTTCGGGCGGGCCGGGTTCCATTGCTTCGTACACAACGTCAACCGACAGAAGCTCGCCCTCGTCGTCGCGGTTCTCACGCACCCCGTACTCGTTGAACCCATCGAGGTCAACGGACTCGGGGTAGTGACGCCCCGCCGTAAACTCCAGCAGGGCGTCCGAACTAATCGGGGAAGGGCCGTCGCCGTCGTCGTCCGGCGGGGAATCGGTACTCGTAGAAAATTCGATTTCGTGTAGATTGAGACTCATAGGAGAGTAAAGAGATACGTCACCGCCGCCCCGAAACCGAGCGTCAGCGCCGTGATGAACGCACCAAGAATCAGCGAATTGCGCCGACTACGGTTATCGTTCGTCTCGGCCTGCTTCTCCAAAGGGATAATCCGGTTGTCCCGTAGATTCTCCACTTGGTCGCGGTTATTTCGAGATCGCTCGTCTGTCCGGGCGAGCTGAGAATTTAGGTCTTGTATCTCACTCAGAATACTCTTGAGGAGTTTCACCTCAGAGTCCCCATCTGCTTCGTCAGGGGGCATTAGGCGTTTTCATCCTCCGTGATGGACTGTCTATTCCGCTCGTTAGAGCTATCACGCCCCGATTCACGGGACTTGACCTCCCCACCCGCCGACTCTACACCAGTCCCGGTGTCAGTCGGACGCCCACCTTCAGGATTCTGTATCCTGTCGCCACGCCCGGCGAGTTCCGTAATCAGCGGAATGATCTCGCTCGTAAGCTGGTCGGGAGTCGGCAGTTCAACCTCGGGGTCGATGCCAGCCCGGTCAGCGAACGCTTCACGAGTGAGGAAGCCGGACTGATAGAGCGTAACGAGCTTATCAATCTCAAGCCGCTTCTCCGCCGACGAGTGTTCACCGAACTCAAACTCGGGAACCACGCCGTCGAACTCGTCCAGCGAGGACTCCACCATCAGCGACTTGAGAATCTGATTCTCAACAGCCGACTTGACGATGTTCTGGAGCCGCTTGATACGCCGCTTGAACGACGGCATCGAGGCGGTAGCTTCGCCGGTCGAACCTCCCATATTCATCAAGAGCGCCGGAATCCCGAGGCCCGTGATAATGCGGTTCTGAAGATGCTCGAACGTCCCTTCGAGCTTCATAGCCCCCGCCGTCGATGAGGTAGAGGTCACGCCAACCACGTCGAAGTCAACGTCGTGGGGAGCCGCGAGCATCGAGTCCGGCTCGATCTGCTCAACGGTGTCCAGCCAGCCACCAATCTGGTCTTCCGACCATTGTTCTTCCTCAGTCCCGAGCTTCCACAGCACGGGCGGGTACGCCTTGGTAGCCACGAAGCGGGCGTAGTCGAACTCCATATCGCGGAGCATATCCGCCTGTTCCTGAACCGGCTCGACGAACGACCGACCAAAATCCTCGGCGGGGTCTTTCGTGAACCAAAGCTCAGCGACCTCGTGGGGCTTGTACCGGGTCGCATCATCGTCGTCCGGGCCACCGCCACTCGGCGGCTCCAGAGCGTATTCAGTTACGAACCCGTACTCGTCCGTCTTCTTGTGCATCCGCTCGGTCGGCAGGACACGCGGGAGGAATCGCTCATCCTGAACGACCAGCTCCATGAAGGAGTGGCCGTCCTGAGCCGCGTACTCAACCCATTGGTTGAACACGCGCCAAAACTCCGAGTTGTGGAGTAGGAGAGCGATAGGAGCAATGTCTTCCTCGGTCTGCTCGATACCCGTACCGGGAACGTTCCGAGGGGAGAGATTGAACCCGTCGCCGCAAATCCAGTCGATAAGCGTGTAAAGCGCCTCGTGAACGTGAGGGTCGGTGCGAACTATGTCCCGATTCTTCTGAATCTCCGACTTCGGAGCCTCAGAAGATCGAGGGCCGGAGAACCGACCACCGCCGCCTTGCCCCTTTTCTTTGATAGCACCCTTGGGGGAGTCGGCGGCGAAGTCCAACCGTTCATCCTCACTCGGAGGGTCAACAAAATTTCCTTCAGTCATTTAAAGAGAGTAGATTAGAACTTCCGTCGCCGCCTGTGAGTTGAACGGCGTCTGTGCCTTGATTTGTAACCGCGCTTGTCGCGTCCGTGCGAGAGAGAATAGCCGCGACCACCGGACGATTCGCCGGAAATTTTCAGTCCTGCCCATCCCTCGCGCTCCTGAGGTTCTTCCACCTGAACCGGAGGGGTCACATCCTCTCGCTGTTGGAGGGTTCTCGACTTGTCCGACTTGAAGTTCGGAGGGAACGCCGCCAGCACCGTCGCCATAGCGAGGTCGTCCTTCCCCTCCGGGGCGTGTTCCTTCCCCGTGAACTTCGGCTTCTGCCAATCCTCCTTCTGCTGTTTGACAATCGCACCGAGCTGTTCTCGGAGCTGTTCGTCGTCAGGGAGAGAGACGAGATCGTTGTGAAGGGCGTAGTTCATGTTGCCCATCATCTTCTCCACCTTGTCCTTCGCGGAGAAATTGAAGCCCGTGTAGGCCCGCCCGATACGACGGCGAACCTCGTCATGGAATCCCTGTCCCACCCCCGTCATGTCCATCACGACGTTCGAGATGCCCATCGCGTGATAGACCTGAGAGATACGTTCGGCCACCGCCGCCGGGTTCTGCCGACTCGATGGAGTGATTCCCGCCTGCGACAGCACGCGGTCGTTCACGACCTCCTTGTACCGGCAGTACCGACGCGGGCCTTCATGCTCGAAGACCACAATCGCCGTGTCGTCGGAGTTGAACCCAATGTCCACACCCATAACCAGAGTGTTGGGAGTGTCGTACCGCCTGAGGCCGTAGGAGTACCCCTCAGCGGCCCCCCGCTCCATTGCGACCTCTATGGTGGGCATCGAGAAGAAGCGGTACTCGTCACTCACAGGGCGGCACAGATACTCTTGTGCGAAGCCGTTGGGGTCGGAGGCTCGCTGAGTTTCCGCCGCCATTAGGTCGAAGTCGGGCCGGACGGGTTCCACATCCTGCTCGAATAGCGAGCGATCAGTCTCGATCTCGTCCGCGTTCTTGAACGTCGGCTGTTTCAGAGCGAGAATCCCGAAGTCGTTGCGACCGTCCGGCGTCCCCCGCTCGTTCGCCTGCATGAACTCGTCGTTCGCGGCCTTCGGCGTGGACACCTGCACCATTTGACTCGAACCGAGACTGATGGTGGGTAGGTACGCATCGAGGGTGGCGCTCTGGTCTTCCAAGAACGCCATCTCGTCAATAAAAACGGTCTTCGGCGGGTCTTCACCACGAGCGGAGTCCGGGTCGCCCGTGTACGCCTTGATTCGAGAGCCGTTCGGCAGAACGATCTCGTCCTGATTGTCCTTTTCGAGCGGAATGTCGATTTTCGCGTTCTTGATTAGCGTCTTAATGTCGCTAATCCGCGAGTTCGACTGCCCCTTCGTCTTCGAGAGAATAGGGTAGAACGTATCCGGCTTGAGAAGCGCCTCAATCAGGATACAGATACCGATTACGTAGGAAACGCCAATCCGCCGCCCCTTGTAGATGTTCAGAATCTTCGCATCGCCGTAGAAGTAGGCGTGCATAATCCGGGGCTGGTACGGGCGAAAGAGCGTCAGCGGCTCAATTTCGTCCGTCTCCAGATTCTTCGCCCGGAGAATGTCCTCTGCGAGAAGATCGGGGCGGCCATTCCACCGTTCGAGCAACGCATCAACGTCAGCATCGCTCTCAGAGGCGAACTTTTCAGCAATTTCCTGCATAAAATGGGTATATAAAGCGAGACAGACCGGAATCGAACCGGCTACGCCCTCCGATTTGGTGGACGTCTTCCCAACTACTACTGTCCCAAAATCACCGCAGATGGGCCAAATCGACGTAAGAATCGCCGTTCAGCGCCTCAATCCACGCATACCAGTTCCGAGAATCCTCGATCAGATACCTCGGAGGCTCAACACCGGAGTCTCCAAACTCCAATCCGACGGCTTCGCCGTCCGAAGGAGTATTACTCGGGGGGTATGGTTCAGATTTAGACACCTTGACCGGCTCGTAGGGGTTCATAAAGAGAGATTCGCCGCATCGAGGGGTGTGAGACGGCTATCGGAGCGTCAGAGTGACCGAATCACCGCAGATTTCGACCTTCTCAACGTCGGCGGGGTCAACGTCCGTTCGGCCACGGATATGACCGTCCAGAACCGACGCCAGCGGGAGTGACAGGCCAAATTCGACCGTATCGTACTCGAAATCCGGCTCAGAGAGGCCGCAATCGCAGTTTTCGCAAGGCTCAGTCACGGGTCAGTCCTCGAAAGTCAGATTTTCCTCGAAATTCGCTTCCTCAGTCTCCTCTCGGACGAGCTTGCCGTCCTCAGAGACGCTATACTCGGATGTTTCCTGCTTGTCCATCGTATCGTACCTGCCCCTCGATGCGGAAATCCCCAAGAAGAACGCCGCAGGTGGGGCAATTCCCGCCGTCAGGGGCGTGATAACCGCAATTATAGCAATTCATAGTTGATTCACCGCCGCACCAGAAGGGTGTCTCCGCTCACCCTCCGACCCCGGTACTTCCGGGGAACCGCGCATTGATAGCTGAGAACCTGCTTTGAGGGCCGGAAATGGTAGTTCACGCCCCCGACCATCCCGATGATCGGCTCTCCGAAGTAGAGAGCGAGGTCTTCGTACAGGTCAACGTCCATATGCGCCTGCTTCTCCTGCCACGTCTGAACCTCGGCATCCAGCACGAGATCGTAGTCGCGGGAGAAGCGTTCAAGTTCAGCCATCTTCGTCCTCGAATATGTCGTCGTCGGGGTCGAACGACGGCTCCTCACCGTCTTCACCCCCACCGAGAACAGCCTCCGCCGCGACAGCGGCGAGCTGTTCCGTCGCGCTCGCGGTCTTCTCGTCCGTGTTCATCTTGGACGCCTCCTTCGGGGTCAGCCCAAGCTCCTTCATTATATCGAGAATGAGCTTCTGCTTGAGCCGGAGGTCTTCGCTCAGACCGTGAGCATCCGTGATAACGCGAAGGTTTCCGTTCTCATCGTACACTTCCTGCCTGTCCATCTCGCCCTCGTCGAGGATGTATTTGGACGAGCGGGCTACGCGAACGCGCCCGAGCGCCGCCTGTTCGAGCAGATCGTACCGGGCGGGGTCTTCGTCCTTAGACGGCCAGCCGTAGGCGTCCGCCCACGACATGATGAAGTCGTAGAGCTTCTGATCGTCTTCGTCAAAGACCTCTTTCAAGTGTTCGTCAGTAGCGTACATTCCGTGTTTGAGTGCCGCGAGTAGTTCGAGATTGTCGTTGTTGCCGTCCGCGTTCTGGTTCGCGCCGTGAAATCGGCACGAATGAGCGTGCCCACCATCATCGAGGCGGGCTACTCGATTACTGCAATATCGTGTTGGCCCGTCGTAGTCCTCGGGCTGTTTCCCGATTCGTGTAAGGCAGTAAGCAGTATCGAAGGAAATCCCCTTCTCGGCCTTCGGCGTCTGAAGATACTCGTGGCGTAGCTCCGCGAGTTCTTGTACCGTGTAGCCTGTTACTTCTGCCTGAGCCATTGTGAGTTACTAAAAGTGATTCACCGCATCGAGTCGTTTTCTCTAAAACTCGGGTTAGAAAAGTAGAACACCCGAGCTAAACCGACAGAAAACAGAACCAGAGAGAAGAACACCTGAGTCACCAGCTCAGGAATCCAGAGAAGAAAGCCAGTAGTAGGAGGTCGTCTTCGTCGCTTCGCTCCTACACTCCTATTAATGGTAAAGGGTTTATATAGGATGGGTGGTGTTCAAATACTTCCCGTCAATCGCCTTATGGGATAATCGGACAGTATCTCCCCTGAAAATCTATGCGTCTGAATAGCATCCTAAGAAGAAGTGACAGCGATAAGTCTTAATACGCCGATTGTCTCCTAAACAAGTATGCCTGACCCGGTTCACAGTCACCATGTTGCGGTCGATGAGGAACATGATCTGCTAAGCCGGGGAGCGCACGATTCGAGAGGGCCGGGTTCACTCTCAGTATCAGTCATACAAGAACTCGCAACTCTACTCGACGTAGACCCCGTAGCGACTCCCCTCCATCTGGAGGACTGCATCGACCCAGATTGGCTCGATCAGCTCCCCGACCGAAACGCCGACCACGACGAGAACAGCATCGGCATTGCCTTCCACTACGGCGACTACAAGATATTCTGTTGTTCGTGCGGGAAGATCGCCGTCTATGGCGACCTCGCAAAACACGAGAGAGGCGAGATGGTCACTCCCCACTCGATGAAGAACATCACTCCAGAGAAAACCGAGCTGGAACTCCCCGAGCATACCCGCATAGCCCGTCCAGATGGAGGCCGTACACGCGAGAGTCGTCCAGAGGGCGGCGGAACAGATGGGTTCTCCCCCAAGAAAGGAGAACCCCTGTTCTTCGGAGCCGCCCCTACCCTCGTCAATCTCGCCAACGAGGTCGTCTCCACCGTCCCACCAGTCCTCTGAAAAACCGATTTTTCTGACCTCAGAGCTGAAAATTCTGAGAGGGACTTACTAAACTGCGTGTGCGGAATGTGCCTTAATGTTCTAACCGTCCCGGTGGGTGGCCCGCTTGTTGGGGCTTGTACCCGGTGATCTGGACGTTATCGTTGGCCCTACGCGCGTACCTGTGCCTGCTCGTTCGTCTCCGGTGGTGGCCCGGCCCGTCCGTCCCTGTCGGTGGCCCCTGTCGGTGGCCCGGTGGCCCGTCCCGGCCCGTCCCGTCTCTCTCGATCACACCGGCCCGGCCCCCTGTCGGCCCGTCTCCCGGCCCGCGCGGGCCGTCTCTCCCGTCTCTCGGGCCGGTGTGTCCGTCCATACGGGCCGTTATCCCGACTCTCGGGCCACCTGAAAACGCCGCGTTTGGCAAGTACGGGCCGTTATGCGTCCGTCTCTCCTATGTCCGTCCGTCCCGCGCGTCTCTCCCGTCCGTCCCGGCCCCCGTCCGTCTCCCGCGTTTCCCCTGTTTGTACGTTGTGGCCCGTCTCCCGTCCGTCCGTGGGTGTTTCGGCGCTTTTGGGACTTCAGTTATTAATTCTCTTTGCCGGTATTGATTTACCCGTATTTCCCCGCATCGAGGCTTGTATCCTCCGCGTTTGACACTCTCATAGTTTTTTATTTATATAGTAATCTACTACTGTATGCTGTCAACTTACAGTATTTGCCGCTTCTTTTCAGTATGTAGGTTATACTATATGCCCGTCTCTCGGCTTGTCTCTCCTGTTTCTACCGGATTAATAGTATGTAATGATTCTACCTCCGCTAATTATATATACCCCCCGGATGCTTGGTATAGATGTCGCTTGGTGAAAGCGGCCCGCCCCGGTTTGATGTTAACCGGGGCGGTGGCCCCCTGATACCGGGGCCGGGGACACACTCCCGGCTATAAAGGCCCGGAACCGCCGGAAAACGGCCTTAAATCGTCGTTTTCGGGGGCGTTGCCATATGCGTCCCCCGTTGGACGGTTTCGTTAGCACGTTGCCACCCTTCGACGGAACTACTACCACGTTCCCCCCGAACGCTCGGGGGCGGGTAAGTAGGCCCGTGGGTAGGTTTCCCTCGTTTGGCCCCTGTCGGGCCGGACGGGGCGGGACGGAACCACGGCCGAAACGGCCCGATCACGGAATGTAGGCCCGACACACACCTGTTGAATCAGTAGGAGAGACGACTAAGACGGCCCGAGAGACAATTAATCAGGTAGGAGAGATATAGACGGTTAGGTAAGTCGGTGTTCACTTCGCCCCAACGGGGGTATTCCGGTGTGGAAACCGGATTTAAAGAGACATAGGCCCGTACCAAGTACGGGGGAACGGAACCGTCCCGAACGCTCGGGACGGGGTAGGAACGTGGGGCGGGCCGGGACGTAACACCCTGTCGGTGTGAGTCCCGCCCCCGCCCCGAAACGTCAAACGGGGGCCACCGCGTGAGTCCGGCGATAACCTCAAAGGTAGCATAGCGCGGCCCCAAACGGCCCCCGTGGTGATACGTCGAAGGTAGGACTTGAAGGGCCGAACGCGGGGCGGGGAACCGCGTTCCGGTGGCCCGTATGTGAGTCCGAAACCGGCCCGGCCCCACGGACGGGGAAAGGTGAAACTCTCGATCTTGCTGGAAACCTTAGCGGCCCGGTGTGTAATTTCAGGTGATAGGGGTAGTATGGCCCGGACAAAGAGCGACCCTTAGGGCAAAGAGTGACGAAAACAGGCATTACGTAGCGTTAACGCTCGTAACTGTCGAACCGCCCCCTTAGTGGGGTATGGAAACGTGAATCCCGCCCATCTTTCGGTTAGCGGTTAGCAAAAAAGGCGCTTAGCCTTTGGACTGAAAGTCTATGCCACAAACAGGTTCGTAGGGAGACGAACGTAGTAGTCAAGAGCAAATGCTCATAGCCGATTAACGGCGAAAGACTCTTTGAGACTTGAAACTCCGCATAGTGAGCAGATCACATAGCGTAGCGTATAGCAGTCGGCTTTGAGGGGTGAGTGTCACGCTTAAAACGCTCGTTCGTATGTTCGGCCCGTCCCGTAAGGGGCGGGGAAGGATAGACGTAAAGGTTCCAGCGACAGCCAACCCCGAATTGACGGGGAATGAGGCTTAACGGGGATAATCCCCGTTGCTAAGCAACCAACGGACTTGAGTAAGTCACTAAGTGACTTCTCAAGCCGGATTGAGGTTTTCTCGCGGCTTCCCTCGCCCAATAAGCCGTAAGTGACACCCAACGAACTATGTCTGTGAAAGTCAACAGCGACGGCGACTTCGTTGAGAACACGGTGAGCAAGATCGGCGCTAACCACGTTAGCGACCTCTACGACCTTCTCCAGAAGGACGACCACTCCATTATGAGCCTCGCTCACGAGGTTCGTAAGGCGTTCGGAGAGGCATCTGTGAAGAAGGGCGGCGAGTCGGAAATCGCTAAGTGGTGCGAAGCGCCCCGTGAGGTTCACATCGTGGAGCCGTGCGAAGCTAACGATAGCGACGGCTCTATCGGTCGGGCCTTCTGGAAGGCCACCGATTACACCGCCAACGACTACAACGCCTTTAGTGGCAAGTACGCCTCCTTAGAGGAGGAAAACGGCGGGTTCGGTGTGAAGCCTCTCGCGGAAGTTGATGAACTCCAGCGTGAGCTACTGCTCTCGCAGGAGATCATCGAGGCAAGCGACACCGTGATGGTTCCCATCAACAGCGACGGGGAACCCGTGGTTCCGGTAGTGGCAAGTAAGGGTCGGCAAGAGGCTACGGACGGCTTCGAGGTTGGTTCGGTTCCGACCTACGAGGAGGCAAAGGCCCGCCTCGAAACCCTGCTGAGTGACTACTTCGGAGAGATCGAAGTCGATGAGAACGCATCGAGTGGTAAGAACAACAGCGACAGCGACGGCGGTAGTGACACCGAGGAAGGTCTTGGGCTTCCCCGCGACCTGTTCGACCCTACGGAAGTGAAGGGTATCGGGAACAAGTACGGGAAGGCTCTGCTCCAGCACATCGTGGAGAACCAGATCAGTCTCAACTGGGAAGACTACGAGGAACACGTTGAGCTTCCCGAGCCGGAGGTTCCCGACGTGAGTGAGATGAGCCAGCGGGAGAAGGACGCTCTGCTCCAGCAGTTGCTCGAAAACTCCGAGTAAGGCGTAAAGACTCAAAGGCGCTTTATTAACCCTTAGTGGCGACACCGGGGTTCGACTCCCCGGAAGGGCCTTCGATAGCGTAAGCTATCGAGAGTGACACCGATGTTTTCGCCAAGACTCGGGACTGTAACACAGTCCGACAGCGAGAAGCAAAACCAATGGAGCCACCGAGCTGACCTCAAGATCGACCAGAGGCATCGAGCCTTCGGAGCGGTAGTTGAGGAAAAACGCGAGGGAGAGCTTCTGGAAGGTGAGGAGCTGGCGGAGTTTATGGGATGGACTCCCGACCCGAGTGAGATTCATCCCCACCACGAACCGAAGTCGGAGCCTGAAGAATACGAAGGCTCCGGCCTAAGTGACGACGAGATCGAGCGACAGAAGATTGCGGAGAAGTACCGGCGGCGATACTCCGAATACCACGACAGCGAGTGACAACTATGAACGAGACACCGATCTTCAGCCGAGACGCTTCGAGTTACGAATACGACCCTCTTTCCCACGGTGGGAACCGGCGGCGCGAACGACGGATTCCGATGAGTGCGATTGATCAAGCGATTGAGAGTGGTGAGGCACACCTCGGCCACTCCGGTAACGTCTTGCTGGAGACTCGGTGGAGCGGCCAGCTCATCACGGTAGTCATCGACCCGAAGGACGAGTATATCGTCTCGGTCTACCGAGGAACCGGGAAGAAGCTCAAGAGTCTCCAACAGCAGGAGAGGCGACGTAAGGAACGCCAGCAAAAGATTCGGCAAGGTCGAGGAGCGGCCTATACCGGAGCTTGGATGTAAACAACAAAGACTTAATACTCAAACGTTGTCTTTGAGAGTGAGGAGCTTTTTCGGGGACAACGGCTCGATGCGAGTAACCCCAAATGAAGAAACCACATTCCTTCAACCCCGACTGTAACTGCTGGTATTGCGATCTCGAACGAACTGAACGAGCCGACCGACGCAAAGGATACCTGAGGTTCTAAAAATGGACTACCACGAGATACCGGACTACGTGCTGTACCGAACTTGGAAGAACGCATACGACGAATGGGAGGTCAAACTCATCGACGGAGTAGGTGAGACAGCTCTCCACCTAAGCGAAGAACCAGAGGCTCCCGACGACCGAATCGAGGAAGGACTGTTCTACCTGTGGGATACTGGAGCTGGACTCTCGTGGATTCGAGAGAGGGAAGCCTTCACGATGGAATACGACACCGGGACAGTAACCGACGCTGACTACGTGGAGCTTCGAGAGGATGGGAAGAAGCACGAGACTCAGCACAACCACGTTCACCTCGATAACGACGTGAAGAACGGGAGGAAGATAGCACTCTCTCCGGTTTAAAGACTTAGAGATAGATAGACAACTCTTTACTCCGAGTGGCGGCCTACGGTTCGACTCCGTAGCGGAGCCTCTGGTAGCACGAGCTACCGGGTGACACCGATGGCAGTAGCAGAGACACCAACTGACGACCGGCGTATCGATCTTAGCGAAGCCGACCTCGAACGGAAGGTCGGAGACTACGTGCTTCGACTCCGCCGAGCTTCGGTGGCGAAGTTCTACGACGACGAGCTTTGGTGGGGTGGTATCGAGATCATCCCGACCGACGACAACTACCTGATTCGAGGCATCGACGGGGAGACTCGAACCCCGATTCCCCGAGAGGAACAGGCTATCGAGCAACTTGTGGCGCTGTTTGACCGAGAGCTGGAGAACGCTCTGAACGACCTTTAGAGACAAATGTACGACAACTACTACCCTGACTTCCACGACCCGGAGATGAATGACAAGGCCAGCTACGACGACCGAGACGTTCCCGGTCTGAACATCGACGAACAGGACGGCTTCAACACTCCCGAAGAACGGGTGGCCCACCTATGAGTGGGACTGTCGAAGTCGACCGGATGGTTCTCGCAACGATGATAGACGAGATAGAGCCGTCGCTCCCCCACCTCGATGGGGAGTATGCGACGGAAGTTACGATTGCGGTGAACCGAGCAAAGGAAGCCCTCAACGATGAGCGGTGATATTCTTGCCCAACAAATCCGCCGAGAACGATACCGAGAGTGGAAGCGACGACGAGAGCAACGCGAACCCCATTCTGAAAATCGACCCGAGGGACGGCGGGGACGACGACGAGCCACCAGCGGCGGGAGCCGTGATGGTTACGAGGAAACCGACCGGCCCCAAGCTAAGCTTGGCTCCTACGGCGGAACCGAAGCACGAGGTGGAGCCTGAGGTGCTGACGGTATGAGATACCATCTAATCGACCCGACAGAGCCGGTGATAGAAGACGTAGGGAGTGACCCGGTAGCGAAGTTCGAGATCATCGAGTCGTTCCCCTCGAAGGAAGCGGCGGAACACGTCCTCGAAGCGAATCGGGGACTCCAGATAATCAAAGGATGAACCACGAAAACGTAATCGAGGAGCTGAAGGAGAGACTGCCGGTGTTCGCCGCCGAGTATGCGGTGGACGAAGACGACGACCTCGATGCTATCTTCGCGGCGACGAAGCTTCTGGAGGAAGACCTCGGACTCGGTGAGCGATGGATTCTCTACGAGAACTTCATCGTAGATACCGAGGGCTATCCTCTCGCTGTGGTGGAAATTGAGGTGTTCACCGACGCTGAGGAATCGGACTTCGAGCAAGCGGAAGCGGTCTATCAAGCAGGATACGCATAATGGATATTCTGGAAATCGCGGTTCGAGAGGTTATGGCAGAGGACGACGACTACGTGAAGCCCGGCACGGTCTACGAGACGCCGAACGGCCACTACATCGTGGAGTGAGAATGTCAGTTATTGGATTCACCGACCACCCGACGAGAGAGAACCGCTACGAGATCATAGTCACCGCCGAGTCGGACGTGGATGCTGTCGTGGCGTTCAACGAATCGTTTGACGACGACGAGAACTACACCGAAGCCTACGACGTTCACCAATACGACTCCGAGACGTTTGGTGTGTTCTTCTGGTCGGAAGACCCGATAGACACCGACGAAGAACCGCTGGTTCTCCCCATCGAGGAGGTTGAAGACGAATGACTACTCTGGAAGACACCCTCACCAACGACGAGATCGAGAGCATCGAGAAGGCCGAGAAACGAAGCAAGCGGAGCAAGACGAAGTACGGCGACCTTCTGCCGGAGGATGAGTAATGCCGGGCTGTGAGGAGTGCGGAGTCTACGGCGGAACAGTTGAAAACCGAGGCCGTGGCCGGTGGCTCTGTGACAAGTGCCTGAGGGCCGAGAAGATGGACGCGATGAGCGACAAGGCGATCTTGATGGAATACGGCGTCGGAGACGAGATAGGAGCGTTCACTATCGTCCTCGAAGGCCGGGAGTTCACTCAGATGATGAGCGACCCCCACGGCGACGGCTTCAAAGAGGTAGGTGGCCTTCGGCGGCCCGGAGTCTACCTTCCGAGCAAGGAAGTCCGGGGAGGAACCGCCGTACAGCGGAGCAATCTTCTCTTGGAGAAGGTGTCGAATCAGCTTCGACAGGTTGCTGAGCGAGCGAGCGACGACGGATTCCACGTAATCGGGGCAGGGAAGGCTCACGACGCTGACTGCTACGTGTTTATTGACACGTCGGGGTTCGACACTCGTGACCCGTGGTTCGACGGCGACCCCTATATCGAGGATACCCCGTTCAAGAGCTGTACGGTGATGGGGTTCCGACTCGGGTGGTGGAAGCACCGCGAGAAGATCGCGTCGATTCCCTACACCGAGCTGTACGAGGAGCGCGGTATGCCGAAGACTTCGGCTTAAAGACTCAAGGAAGCAACTATGAGTATTAGACCCACCAACGACGACGGCGAGGAGTTAATCGGAGTCGAGCGGCGGGAAGCCCTCGTGGAAACGTGGGGAGTGGATACCGAGACGTTCGAGCCACCCCACGCAAGCGACGACAACCCCTTCCGGTCGATGCCCTCGGGGATTCACTTCGAGGGATACCACCACGACGATTACTGCCCGGAATGTGGTCGAGGCGGTCGTGAGAAGGGAGTGCTGAGCGACTACACCGGAGGCATCAACGGCGGCTATATGACCGTCTTCCTATGCGAGGGCTGTCTCTCGGTGTGGCTCAAGTCCTTCGGCTGGTCGGCTCAGCGAGAATATCCTAAGAACCACATCTTCCACCCTAAGAACCGATGAGTGTCACTCACACCAAGACCCACGACGTGATAGCCCGACCGAAGAACGACTCCCGTGGTGGACATATGTTCCACCTCAAGCCGAACAAGCTCCCTCTCGAAACGCGGCGGGAAGTCGCATCGAGGCTCGAAGACTCCGGGGTGTTCGCTAAGGACTATCCCCACGAGAAGGTGGCGGAGGTCGTTATCGAGTCCACGGTTCAGGGACAAGACCGGAGCAAGCCCTTCCGAACGACCGAGATTCTGGAGCTGCCTATCAATGTGTGACCACGAGAATCGGACGTGGCTCGCCGGTCGGGGAATGAGATCGAAGTGGCGGTGTCGGGACTGTCACCGACGACTGACCGGCGGTTACGACCACGACGAAGGGCGCTTCATAGAGTTCCGGGGTGGGACGTGGCCTTAGAGTGCGAGAGATGTGGCGGCCCCCGGCTGAACGGAACCCCGGTCACTCAGGATAAGGAGAGCGGCGGCTGGAGAATCGCCTTCCCGAGTGACCCGGACAAGCGGTACTACTGCCGGAGCTGTGCGAAGAAGGTGACTCAGTAATGGAACCACACGACGACTACCCGAAGAACTGCCCCCGGTGTAATAGCACGGTCGAAGAACGCTCCTACGGCGTCCGGTGTAGCAACTTCCGTTGCCTCTGGAAGCGGTGGTGGCAAGACCGGAACGATATGTTCAGCGCGGTACTTCACGAGGAGACTTCCCACTAATGGTTGACTTCAAACACTACGACGGCGACGAGATGTGTCACCACGGACGAACAGTAGCGACTGACGACGACCCCTGCCCCTATCAGGGAGCGCGGATTGCGGAGGACGACACCGGACGGTTCATCCTCTGTGGACAGCACCACCAGCGACTTGTCGGTGGAATGGCGGCGCGGCGAATCACCCGGTAACTCCTAAAGACTCAAAATGAGCGTTCCAACTGCTATCGAGACGAAGGCCGGAGCATCGCTGGTCGAACTAAAGAAGAACAAACACGTCGGAACAACGCGGCTCAAGCCGAGCGACCCGGTTCATCCGGTATGGAAGGCCGGTCAGTTGACCGACCCGGACGACCCGATGCCTCTCTACGACGAGTTCTGGATTCGGGAAATCTTCAACGGCAAGAGCAAGTCGATCTACCGTGAGCGCCCCGACTTCGAGGCCGCCAACGAGAACGACCCGAAGGTGTGGGACACAGAGTTCGGACGCATCGAGCAGTTCTACACAACCTCGTTCAACAAGGTCGATTCCTACTACCGGCGGTTCATCTTGAACCCGGCGAAGATCGAGAACTACGTCGAAGAACGGAACCGATACTCGGAGACGTTGTACGGCGTTGTGAAGGAGCTGAATGAGAACATCGCAAAGGCCCTCGTGGTAGACGACCTGAAGGCTCATCTCGATGAGATAGACACCCTCGATGCGTTGAAAGAGCGGAGGAATCTCGAAGCTCTCCACCACCACGAACGCTACCGGAGCCTCGTGACCCAAATGTGGGTGTCCCAACACGGCGGCGACCCGGAGAAGACCCACCTATGGGGTTCGCTGGTGAAGGAGAAGCCGACGACGTTCGAGATCAAGCAGTTCCCTCAGGGATTCTTCTGTATCCCCCGGCTCTACAACGAACACATCTGCCGAGTCGTCGACGACGAGCTTCAAGAGCGCGACCTCGGGAAGTTCAGTCTCGCTTGGCGGGGCTTCATCGTGAAGCCGGAGAACTTCAGCGAAGTTGCCGAGCTAATCGGCCCGCTGTACGTGGACACTCCGGGGGTTGAAGTGTGGTAGAGTTTCTTCGAGATTTCTTCAAGCGACGTGGCGGAAACGGAGGAGCGGCTGTTCCAGCGTTACTATGACTAACAAGTACGATTCATTCGAGAGTTACATCCGAGAGGCACAGGCTACCGCTAAGCGGTACTACGACTACGCGCTGGAAGGGTCTGAGGAGATTCGGACTCCAGCCTACGACCCGCCGGAGCTTCCCGACGAGATTCCCCTGTGGGCTATCGCTGAGGCCGCCGTGGAGAACCACGAGCTAATTCAATATTACCAGCGGTGTGTGATCTACCACGCCGAGGAGGGGTTCTACAACGAGGGAGGAGAGCGATACTACAACGACCCGGACGACCAGCAGGAGGCTGTTCAACAACTTGCCCTCGCCGGGTTCTACAACGACGTAATCACGAAGCTCCGCTTCATCGAGGAAACCCGTGAGGATTTGGGTGAAGCGATTAACCTGCTCGAAGGGCCGATCTACGGTAAGGGAGTTCGCTTCGAGTACGACTACTACATCCACCTTTCCTCGACGGAGCCGGTGACGTACACTCTCGAATGTCTCCGTGGCGATGAGTGGCGAGTGTACGACCCGGACGGTGAGCCGTTCGAGGTAATCAGTCCACGAGTCGCGGTGCGGAACGCCGACCGGGAGATTCCCGAGTATTCTCTCAAGCTGTTCCTCGATAACGTCTGCGCTCGCCGGGAACGAGATCGTGAGATAACGACGTTCAACGACGCAACCGAGGAGGAGAAGCTGGAGGAGATAGCCCGACAGGGCGACCGAGCGCACGTCCTATGGGAATTGGCGAGTGACGGTCGAGACTTCTGTGGAATCGACTTCGTAGCACGAGAGCTGAATATGGAGGACGAAACCCTCGAAGCGGTTGCTAAGCGGTACGTCGAAGACGTGAACTGCTCTCTCGAAGAAAATCCCGACCCTCCGAATTGGCAACACTTGGAAGCGGTCTACGGAGAGCGGGCTGACGAAATCCTCTGCGAGTAACTCAAATGAGTACGAAAACCAGTACGACGACGAGCGACAGCAACGCCGAGACGACCACGACCGAGCCGGACTACGACGAGATCGAGAAGGAAATCCTCGACGAGCTTCCCGAGCGGTTCCGTGAGCTGAGCCACCTCCGGGTGGGGAAGATGGGAGACGTTCAGATGCTCCTGATTCCGTTCCATCCCTACGTGGACAGCGACGGGAAGCCGTGTTCCCACCTCGTGATGGGTAGCGAGCGGGAGACGATGGAGGAGTTCGGGTTCACGTTCGACTTCGCTACTCTAACCGGGAAGGGTGCGGGAGTGAAGTTCTGGTTCGAGTACGACGGCGACGACGAATAGCGCGGCAACCAGCCTGCGGTGTCACTTACGGTAGTATGGAAGGAGAAGATATTGAGAAGATCGAGCAAGCCGACTACGAATACTTCTACTCGCTCCGCCGGAAGGCGTGCTGGCGTCGACGTGGAAAGTCGAAGCCCCGCCGAGACGTGTCTGAGATAATCAATATCGAGCGTCGTTGGTGGCAGGAGTAATGGCGAAACGGGGGTAGCGGCCCCCGTCGTCGGGAGTTGGTCGTCCCGGCCTTTGATGAGCTGACCAGAACCAGCAAAGACTTATAGACACTACTCCGAGTCTTAGGAGACACAAGTAATGGAAGACCTGACGAAGTTCAACGACCCGACGCCCGACCTGACCGACCACGAACGACGCCTACTCCGGTGGGCCGGAGCTGACGAACGGCTCATCGAGGTGTGCGAGTTCGACATTACCACGATGGAGCGAGATCGAGACGACGGAAAGGAGGTGTACCGCAACTCCGCGCTGGAGGAAGCAAAGAAGTACGTCCGGGGGACTGACCACGTTGGCCCGGCGCTCACCGAGGAGAACGCTGAGGAGTTTACCCCCTACGGCGGCCACTTCTTCACGGCGCTGTGGGACGGCCACCTGTACCAAGCATGGAGCCGCGCCGACTACAACAACCAAGCAGTCCTGCTCGAAGTCTTCGGAGAGTACCGCATCAACGCGACCCGGCCCGAACACGCCCCGGAGGTTCGGGTATGAACAACGGGCTACGTGGTCGCTACCTCGAACAGCTCGAAGCGTGGAACCTCGCCCGGCAGTTCTCTGCCGAGTTGGTGGCGGCGTTCTACGACAAATCACGCTCCCTTCGGGAAGTAGTGAACAAGTGGATTGAGATTCGGGAGGCGGTGTTCCCCCGACTTGATGCGATCAAGCAGATGGTGTCGAACGTCCTGTTCCTCAGCGGTCGGGATTCTATTGACAATCTCGCTCGGCAGGTAATGGGCTTCGAGGGCTGGTGGTAAGGTGGCGCAATCCGAAAGAGCAGGGCGTCAACCTCGTGCGGTTAGCTTCGGTATGTCCGCCCGACTTGTTACTCCCGACTCACCCCTTCCCGACCTACTGGATGGAGGGGAACGAGCGAATGAACCCGATGAAGACTGCATCATAGAATGAGTACGCTCGCTGACTTCGGGGCGGAAATCCCCGACGAAGAACCGTGGAAGGACGCGGAAGTTCTCCGCGAGATGTACCACGATGAGGGGCTTGACCAGTCCGAGATGGGGGACGAACTCGGCTGTTCTGCCGGGACGATCTCCTACTGGATGAACAAGCTCGGAGTAGATACCACCCACACCTCTCACAACACCCGGCAGGAACCCCGCCCGGAGGATTGGGAGTGTGAATACTACTCGGTGTGTGGCAACGAGACGCCCGGCCCCCGGAACGGGCTGTGCGACGACTGCCTCGATATGGTTCGAGACAACCAATCGTCGTACTACGACGGCGAGACAGTCGAGCGGAGTAGCTTCGATGATATGACGGAGTTCGTGAAGGCTCTGTACGAACTTCGCGGTAAAGACTTAGAGAACCAATGATGAGTGTTACAATCCAAACTGATGAGGAGAAGTTCGAGGAACTGTTCGGAAGCGCGAACACCGAAACGCTCGAAGGAGCGATAGAGAACGACGAGAACACGGTCTGCCTCGGAACCTACGGCGAAGACCTGAGGGAGAAGAACAAGCGGATAACGTGGGACTACACTCTCGCATCGGAACACCCTGAGGTCATTCAGGACATAATCGCCGGGGAGACTGAGGTAGTTGATCTGTGGCCGGTGGAGGACGAGGATGCCACGGTGAAGACCCGGATTCAGAAGGACTACTTCGAGAAGGCAGAGGAGTTCTTCGACATCGACCTTCGGGAGAACAAGGACGCGATCTACGTCCACCCCGAGTGGAACTTCATCGCGGTGATTCACCCCGAGGATTCGGAGAAGTACCTCGCAATCGCCCCGGTGGTGTACGGTGAGTAATTACCCACCGGGAACGTCGGCTGGCGACCCACGAGCGCCGTGGAACGCTCCCGATCATTCCCACGACCACGAGTGGTATCCGGGGGACGTGGACAACCCGATTCTGGAAGATGGTGCGGCAATCTTCCACGAGCGTTGCCACTACGCGGAGGGTCGCTACGGTGAGGGATGGGAGTGTGAGGAGGCTCGGACGTTCCGGTGCGACGTAGAGCGCGTCGTGAAGCTCCGCGACGGTGAGCCGGACGTGGCCTACCTCGCGTCAGAAGAAGACCACCACAACGAGTGGCGATTCATCGAGTGGCTGTATGAGGAAGCGTTGATCGCGGCTGAACGAGCTGACCGGAACGGCGACCTCAATTACCTCGATGTTGACCCCGCCAACGAGTACGGCGACGGCTACGTTCGGGTTCGAGTGAACGATTATGAAGTGGTCTACACCCAAGAATGAGTACGCAAAACCGAAACTTCGCTTACGGAAAGGACACAATTGGTGGATGCTGTTGCCCGGCTGTCGCGGCAGGTTACGCTCCGAACACGGGTGACGAATCCACCGAAATCGCAGAAACTTACGACTACTACGTTCGTGAGCTTGGCCTCGATAACGCCGACTCAATAATCACAGAGGAAGAAGCCCGCCAAGCATGGCTCGCGGCTGTCGAAAGCATCGAGCAGGATGAGTACGCCGCTGACCGAAAGGCGAGGCTCGGGGAGGACATTGCGGAAGACCTCGGGTGGTTGTAGTGGCGGTCAAGACTGACACGACCGGCAACCACGTCGGCCCTGATCTCACCAAGTACGATTGGGAATACTGCCCAATCGGAGGCAACGGGTACGACTTTCGGCTCATCAGCTACGAAAAGTGCGTTGAGGTGGAGGTCTACCCGGAGAACGACAACCCCGAGCAGGGATACAATATCGTCGTTCGAGACTTCGAGATTGTGAATGAGGGGACGCCCGACGAGTATATCGAGGACGGATACCCGGTCTACTCGACCCAAGCCGGGCCGTGGTTTATGGAAATGATGTGCGCCCTTGCTACGGCAATCTCGTGGGTAGAGGAGAGTCGTGAATGAGCTGGTGAGCGGCCTCGCTGTGTTCGGGGCTATGTTCATCGGAGTGATCGTACTGCTTCCCGTGTTCCTTCTCCAGAAGGCAATCGCGGAGAATCGTAACGAAGACCGACGTGCAGAAATTGAGAAGCAACTTGAAAATGAGAAGCTTCTCTGACGTTCTAACCGTTCTTTTCCTCGTGAGAGGACACGTCGACGTAGCCGGTTACGACGGTGATGATTATCTCGATGAAGCTGTCTCTGCGCTCGAAGCCGCGCAGTCTGCCGTTCTTCGAGTGTAGAGTAACGCCTTCCGAAAGTATAGTTAGCGAAATAGCAAATGTCGCAATTCGTCGATCAGCAGTTGAACAGCCATAGAAAGAATATCCGCGAAGTTCTGCGTCCCGCTCTTGTTTTCTACGAGAAACTGAGTTCGACCGACCGAGTGATTTTGACTCTCGGAAAAGTCGTGGAGTTATCCACGTATGATAAACAACCAGAAGCCGAATGTCAGTAGTATAGAGTGTGAAACGCGCCTTTTACAGCATCGTAATTCGATCACGCTTGAGCAGAAACTCGTCGGCAGAGGTGTGGACGTTCACCCTCGGTTGTTCCACCACTTGAGGAAATCGTAGGTGAACTGCTCTGCGTCTGAGTCTGTGGGCTTGAAGAAGAAGTCCACGTTGTAGTAGCCCGGCCACTTTTCGACCGTCCCAATGATGGAGTTGGGATTGATGTTCCGCCAGTAATTGCCCTGCGTGAAATCGAGCCACGGGGCTTCCACCACTACCGGCATCGGGGCTTCCCAATCATCAGCTCGCTTCAGCTCCCGCTCGAAGCGGTCGCGTTCGTGAGTGATGGAGTTAAGGAAGTCACCCTTCGCCTTCCGTTCGACGGCGAACGGCGGGACGTAGGTTCCGTGCTTGCCGTAGTAGCCCGGTTCCTCTACGGCGTAGTCCCCGGTTCGGAGCTTCTTCTCTTTCACCTTCACGGGGTAATCCTCGAACCAGTACCCGTGGCCCTCGTGTTCTCGGGTGTCCCGAAGAATCGTGAACTCGGTCATTCGACCCTCCGGTGTTCGATGGTGAGAATGGCGCTGAGTTGCTGGTTCTCGGTGAACCCGAGGTTGCCAGCGATGTTCTCGAACAAGCCGCAGGTGTCGTTCGAGGTCGGCCAGTAGCGAGTACCATCGTGAACATCGTCGTTAGCAACGACAGCACAAACGCCGAAAGCAATGAGGGAAGCCGATTTGCCGAGGTCTTGGAGATCGAGTTCATCGAAGATTCGTCGTGCTTTCCCCTTCTGGAAGGGCGTAAGTTCGAGTTGGCCGCTCAGCGAATCGAGGATGGCAAGATTGTCCTGCCGGTGTGTGACTTTCTTGTTTTCCTCACCGGGGCCGAGCCAAGTGCCCCGGTTGTAGAGCATTAGCCGCTTGAATTTGTCTGGTTCGCCGTTCCGCTCCTTTGGGTCGAAGTACGTTGCGTTCTCTGTATCCGGGGTGATTGCGTCAGGTGGTTGCTTCTCTGTTGGGGATTCCATAGAAGATCATCTCAAGAGTAGAGTTCCCCGATAACTGACCTAACAGTATAACTAAGAGTATAACTACTAAGTGTATTACTAAGAGTAGTTCACTACATCGAGTCTCTTTAGCTAACTGAGTGTTATCAGAGTAGTTAGAATAGAGTAGGTACTATACTGGTTAGTAGCCGTTCGGAAGAACTCCTCACTCTAATAGACGGGAACTAAGGACTTAAAGATGCCGATTATAAGTCTTTGAAGACAGCACAATGAATGACATTAACATAGGCCACCCCGAAGATGGGTGGTATGAAAGAGACGGACGTAGCGTATCTCTCGGGAGTAGTCGATTCGATAGGCCGCTTCCGGGTTGAAATAGAAGAAGACGACGACTACAAGACGGACTACTGGATGGAGCCTACGTTCAAGCTGAACCGTAGCGACCCGGAGACGGTCGTGTTCGGGATGCTTGAAGAATACTGCACGGAACAGGGAATCCGGTGGGAAATCAAAGACCTGCAATCCACTATGTCGTTCGTGGTGTCGGGAGCTGACGATCTCGATTCGTTCTTCAGCCCGCTGGCTCCCTACATCATCCAGAAGAACGAGCTACTGAGCATCTTTATGGGTGAAATAGTGGTTCCGGTGTCCGAGGGAGAACATCTCTCGAAGCAGGGCTTCTACGAGATCGTGAAAGCGATGAACAAGTTGTACCGGAAAGACCCGTCCATCAACAAGTGGAAGTACGAGACTTCGGTGTTCTCGAACAAGTGGCGAGACGAGATCGAGACTTAGAGTAGCATCTCGCGGGCCTTGTTCGCCGCCGTGAGGTGGTCGTTGGACTCAGCCCACTCGATGTAGGCAATCACCTCAGCTCGCGGCACGGAGCCATCTCGCCGGTCTTCCGTGGACGGCATTAGTTCAGGGTCGCCTTCCTCAATAACCTCGACGACGTTCCGGTTCTCGTCGACGTGAGCAACCGGGCAGTCCTCTTTATCGACTATCTCGGTGGCGTCCTCGGGGTGGTTCTCCTTCCCGGCGATCTGTCCGAGGTGAATCATCACTCCCTGATACCCGCTGAACGGGCGTCGGCAGAAGGGGCAGAGGCGGGCTACGTCTTCGCCTTTGCGTTCAGAGGGGTAATCCATTTCAACTTCCCGAGTACCAACTACTTCCAGATTACTAAAATCTAAGCCGTCAGGGACATCTCCATTGGGGCCGTGACCGTTGCCGCTCGATTGACGGACGTGAAGGTGCATCCCTCGGGATAGGCCCTCGTGGTCGCACCCCTCCACGGGACACTTGACGACTTTTTCCTGATTCTTATGTTTCGTCTTAGCCATGCCTACAAAGACGAAGTTTCTCCGCTTAAGTCTTTGCTATTGACTGCCCCGGCTCTAAGACTCGAATAGGCATCTTTAAGTCATAGTGCCACGTCTATTAGAGTGAGGAGGTCGCGGTGGCCCCTCGACTCGTTTGCTTGGCGGAGTCCTGTCATTGTTTGACTCGTTGGTGTCCAGCTACCGCTCTGCGGTGGCTGTTTCGTGCGACCATAGTGTGAGTGGCAAACACGGTGGGCGGGTCACGGTGAGAAACGTGGCCGGATAAGAAAAGAATCCACAGACGCAGGTTCAAATCCTGCTGGTCGCTTCCCCTTGGTCATAGGGGAGATTGGTACTACGCTACCTAAGCCGCGCCAGCGGCGGTTATCTGCTGGAAAGAGAACCAGAGAAATGTTCTATCTCAACCGACTATTCGACCGGCTGTTCGGCAGTAACGACGACGACTTCGACTATCTCGATCTCGGTGGGGCTGAGGCTGTTTTCAACGCTATCGCGGAGAGAACGGACTCCGGCTTCGAGGCTCAGGTCACGCTCGGTGAGCCGCGACTCATCGACCGAGGTGAGCTGACCGAAGACCTCTACGTGGTCATTCCCACGTACACGGAGAACGGCCCCGACCCGGCTGACTTGGAGTTCGATCTTCCCGATGGTATCGAGGATGCTTCGACAGAGTTCTTCGACCTGCTCGATGCGTTCGGTATCGAGAAGGTGGCCGACGTGTTCGAGCTGGCCGGGCAGTCCGCTCCGGGTGTCCGAGTAAATGGTACGGTCGTCGTGGACTTCGACGCTCTCGGTGATATGGAGTAAGATGGAAGCGTACACGCGAGCTTCCGGCGACCTCGAAGCGACTATCGAACCTTTCGGTGACGGTGATGAGGTGGATATTGTTTCTCTCGATTATCCCGCCTTGTGGAACGACTCTAATCTTCTCGATGCCGTCTACTCTCTTGCTGATGATCTTCGCTCGGACGGGCTGACCGTCAAGAACCTCTCTACGTGGGTCAACCGCTACGACAAATAATGTCTACTCTCTCTATCTCTCCCGGTTGTGGTTCTCCCCTTGCTACTAACTTCATCGAGCGGGGTATCCCTCCCGACGATTTCTAAGACTCAAATAGGCATCTTTAAGTCTTGCTCTCACATCTAATAGAGTAGGGGCGAGCGCCCAACCCTCACTTTCTCTTGCCGAGGTAGCTCAGTTGGTAGAGCGCCTGACTGTTAATCAGGTAGCCACAGGTTCGAGTCCTGTCCTCGGCGCTTCGCTACGGCGAGAAATACAATGCCGTAGCTGGCTCCGTACTGACCGACGACCAGAACCAGAGAAACCTACGTTCAACAAATGAGCCTTTTCGACACCGACTACAACAGCGGCGGTAGCACCAACAACCAGAGCGGCGCGGACGGCGACTTCGAGGAGCGCCTGTCCCTGAAGATGAACAACTACGCCTTCATCTCGTTCAAGATTTCGCGTCTCGGTGAATACACCGGGTCGCAGTACGGCCAGTCCCTCATCGTGGATGCCGACGACGTGGAGGTGATCGACGGCATCGTGATGGAGCGGTCGCCGGGCGACCCTGACGACGACACCGTGAAGGTGTTTGGGTGGGACACTTGGTTCGCCACCGACGACAACGGCGCTCTCACGGAAGACGTGAGCGGCGACGAAGTTCCCTCCCGGCACAACGAGCAGTTCGGTAGCAACGACTTCACGTACAAGCTGACCGACACCGTTCAGGAGGGCGACGACCCGGTGAGCCTCGGCAACTGCACGCTGTGGCTCTCGAACGGAACGAAGAACCGCACCTTCGCCAAGGTCATCACGCCCGCCGGTCACGACGTGGTTGACGACAAGGACGACAACTACAACTGGCTGGACGAGGACGCTATCGAGCTTCGAGACGACCTCGAAGGCCGCCGTATCATCCTTTCCTACTACAAGGACGGCTTCCTGCCGGACGACGCGGAGAGCGAAGACGACTACGTGGAATACACGGACGCGAAGGTTCTCGACGCCGACACCCTCGCCGGTATCACCATCGCCAACTCCGGCGACGGTGGTTCCTCTGACGGCGACAGCGGCGACGAGAGCGGCGGTTCCCTCGGTGGTGGCTCCGACGACGAGCTTCCCGAGGGCGTCCCGCAGGCCGCCGACCAGATCATCGACTTCATGGCGAACACGGGCGAGACGAACCCGGAGAACGTCGAACAGCTCGTCGCTGGTGAAGTCGGTGACGCCGAGTACGACCTCGATGCGGTGATTGCCGAGATCGAGTCTCGGATGTAAAGACTCGGACGAACGCTTTTAATTCTTGAAGATGGACAAGGACGACGCCAAGCAGTACGTTACAGAGGTACAGGTCGGTACAGACAAGAAGAAACAGCTCGGTCAGTATGAGCCAGCGACGGCCCACACGTTCCTCACCGCCGAGGTTCCTGACGACGAAGACGTTGACGAGGTGATCGAGGCGCTGGAAGAACTTGCGTGGGAATCCACCGAGAGGAGCATTATGGAGCGGTGGGAGAAGCACGTCCGCAAGTCGGACGAGTAGGCTCTGTTCTCCCGCTCGATGAAGAAGTATCGTAACCGGACTCAGGACATGAAATAGGCGTATGCAACGCAGTCCGAGAAATGCACATCCCTGTTCTCAACCAGATGGAAGACACCTACATTCCGAACCTGTACGACCTGACGCTGATGAAAGAGGACTTCGGGCTGATGGGGGAAGAAGACACCCTTCAGACCGTCCTTCTTTCGTGGTTCAACGGAGGGTTCGTCGCTATGACCGGCCTCTCGCGTGGGGGGAAGGACATGGTGGTGGACGCGGCGGACTACTGCACGAAGGGAGACTTCGTGTTCAAAGTCCCCGACTCCACCTCGAAGACCGACCTCTACATGAAGGAAGACCAGATGAACTCGGCCCGTGTCCACCGTTACCCGGACATTGCGACTCTCCAAGACAAACAGCACTTGGAGGAAATTATGAAGCGCCACGGGGAGGGCAAGTCGGCAACCCACTCCCGCGCTCTCGGTACGAGCGGTCAAACCGAGTCGTTCGAGCTGAAGCCCCCGGACGCTTTCGTGCTGTTCGTGGCTTCGGACAACGAGCAGGTCGATCTCAACGACTATCCCGAGCTACGGAACCGGGCGCTGGTCGTCTCCATCGACGCCTCCGAGGAGCTGACCAAGAAGGTGAACGAGCGGCAGGCCCGACAGGAAGCGGGACTCGTCGAATACAACTTCACCGAGGAGGAGCGGGAGGAGATTCGGGAGTACGTTTCCGGCATCCCCGTCAAGATGTTCGCGTCCGAGGAAGGGCCGAACGGCGGGACGCTGAACCCCGTCTCGGTTGCGCTGAACAATCAGAATCCGCTCCCTCAGCACTTCACAGAGGCCCGGCAGGACTTCCCGCGACTGCTGGACTTCTGCCGGTCGGTGGCCCTGTTCCACTACAAAGACCGAATGACTCCGGCACTCCCCGACCGCCCGGAGACGGCTACGCTTCTCATCACGCCCGCCGACGTTTGGTACGCAATGCGTATCTTCGGTGAGCAGATGATTCTCTCCGCGCTGAACCTCCGCGAGATCGACTTCGAGATGCTATCGATGCTTCGAGACACCAACGACGGCTACTCGAAGGCGGAGATTCAGATGGAGATGCGCGACCGGGGCTTCAACATCACGAACCGCGACGTTCACTCCGCGCTGAACAATATGCTCACGAAGGGCTACGTGCGGAAAGACCAGAGCGAGAACCCCGTGATGTGGAAAGCGTCCGAGTTCGCGGCTCAAGCTCGCCGGGACGTGACTCTCGATTGGGCGGAGATGGTCGAAGACACGAAGCAAACCGCTCGGAAGGCCCTGCCGGGCGACGTGGCAGAGGAATACATCGAGCGGTACTGCGAAGGCGAGGGGCTGTTCGTGACCCATCCGTTCACCGGAGAGAAGCTGAACATCACGAAGCAGAACATTCTCGAAGATAAGGTCGAGGAGGCTGAGTCACAGGAGGAAGACGTCTTCTCCCAAGACCTCTACGGCGGGTCTGACGACGCTGAGGATGAACCCGACGCCGAGGGAGCTTTCGCTGGCGGGACGCTCGGATGAACGGACGCTGGACGTGCCGCTGTTGCGAAACCAGCACGGGTGGCGTTGCCGAATACTGTCCGGCTTGTCAGAGTTCGGGATGTACGAGCTTCGCCGCGAGGTGCAACGAATGACCACTCACACAAATGGGAAATCACGAGAAGCTTCTATGGGAAGCATCGAAAGTCTGGTGTCCCGACGTGGGGCCGGACGCTCCACGACGGGTGAGTACCCGGTTTAGGATACAAGAACCGGCGAACAATCGAGTTGAGCTGGTAAGCAATCTTCTTGAGGCAGGTCGCGCAGGCAAGGACGGGTTCGTATCCACCTACTCCTTCCCTCGGGGGCACACCGACGACGGGGACAACATCCCGAAGATAGATACGATCTTCATCGACTTCGACGTTCCCGCTGACTCCGAGTACCGCGAACGGAACCGAACCCTCGATGCGTGGAAACGCTCTATGAGTGACCTCCTGATTCGCGTTCAGTTGGTCGCTGAGGCAATCATCGACGGCGGGAAACAAGACCATTGGCGAGCTTCCCTGTCCGGTCACAAGGGAATCCACCTGTTCTTCGACTTCGAGGAAGTGGACGTAGCCAACGGGTCGTACACGCAGTTCAAGCGTGGTCTTGAGAAGTACGGCAACCAGATGATAGAGCAACTGGACGAGATCGCGGGCGGAATCAACATCGACCCGTGGGTTGACGTTGACAGCTCCGACCTCGCACGACTCGTCCGACACCCCAACACGCCCCATCCCGGCGCTGAGCATCGGGATGAAACGAGTTGGTGTGTTCCGGTGAGCATCGAGGAACTGGTAGACCTCACGCCGGACGACTACTTGGAACTTACCAGCGGCCCCCGGCCCGTTCCCGTGAAGGAGCGGTCGCCATCAGCGGCAGGACGCCGGGAAGTAGCTCTCGAAGTGCGGAACGCCAGCGGTGGTGACAGCACGTACAGCGAGCGCCGTGGGTCGGTGAAAGACCCGAAGGCGGTGAAACGCTACAAGGAGGAATCGAACGACCGAATCAAGGTAAGCGACATTCCGCTTCTCGTTGCGAACAAGCCCTGTATTATGGAGTTCATCAAGCGTGACGACTCCTACGGGTACGGCTCCGAGAGTCGCGTTATGGAGATTAACGTGATGAAGGAGCTGATTCAGAAGAAGGTTCCCATCGAGGTGATCGTGAACTTCTTTCGCCCCATCGAGGGGTACGACGAAAACACGACGCGCTCGCTGGTGGAAGACCTCATCTCTCGCTATGAAGGCCCGTTTGTCTGTCAGAATGTTTGGGACGCAGGCGGGGAGTTCTGCGTTGGAATGAACGACCACTCGGACGAAACCTGCCGAATCTACGACGAAGAATACGTACCTACATGAACTACGAACAGAACCTCACACCCACCGAACTGGAAATCATCGACTACCTCCCTTCGACCTACGCTGACCTCTCTACTGAGTTCGGCTTCTCCGAGTCAACCGCCCGCGACCACATCAGCAGTATCGAGCGCAAGGGCGCTCCGCTTGCGAAAAGACGCATCGACGGGGGCAAGGTCGAAGCGTATATGCGGGACGTGGAGAAGGAACACCCGACGAACCAGAACCGCACCCGCGAGTACGGTTCGACCACGAAGGCGACGAAGACCAAGCGGCTGAACAAGGCCGCCGGGTCGCTCTCCCGTCGTCTCGATAAAGTGCTGAACAACACGGAACCCGCCGTGAGCGCCGTCCCTCTCTCGGATGGCGGTGAAGAAGACGTGGTGATTCACGTCACGGACGACCACATTGGCGACGTTCTCGAAGACGAGTTCGGAAACGAGGTCTTCAACACCGAAATCGCTCTGGAGCGGATTCGCTACCGGACGCAGAAGACGCTCGAACTGATTGAGCGCCAGCGAAAGGCCGGATGGGAGTTCCACACGGTTCACTACGTAATGGGTGGCGACATCATCACCGGCTCCGGTATCTACCTCGGCCAAGCGTGGGAGATGGAGCTGAACCTGAACGAGCAGATCGACATTGCCACGCAGGTTCACTTCGAGCAGATTCGGATTCTCGCGGAGAACTTCGAGGCCGTTCAGGTGGTGTGTCAGACCGGGAACCACGGCGAGATTCGGATTAACGGTTCGAGTCAGCAGGCCAACGGTGACGACATTGTGTACCGGATGCTCGATGCGGTTGTTCGGGCGTCGGAGTACGACAATATCACCTTCATCCGAAACGACCGCACGGGCTTCACGAACTTCGAGATTCGGGGTCACAAGGCTCACATCCGGCACGGGCAGAACGCGGCGGAACACATCGGAACGGCGGCGGCGAAGCGTGACTGGAGAGGGTGGCTCCTTCAGCACGGTTTCGACATTGCCTACGCTGGTCACTACCACACGCAGGGTGTTGACCGAGTGATGAACGTCCCCGTGATTCGCTCGGGTTCTATCAAGCCGCCGGGCGACTTCGAGGAGTCGATCTCCGAGTGGTCGATGCCCGGTGCGACAATTCACGGCGTCTCTGACTCCCTTCCCCTGACGTGGCTCTACGACGTACAGTACCAGCCCTAAAGACTCAAGGACATAACAACGAGTCTTTTACAAAGAGTTAAGAACCGCTCAACGAGTCTTAGCAGTAGCGACCAGCAGGACACTAAATGGAAAACAAAGACGAGTTCTTCGGAAAGCCAAGAGCTGACACCACTACTATCGAGAGCGGCCCCGGAATCCACGACTATTGGGCGCTCCACAAGTTCGCCCTCGAAACCGAGGCGGATTGGATGCCCACCCACCTTCGATGCTACCACCCCGGACGAGAGATCGACGGCGAACTGATGGAGGGCTACTACGACGAGTTCATTCCCGTAGCTCACGAGTGCGCGAGAGGTCTTGTTCTGAAGAAGGAAGTGACAGAGGAAACCCTCTACTGCCCGGACTGTGAGGAAGCCGCTCGGAAGATGGACACCGGGGAGCCGGTGTGCCCTGAGTGCGGCCTTATCTGCGACGACGGGCGACCGACCTACGAAATCGTGAACGACCCCAAAGCGGCGGGGAGAGTTGACACCCAATCTGGATACTATGGAAGTGACTGACCCGACAGAGAAGACTGAGGAGTTGAAACGCCTGATGAACGAGACGACCGTGGAGATCGGCGGCGAGAACGAACGTCTCTCCGACCTCGTGGGCGACATCAAGAAAGCTCACCAAGAGCTTGATGCCTACAAGTCGGGGGCGCTCAAGCTGAGCAACGCCCTCGATGAGCGGATTCTGATGGCGAAAGGCGACGACGACGAACAGCTCACAGAGATTCTGGAGGGGATGAAGGAGTCTGCTTTCGGCGTCTACCTCAGACTTCAGCGCGGCGACCTCGAACTACTCGGAGAACGCGACGGCAAGCACTCCGGGTACTTCGCACCGGACGACGAGTAACCACGACCTCATTATGATGAGCTTTGGAACAGACGGAATTAGTCACAACATCCATCTCGCTCAGGTTGACGACGACGGAAACCTCTCGAACTTCAAAGAGTACGAGAACGTAGTCGATGCGATGTGCCTCCCTGATGGGACAGTCAAGTTCTACTACGAGAACGAACTCAAGCAGATTCAGGGTGGTCGAATCGTCCGGTCGCAAGTTCGCGGTATTAAGGACGCTTTCCGCTATCGCTGTTCGGCGTGCGGGGAGTTCGAGACGGACGTAATCAGCCAGCGAGACAGGGGTGAGCAGACCGTGATGGAGTGTCCGGTCTGTGAGGAACCGACCGATCACGACCGAATGGACGTGGAGGAAATCAAATACGACCGAGTACGACATGGACGGAGTGAATAACGGGAGACTTCTCGAAGAAGCGCAGGAAATCATCGAGGGCCGTTCCGAAACCCACGGTTCTGCCGAAGACTCCTTTGGTCGAATCGCTGAATGGTGGACGACCTACCTCTCAACGGAGTACGGGAGCGACCTGACGTTGAAGGACGCCGACGTTGGGGAGATGATGGAACTGTTCAAGCTCGCCCGAGCGCAGGGCGGAGACTACCACGAGGATGATTATCGTGACCGACTCGGCTACGTCAACCTCGCCAGCAACTTGCGACGATGACAGACGAAGAAGACCAAGACCTACACGATGAGATCGACGCGCTCGCACTCGAAATCGAGCGGTCGATAGTAGAGTTTCGAGAGACGAACAAAAAGTGGGAGGGCGTGTTCGACCCGACGCCTCGCCATATGAAGACGCAAGCGGAGGCGTTGTTCTCGTGAGCGTCGGACTCCCCGACGAAACGAAGGATATTCTGATGGACATTCTTCGTCGAGCGGCGTCACAGGATAGAGCGGTGATTGAGTTCAAGAAGCGCGACGGTGAGCTTCACGCGATGGACATTACGGAACACGTCGCCGTCCTCGAAGATGAGTACGAACCGGAAGACAACGAACAAATCGACTGAAGGAGGTAGGGATTTTCAAAACAAGGCGCACTACGAATCCGGCAACGACGAACGCGGCACTCCTGTTGAACTCGCTCGGCAATTGAAGCGGGCGAACGGCGGCCTATTCGATCTCGACCCCTGTTCTGGATGTGAACCCGAACCCATCGGTCGGGAGCGGTTCACGATAGACGACGACGGCCTCGCTCAACGGTGGTTCGGGTCGGTGTGGATGAACCCGCCGTATTCGGACATAGAAGACTGGATGAAGAAGGCCAGCACCGAGGCTCAGCGTGACGACGTGGACTATGTTCTCTGTTTGGTTCCGAACCGGACGAGTACGCAATGGTTCCACAAGTACGCGGTCGAAGCCGAGGTGTTCTGCGTTATCGAGGGTCGACTCAAGTTCGAGCATACGGACGGGTCAGCTCCCTTCCCGAGCGCGATCTTCGCCTACGGGGATGTTCCCGACGACGTGATGGACGTTCTCCACCACCGGGGAGCGGTCTACAACATCGAGGAGGGAGACGACGGCCAGCAAGTCCGTCTGATGGAATGGGCCGAGAGCGACGTTGAATCCGAGGAGGATACCACCATCGTCGTCTCTCAGTCCGAGTGCCAGCCGCTCAAGAGCGTCAACCTTCACGACCGGCTCACGCTCCACATCAACGACGACACGCTCGGAGCGCCCGCCCACCTCGATGCGGAGGTGACGGTGGAGATCGTCTCCGGTCAAGTACGGAACGGTCAGCAGGAACTTCTCACGCAGGTTCCCCAAGACGACCGAGACGGAACGTGGTATATTCTCTCTTACCCGGTGTTCGGTGACGGCTCGGTGTACGCCGCCGTTGAACAGCCGGGGAGTGGGTGGTACGACGTGATTCTCGAAAAAATAGAAATCAATGAGTAAGGCACTCACAGACGACGGTAAGGAAATCGACCTCACCGTTCCCGACGATAACGCTGAGAACGGACTCGAACACATCTCGAAGTCCCGAATCAAGACGTACCTCCAATGCCCGAGGAAGTTCCTCTACCTCTACTGGATGGACAACCGGACGCCCGGCTCCTACCACACCGAGAAGGGGAGTCAGATTCACCGGGCCTACGAGACGTTTCACGAGAACTTGATCGAGTACGTCCAAGAACACGGCGAGCGCCCCGAGTGGTACGCCGACGTGATGGGGCCGTGGGAAGACTACGCCCAATGGCTTCACCCACATATCGAGAACTTCTGGAAGTTCGAGGATACCCGATGGGAGCTTGCCCTCGATGTGGCTGACAGTACCGAGGAAGCACTCGATTTGTGGCTCCCCCTCGGGGTCGAAGTCGAAGGCCGACTCGAAGGCGACGATGTTCCTATCGGGAGCCTCCCGTGGATGGGGTACGCCGACGCTCTGCTTCACGCCGCGACTGTCCCCGGCATTGAGGCCGACGTGGGCGTGGTTATCGTGGACTACAAGACCGGGAAGGTTCAGGACGAACAGTACCGCCATAAGGGAATCTACCTAGAAGGAGAGTTCTACGGCTGGCTGTTCGAGAACGAACTCGACTACGAGATCGCGGGAGTCGCTGGTTACTATCCACAGGAGGATGAGCTGGTCGTCTCCCCCTACCCGGACGAAGACCGCCGACACATCATCCGAAAGGCCGTCCTCGGGATGCAGATGAAGCCCGAGATGGAGAACTACGAGCTAAACACCGGCCCGCTCTGTCACTATGGGCACGGCAAGTGCTTCTTCTACGACGACTGCCCCTCGACGTGGGGGAAGAAGGGCGGGGAAGGCTACCACGGGTTCGCTGAACCAGATGGTAGCACGAAGCCGAAGGATGAGATAACCGACCACAAGCGGGCGAAGAACTGGTATCCCTACTAATGGACTTCAATCTCCCTCATAACTGCCGGAAGTGCGGTAAAGAGTTCAACTACCTGAACCCGGAGTGTAACGAGGATTACTACGTGGTTCAGAGACGGAGCGCCCGCTACCGTGGGGCGACCGCCTCAGTCGTCTACTGTACGGGGTGCGCCCCGTTCGGGAACACGAAAATCCCCGACCAGCTCGGGTTCGATGAGTAAAGCGGAAATTTTCCTCCGACTCTGCCTGATTCCGCTTGGCGTTCTCGTCCTGAGCTACGGATTCGGAGCGATCTACGACTACCTGCGATACGAATACGACAACCGAAAATGACCGAAGGAAACCTCAGCTTCGTCCTGCACAACGAATCGTTCGATGACCTCGCCTCGATGCTTACCGAGTACGCTCAGATGAAGCGTGTGGTGAGACAGCACGAGGAAGCGGAGCAGGCGGAAACTATCCGCAATACCCTCTACGCACAGCACGCACACAGCCTGAAGTAGCCGATAATTCCCTAATGAGTCTCACCGAGTACGCATCGACCAGCGACAGCTCCAGCTCACCCAACCGAATTGATGTTATAGTCACGTCCTGCGGCGGCGAGGATATGCCCCGAGCGGCCTACCGTGGTGGCTCGCTCGTGGGGATGGAAAGCACGAAAGCCCGACCACCGAGGGAGATTCCGGTGGAGTTCGTCGATTGGCCGTTCCTTCAAGATGATCTATCGTTCGACCAGAAGTGGGAGTCCCACCTCGATGTGGTGAAACGCGAGAAGCCGAAGTATGCTGTTGCGCCTGATATTGAGAACGAATCTTCCCTCAATTCTACTCTTGCTAAGGCTGACCGGCTTCGCCGTCACGCAGAGGTCGTTATCGTGGTTCCGAAGGGAGTCAAACCCGACCGTATTCCCTCTCGGTTCCGCGTCGGACTCCCCGCTCAAGACCGCTTTGGTGGTGTACCGTGGCCTGTATGGGAGTACCGTAACTGCCGAAGCGTTCACATCCTCGGTGGTAGCCCGCACCGACAATTCGAGTTATCCCACTACGTCCCCGTCCACTCAGTCGATACAGCTTCGCCTCTGAAAGCGGCTCAATTCGGGAGTGTGTGGCAGGGCGATAAGTGGGGAGAGGACGGCTACAACTACTACGACCGCATCGAGCGGTCGATGGAGAACGTCCTGAAATCGTGGAACGACGACGAAAGAGTTGACTCGGCGTTCCTGAACCGTCGACGGCGGGAGATCGAACACCCACAAACCCCGTCGCTTCTCGAAACCGACCGGAAGGCCCACCCTCCCTCTCGGGAGGAGCTGTGTATCGGGCCGGACGAGGAGATTCCCTTCCCCGGTCGGGCGTACTTCTACCGCGACGACACGCTCGAATACGACGAATGGCTCCGCGAGTACCGGGGCCGTGAGCCGTCTTGGGCGTAGTTCTCTGATTCTCTGTTTTCGGTCGAAATGCCGTCAGCATCCGCTGGCGGTGCGGCACGAATCCAGAGACATGACGAACTGCCGAAAATGCGACAAACGAGAGACAATACCCGGTAAGTCGCTCTGCCCGTTCTGCTTGGAGATAGCGAAGGACGCGACTATGCGGGAACGACAACGAGAAAATGAGTAGCACACTTCACGACTTTACCGATGTAGAACCGCTCGTCGTTCGAGAAATCCAGCCGCTCCGGTATCCCGACAACCCCGAGAAGTTTGTCGGGTTCCTCGGCCCCTCGAACCGCGACCAGAACTGTATCGTGTGCCAGCGGAAGCGCCACCCCTATTGGGAAGACGGCGAGCAGAAACAGCACTTCTACCGGAAGGGCGGTGGGTATTCGTTCAGCGAATCCACCCTCGGATTGCTCCGCCGAGCAGGTGTCACTCGAATCGTGATCGAGGAGACGGACAACGACCGCCTGCTCGAATTTAATCTCGTGGACTACGAGAGCGGGCGTTTCTCAAACGAGATGGGCGACGACCCTCAGCGATTCGTCCCCGTCGATGAAGCTCTCCACGAGTGGACTGCCGCTGAAGCGACCATCATCCGCGATCACAAGCTATGAACCAGAACCAGAGTCACCAGCAAGCCGCACCGTGTGGATGTGAGAACCCCCGAATCGCCCCTCAGGGTGGTTGCGAAACGTGTCTGAACTGCGGATGGAGTGCCTGTCTCATTTGAAATGAAGGAAATCTACGTTACCAATACAGAACTCATCTACGAGGATTACACCCCGAAAGTCCAACTGTTCGGGCGAACTGAAGCGGGGAAGCCGGACTCCGTTGTGGTGGAGAACTTCGACCCGTACTTCTACGTCCCCGCTGAGGAACGCGAGCAGGTTGACCCGTTCGATAATGACCACATCGAGGGGTATGACGACACCGAGATGGTCGGCCTCGTGAACCAAGACGAGCTGGCGAAGGTCGTCGTGAACAACCCAAAGAAGATGGGCGAAGTCGCGTCGTTCTTCTCGAAGTCGTGGGAAGCCGACGTGGACTACACCGACCGGCTCCGTATCGACCTCGGCATCAAGACCGGCGTTCGAGTCCCCGGCGACCGGGTGACTCCCGACGAGATCGAGCCGGTGGAGATGGACACGCCGCCGCGCGTGATTACGTTCGACATTGAGACGGACGACCGGGGGGAGGGCTTCCCCGACTACGGGAAGGCTCAAATCCTGAGCATCGTCGCTCACGACAACTACACCGACGAGTACGTAGGGTTCATCGATCTCGACGGTCACGGGCTTGGTGAACGCTTCCCCGACGCCAACCTCGATGCGGTGAGCCACCCGAGCGACCTCGGCCTCGAACACCTCGACCAGCTCAAGTTCGAGCCGAACGAGCGGAAGATGCTCACCGAGTTCGCCAAGTACGTTCAGGAGAAGGACGCCGACCTCATCTGCGGCTGGAACAGCAACGGGTTCGACACCCCGTTCACAATCGAGCGGATGAAGGAACGCGGCGTCAACGCCGACCGGCTCTCCCGCACCGGGAACTCCTACACCGGGTACGGTGGCCCGAAGATCGAGGGACGCACCTGTTACGACCTGATGGAAGCGTGGAAAGACACGAAGTTCACGAAGGTCAGCGGGGCGCTCGATAACGCCGCCGAGATGGAGCTGGAGGACGCGAAGATCGAACACTCCGACAAGGGATTCTACGAGCTATACTCGGAGAACACTCGGAAGTTCCTCAACTACAACGCGAAAGACGTCTTCCTCACGGTGGGCGTCAACGAAGCCGCGAACGTTCTCGCGTTCAAGAAGGCGCTTCGGGACACCATCGGTCTGGACTTCGAGCAGACCACGGCGAACAACGAGTTTATCGAGATGATGATTCGCCGGAAGCTCTACGAGGAGGGCTACGCCGGGCCGACCGCCGACCCGCCGGAGGATTCCGGTAAGTACGACGGGGCCTACGTGTTCCCGGCGTTCACCGGCCTCAAGGAGAACATCGTCGGTATCGACCTTGCTTCCCTGTACCCGAACGCGCTCTGGATGCTGAACGCCAGCCCGGAGACGAAGGTTGACCCCATCCACGTCGAAGAACACGACGACGGCCTGTACGCAGTCCTCGAAGAAGGGGGCGACCTCGTGCCGGTGGCGAAGGCGGCCAACGACGTTTACTTCCGACTCGATTTCGACGGCGTGTTCCGCGAACTAGTAGACGAAGCTCTCCGGCTCAAGGAACACGCTGGCGAGATGAAGAAGGACGACTCGCTGAGCGCCGATAAGAAGGAGAAATGGGCCGAGGAGTATAGTGTCAGGAAGACGATAGTTAACTCGATCTACGGCGTTTTGGGGTGGGTTCGGTTCTTCCTCTACGACTCCGATATTGCCGCCGCTGTCACCCTTACAGGGCAGACAGTAATCAAGCGAACGGCGAAATACGTCAACGAGGAAAGTATCGCAAATGTGGCATACGGGGATACCGACTCAAATTATATAGAATTTGATAGTTCGATGAGTCAGCGAGAGTGCCTCGAAGCCGCAACCCAAATCACGGAAACGCTGAACAACGAGGTCTACGTCGAACTCGCCGCCGAGTACGGGATGCCGACTGACCCCTGCCGGTTCGAGATCGAGATCGAGATGTACGCCTCTCGGTTCTTCATGTCCGGCCAAAAGAAGTTCTACGCCTACGTGAAGGTGTGGGACGAGGGGATGGACTACGACGCCCAAATCAAGGACGGAGAGGGCAAGCTGTCCATCAGCGGCTACCCGTGCAAGAAGGCGAACACGGCTCAGCTCACCAAGGAGGTTCAACGGGAGACGCTGGAAACTATTGTTCGTGGTGGCTCGAAGGACGAAATTCGCCGCATCATTCGGGAAGGGGCCGAGCGCATCGACGCCTCGAACCCGGACTTCGACCTGATTGGCGTCCCCGGCGGTCTTGGAAAAGAGCTTGAAGACTACTCGTGGTCTGACGGGACGCCGAAGGGCGCTTCGCCCCGAGCGGCGTACTACGCTAACAAGTTTATCAAGGACTGCAACTTCGGGAAGGGGAACACGGTCAAGCGGGTCTACCTCAAGCACACCACGCTCGGAGAAGACACGCTCGATGTGATTGGATACGAGCGGGGAGCGCAGTTGAACGATCTCCGCGACCAGCTCACCGTGGACGTGAAGCGGATGCAGGACACGCTCGTTCGGAACCCGATGGTGGACATCCTCGATGCGGTAGAGATCGACGTAGACGCCGCGATTGAAGGGCAGAGTCAGACCGGCCTCGCCGCGTTCTGCTAATGTCCCGAGAAAGACCGTGGCAAGACGAGGAAACGCTTAGAGAAAAATATTCGACACACCGTTCCTGCCGCAAGGTCGCTGGAGAACTCGGTTGTTCCAAGGAGACGATTCGATACTGGATGGAGAAATTCGGTATCGAGAGAACGGGTCGGAAGCACAACGTCGCCGTCACGGAACGCTCCGATGGATACGAACAGCTCACCGTCAACATCGACGGGAAGACCTACTCGTGTCTCCACCATCGGCTTCTCGCCGTTGCCGAGTACGGTTACGACGCCGTGGTTGAGAACGACGTTCACCACAAGAACTCGATGAAGCTGGATAACAGATTGGAGAACATCGAACTTCTCGGTCACGCTGAACACGCGAGACACCACTACGAAAAGCGAACGCTGAATGATCGCGGCCAGCTCGTTTCTATCACTTAAAGACTTGAATAGGAGTCTTTAAGTCCTTAGTTCACGTCTATTAGAGTGAGGAGCGACTTCTCCGCTTTTCTGAACCAGAGAGACGCATCTATGAGATACATTACACCTGTTACTCAGGACGAACTTGCATCAATGCTCGCTGACGTTCTCAGCGACGTACTACGAGAGGACTGCCGCATCGAGGGGTTTCAGGAAACTCATCACTTCAATCCCGAGATGACCGAAATCGATCTCAATCTCGTCTACTACCTCGAATGAAAGTCGAACTCAAGACAGAATACAGCACGCCGAACCCCGACGACGTTCCCGTAATGGCCGCCCGTGGCGACTATATGAGCGATTCCCTCGTCGGGAAGACTATCGACGACGCCCTCGAAGGGACGACAAAGACCCAAGAGGAGCTGATTGCCGAACTGCTCCGCCGTGGTCACTTCGGGCCGTTTGAACACATCCAAGCGTTCTTCGCGGTCGAAGGACTCTCCCGCTCGGCTATGGCTCAGGTGACGCGACACCGCCATATGAGCTTCGACGTGCAGAGCCAGCGGTACTGCGACTTCTCCGAGAAGAACATCGTCGTCCCACCGGGCGACAAGAACAACCCCGGAGCCTCCGACGTGGTTCTCGGCCAGTACGACGGCCCGGCTGAGGATTTCACCGGAGCCGACGCCTTTGAGGGGCATTTCCTGAACTCGGTGGAGCTGTATGAACGGCTCATCGAGCAGGGAATGGCGAAGGAGGACGCCCGGTTCATCCTCCCTATTGGCGTGGAGGTTGATCTGACGTTCTCCGCGAATGCTCGGACGCTGATGCACTTCTTCGACCTTCGGAAGAACATGAAGGCCCAATGGGAGGCCCGCGAGTTCGCCACTCAGGTACTCAATGAGTGTAAGGAGTGGTCGCCGCTCGTCTTCACGGCCTACGAGGAAGTCACGAACAACAACTCAATCATCGCCCCATGATTCTCTCTCAACACGATATTCAGCGGTCGATTAGCAACGGCGATCTCGGGGCTGTTCGCGGCGACGGGAAGACTCTCGCCGTCGAGCCTGCCTCGATGGATTTGCACCTCGGGTCGGAGCTTCGGATTCCTGCCGCGACCGGCGTGGTCGAGGTGGACGACGCCGACACTTACCCCGGTCACTACGAAAGAACCAGCGAGCTATCGCTCTCTCCCGGCAAGTTCGCGCTGGCCCATACGGAGGAGAACATTACCGTCCCCGACGACAAGGTAGGAATCCTCCACGGTCGCTCGTCGGTCGGTCGGCTCGGGCTGTTCATCCACAATGCAGGGTTCATCGACCCCGGTTTCCGTGGGCAGATCACGCTCGAACTGTTCAACGCCGCACCGTATCCGATTCGACTCTGCGACGAGATGCGGATTTGCCAGCTCGCGCTTCACGATATGAAGTCGAAGCCTGACGTGGCCTACTCATCTGAGAACGGGAACAAATACAACGACCAGACCGGGCCGACCCCCTCCCGTCTGTACGAAGACTTCGATGAATCGGCTTGAGCAAGTCCACGAGCTTCTGGAACAGACCAAGCTCGGGGAAGAACCCATCAAGAACGGCGTTGCTGGAGACATAGGGACGCTCCAGCAGTTTGTCCCGAAGCCGGAGCCGAACGCTGACGTTCGGATTGCTCGCCACCTGAACGCCCTCCTACAAGAGCTACCGCGTAGTGCGCTCTCCCCGGAGACGGAACACGAACTCTACAATCTCCGCAACGAGTTTGAGGCCGTGGCGAAGGACGCGATCTTCGAGCGGTGTGAAATCGACTCGATGGAGTTGATGAACTTGCAGAGCTACGATGCTCACGACCCGGTTTCCAAAATCCGGTTCAGCATCTCCGAGTCGGAATACAAACACCACGACAACCCGGTTCGGACGGCGAAGCATTGGCTCGCGCGGGCTGTGATGGAGCCTTGACGACACCTGCTATTCCCGAGGACGCAGAGGTTCGAGCGATTACTGACCATAATGGAAACGTCTGCGGCTATCTGTTCGGTCGATACGAACTCCCGTGGCCGCTCATTGAGCAGATCGACCAGCACACTCCGACGACCGGCTATCACGGGGTGAACTACCGCACAAGACCTCTCTCCGATGAGGGCTGAGAACACCTACATCTACTCGTTCTACCTCGGGTTCACGGTTCAGATATTCTTGCTTCTGTTCGTGAAGGTCGCGTTCTACGCGGTGCTGGCTGTTTCGTTCCTGAATGTGCTGGCGACGATGTTCGTCTATCCGTGGTTCTTCGTGTGGATGATGAGGGGAGAGTGGTCGGTTCCTCTCCGGTTTTTGGAGCCGCCTCAGTAGCCCGTCAAGACTCAAATAAGTATCTTTAAGTCATATAGTACCGTCTGGTACTATACGACGAAACATCCGAATGAACGCGGGTGTGGCCGCTAACGCGGGCGAAATATCTAACTTAGATATATACTCTAAGTAGTTAGCTACTCAGAGTTCTACTCTAAGTGTTCTACCACATCGAGGGTTTTTCAGTAAACTAAGACAGTACCAAGTAGAACACTCTAAGTTATACAGTCAGATTCAGACAGAGGTAGAAATCAGAGGAGGTGAGATGGGGGATGGGACTTCTTAGTTTTTGTAGCCAAGGGGTTTTCACACCTTCAGGTAGAACGTCAAATTATGTCGTCAGACCAACCGGATGGCGTAATGACGCTCGAACTTTCGGGAGAACAGGGACTTCACGCCTTCAATCAATTCATCGAGGAGGCCGGGTTTGCTGATTCAGTCGAAAACATCAGGGTGACAATCGAGGCCGATTCCCCGATAGATTTGACTCAATACATCACGGGCGAGGCAATCGAGCCAAGAGAAACGGACGAGCCGGAGGTAGTTACCTTTGAGGAAGGCTCTCGGACTCGAAAGCTCGCTGAATTTCTATACGAACATAACGGTGAGGAGTGGCACACGACGACTGAGATCAGGGGAAAACTGCCCGAGGATTCGGAGATAGACCCGGATGACGTGAGCCAAATTCTGTGGGAATTATCGGAGCGTGGTGTAGTGGAGAAGCAACCTCACGATGGGGATGGTCGGAAGAAGGAATATCGTCTGAACGATCTCGGAACGCGCTCTATTTCGCAACTGAACTAATCCGGTAGATTTGCTCCCTCTCTAATTCGTATCGTGTGCTTCGCGTAGTTCGTCACAGACTTCGAGCAGATGCTCCCGAATCAGTTGTTCGCGCTGTTCCACGAACTCGGGGAAGTTCTCTAATTCGTAGAGCGACCCATCATCCGATTCCGGGATATAGTGGCGCTCTTTGTATTCCTCAGTCTGTGAGGTGAGCCAATTAGCGAAGTCGCTACTGTGTTTAGACAGGTTCTCGTCGTCACGAAGGAACTGGAGATTCCCCACGCGGTGCATCAAGTCCGCGTACTCATCTTCGACCTGACTCTGTGGGAAGATGTGGTCGGCTTCATAGCTATGTCCGGGGTCAGCAGACTCGGGGAACCTGAGCAGATGGAGAAGGAACTCCCCACGTTGCGTATTGTACGTCGCTTCATCGAAGATGCTGTCAATATCGTCGTGTGAGAGGTAGACAGATTCTCCGTAGCTCGTTCTTAGCCGTTCGTCGATGCGGTCTATCGGGAAGCGAACCTCATCGGTGTCGTCTATCTCGTCTCGTACCGCCTCGGCAATTTGGGCGGACGACAGCCGGGACAGCCGTTTGAGCTTGGCCGCACACAACCAGTAGAGAACGTCCCGTCGAGCATCGTGGCCTTGGGCACTATTCCAGCCTAACGCGGGGCTGTCGTGTTTGTAGAGGAAGTAGATGGCAGGAGCCGAGAGCAGGGGACTGTGGACGTGCGAGATCGTAATATCGTAGCCCCGCATCAGGTTCACGAACTCCTCCAGACTGTTCCTGAATCGGTCTGTTAGCCAGACTTCCTTCATCCGCTCAAGGTTCTCCGCGCTGAAGTTCGAGAGTCGATACTGAACTTCCATACCGGAGCAGGTCAACAGGGCGCGGAGGACGAAGTTCGTCGTGAACGGCTCATTCCCACCGGGAACATCACGGTTCAGTCGATCTCGCAGTTTAGGGACGGCCTCTCTTGCGACGATGAAAGGCTCCTCCTGTTGCCACTCCGACGTTGCGAGGGATAGTAGAATTTCGTGGTGTTGGAGCTGTGTACCGCCCTGATTGATGCGGATGAATATGTCTAAGATGCGGTCGTGGTCTTCGGTGTCGTCGGTGAAGAAGTTGAGATGATCGCGGTCGTGAACGTTCGTCCAGAGACTATTGAGATTCTGTTTCGCCCACTTCTTGTATTCTCTGACCCGTTCGGCGCTGAGTTCGGGGTCTTCTTCTATGAGGTGTTGTTCGATCTCGTCTTCGACCTCGAACAGATAGTTGTTAAAGTCGTTCTCGTCGCGGTATTGGAGTATATCGCCAACGGAATACCAGTAGTGTTCTGCGTCGTTCTCGGGGTGTGGCTTCTTAAATTCGAGATGATACCGACGACCGATTCCTTCGGTAATCCGATTCGGGTTCGAGAGAAGATTCAGATAGAGTTTCTTGCGAACCCACGAGCTGACCTCATCCCGGCGGGCGTTGAATTTCCGCTCACAGAAGCTTCCATTGAGTCCGATATTGAGCGCGGTCAGCCGTTGCTGGCCGTCGATAACGAGGTTCGTTGTTGGAGGGAGCGCCCCGTCTAAGTCTTCGCTCCACTTCGGGTTGTGGTGATTTACGTCGTCAATTTCTCGGGGGTAGTTCGGTTCCTCGATGTAGTCGCTGACGAACTTGTATTTGATTTCGCTCTGCGCCCGGTCATCTCGGACTTTCCAGAGTAGCAGAGAGCCGATGGGGTAGTCGCGGAGAATAGAGTCGAACAGATCGAGAATTTGGTCGGTATCCCATACGAACTCTCGCTGGATTGCAGGAATCAGATACGTGCTGTTTAGTTCCGGTATAACATCCGAGATAGTCTTCGGCTCCATACTACCGACTTAATTTGTGCTATACACATAACAGTACGCAAGATGCGAGCGCAGATGTCGCGCAAGGGTTCCCGCCAAGCCCGTACTTCACTAATCGGTTGACCGCAGGCTTTCAATTAGTGGCTTCGATGGCTATCTCCGAATCGGCGGTCACAGTTACCTGATACCCCTCATAGTGAAAGATCACTTCTCCACTATCCATTGATTCTATCAAACACACTAATGCATCACAATCTACTGTTGACCCAATCGGTGGGAGTTCGGCTTCATCTTTCGACTCTCTATCAGCAATACGCCCCACTATCTCCTCAACTATGCCCCCGTATTCCGGTTCACCCGAAAATATGTCTCCCATAATAGGGTGCTAATGGCTAACAGTCAGTAAAGATTAGGTGTCTCAAATACGGTCGAATCCAGCGATAGAGTGCCGTATTCTGTTACCCACATCTTCAAAATAAGATTTCAACGGCATCTGCTCACCAGATTTGTTCGACCGCGCTCCCTCGGGTGTCCGAGTCCGAGTGGAGATACTTCATCGTCGTCGTCACGCTCTTGTGCCGGAGCTGTTCCTTCGCGTGGTGCGGGCCGACGTGGTTCGCCCAATACGTTGCGACCCCGTGGCGGATGCTGTACCACGAGAGGTCTTCCTTCTGGTTCTCGGGAATCGGGACGTTCCCCGACTCAATGATTCGATCAAGGAGGCCGTTACACGAATCGGAGTTGTACGGGCGGGCTTTCTGCGTGAGCCACAGCTCGTCCCGACCGTCGTACTTCTCCATCGTCGCCCGCTCGTCTATCCAGCGTTCGAGCGCCTTCGCCGTGCGCTTCTGAATCGCGCAGTTCCAATGGCCCTCGTTCTTCGTGGACTCGTCCTTCGGGATATTCAGCTCGTTATCTTGGAGGTTCACCCACGACACCTTGGCGCGACCGACCTCGATGGGTCGAAGCCCTGTATCGAGAGTCGCGGCGATCATCGAGGGGTACTTCCACGAGTTTGCCCGCTTGAACTCCTCCGCCCCGACCTTCGACTTGGGGACTTGGAGCCGCTGAGAGACGTAGGACTTCAACTCCTGTCGTTCCTCCGGGGTGCAGGAGTAGTAGCTCTTGACCGACGAGTGCTGGAGCGCGGCTTGATACAGCGGCTCGAACGCGGCCCGGCGGAGGTAGTCTCGTTCGTCGCCGTTCGACTGAGAGAGTTCTATGTCGGGTTCCCAATCGTAGTCCTTCCCCTGAACGTGGTTACAGTAGCGGAAGTACCGGCGAATATCCTTCGCGTGGTGAAGCACCGTGCTGTCGATCATCGAGTCGCTTTGATTCAACAGCGAGATGAACTTCTCCGCGTGTTCGGGCGTGAACTTGGTGGTGTATTGGCCCTCGTACTTCCATAGCCACCGGAAGACGGTTTCGAGCTTGTAGTGCGTGGACTCCAGCGTGGTGGGGGCCAGCCCTTCGTGCTTGTCGGGGTTCTTCCCGTAGTTGCCGAGCCACGTCAGGACTTCCTCTTTGAAATCGCGGTAGTCCTGAACCATGTTGAGGCCGAACGCTTCGAGGTCTTCGCGCGACCGTTGGCTCACGAGTGGGAAGCCGAACTCGATGGGTTTGGGCGCGGGTGGTATATCCTCGGATGCCGCGCTCATTTCCATCTGGTCGAGGGGGTCGTCGCGGTTCATCGTCCGGCCCCCACCCCGAGAATACGCGCTTCTCGGGGGTTCTGTTTTATAGTGTCCTGACAGTTCTCGGAATCGCAAGACGGCGTGGGGGTGGCCGTTTGTGGGTAGAGTGCTTTCTTGGGGTACATTGATTCGCTCCCAAGAAGCACGCAAAGTGGGAATACAGGCCGTGTAGCCCGTGAAAGCCTGAGGCGGGATTTGAACCCGCGCTCTCGTCCTTACCAAGGACGCGCTTTACCGCTAAGCTACCCAGGCACGCAATCAGTCGTTGACCGGATTCGACTTTATGGGTTTCGATCCGCCGCCGCCTCCCCCCGATCCGGCTGCCCCGCGGTGGCGCGACCGGGCGCTCGTCGATCGGACGCTCACCGGTCCGTCGCGCTCACGGCGCGGTCGGAGATGTCCGCGATCCGGTCGGCGGTCGCGTCCGGGAGCGCGCGCCCCGGCGGCGGGAACTCGTCGTCGTAATCGGCCGCCAGCTCCCGGGCGTACGTCAGCAGCTCCTCGGGCGGGTCGCCGCCGACCGCCGTGGTGCCGGCGACGACCGCCAGCTCGAGGGCGTCGACCTCCAGGTTCCGGTCGAGCGCGGCCGCCGCCGCGGGGTCGGTCCCCTCGCGGTCGCGGAGGGTCTGGTCCCGGCCGAACGCGCGCACGACCTCGACCGCGGCGGTGGCGGCGTCGGTACACGCCAGCAGCGAGAAGCCGCGCGAGACGAGCACGTCGGCCGTGAGCACGTCCATGTCCGCGTCGATGTCGGTCTCGCGCGTGGGCGCGGTCAGCCACGGCTCGTCGTGGGCCACGGTGCGGGTGAGCCGGAGCCCCTCGTAGATGAGCTGTACGCCCGCCGCCCGGTCGACGACCCCGTCGAGGCGCACGTCTGGGTCGACCGCCCGGGCCGTGACGAGCGCCAGCACACCGGGCGTCACGGCGGCGTCCAGAATACGGCTCTCGAGGGCCTCGCGCAGCCGCTCGGGCTCGACGTCCGCGAGCGCCTCGTGAGCGGCCTCACGCGCTCGCGCGGCATCGTCCATTACCGCGATGTAGTCGAGCGAAGGGCAAAGACCTTTGGAAACGACCGGGATACGAGGCCGTGATCCACACCAGCACCGACGGCCGCGTCCGCGTCGTCACGATCGACCGCCCGGAGCGACGAAACGCGCTTCGTCCCGAGGACCTGGACGCGCTCCGCAGCGCCGTCTCCGACGCCGAGACGTCCGTCACCTACCTCCGCGGCGCCGGAGACGCCTTCTGCGCCGGCGCCGACCTCGACGCCGTCGCGGCCCTCGACACGGCCGCCGACTCGGAGGACGCGGCGTCGTTCGCCCGACGGGGACAGCGCACCGCCGCCGCGATCGAAGGTGCGGACACGGTCGTCGTCTGCGGGATCGACGGCGCGGCCCGCGGCGGCGGGGTCGAGATGGCGCTCGCGGCCGACGTCCGGGTCGCCACGCCCGCGGCGACGTTCGCCGAGCCGGGCGTCGATTTCGGGCTCTTCGGCGCGTGGGGCGGCACGGTCCGCCTCCCGCGGGTGATGCGCGAGGGCGACGCCCTGGAGTTCGCGCTCTCGGGCCGCGTCCTCGACGCCGACGAAGCGCTCCGGACTGGACTCGTCTCCCGGGTCGTCGACGACCCCCGCGCGGTCGCCGACGAGATCGCGGACGGGAAGCCGGACGCGCTGCGCACCGTGAAGCGCCGGGTGCGCGACCGGCGGGACGACGCGACGCAGGCGGACGCGGAGGCCGAGGCGTTCGCCGCCCTCGTCCGGTCGCACGGCGCGGAGATCGCGGCGTCGCGGAGGGAGTGAGCCGCGCGAGCGAAGCGGTCCGACCCCGGCGCCGTCCCGATGTGACAGGTTTAAGTGAACCTCCGACCAACCATTAAGTGCGAAGCACGCACCGGTAGTGTAGTGGTATCACGCAACCTTGCCATGGTTGCAACCCGAGTTCAAATCTCGGCCGGTGCACTCCTTGCAGTCGTGCACCGCCCTGACTCCCCGCTCGCGCTGTCGCCGGCGCTACGCGCCGGCTGCAAGAGGGACCGGAGGTCCCTCCCTGCTCGCGGGGAGTCTCGGCCAGTGCATTTCTCGAACTGACTTCCGTCGGTAGCGTCCAGCTCGTTCGACCGCTGATCAAACCGCGAGAACATCCCGTTATCGTCGGCGCGAACCTGTTCGCTTAACCGGGCGTGTGTCGTTGTAGCGAGTATATGGTTGAGGTCTTACTTCTCGTCGGATTCGTGGTCGCGGCGTTCGTCGGGTACAACATCGGTGGCGCCACGACCGGTCCGGCCTTCGGGCCGGCCGTCGGGTCGGGAGTGCTCTCGAAGTCGGGTGCGGCGGCGCTGATGTCGATCTTCTTCTTCGTCGGCGCCGGGACGCTCGGGCAGCGCGTCGTGACGACGCTCGGAGAGGACCTCGTCACCGGCGGCAACGTGTTCACGCTTGAGACGAGCATCGTGGTCCTCTTTTTCATCGGCGGCGCGCTGTTCGTCGGGAACTTCGCCGGCGTCCCGGCGTCGACGTCGATGACGGCGGTCGGGGCGATCGCGGGGCTCGGGCTCGCGACGGGCACCCTCGACCGGGCGGTGATGGGCGAGATCGCCATCTGGTGGATCGTCGCGCCGATCATCGGCTTCTGGGTGTCGGGCGTCGTGGGACGCTACTTCTACCCGGCAATCGACAGCTGGGTGGCGATAGACAGCACGGAGGGGGCGCTGTTCGAGTTCGACCGGTCCGGGCCGATCCCGAAGCCGGTTCCGGGCCCGAACACCACTCGACGCGAGCTCGTTGGCGGCTTCGTTGTCATCGCCATCGGCTGTCTGATGGCGTTCTCGTCGGGTACCTCGAACATCGCGAACGCGATCGCGCCGCTCGTCGCGCTCGATAACGTCGAGATGACGCCGATGATCCTGCTCGGGAGCGCCGCCGTCGCGGTCGGCGCGTTCACGATCGCCCGGCGGACGCTCGACACGCTCGGCAACGACATCACCGACCTCCCGCTGACCGCGGCGATCGTCGTCGCCTGCGTCTCCTCCGGGATCGTCATCAGCCTCTCGGCGGTCGGGATCCCGGCGTCGTTCGTCATCATCGCGACGATGTCGATCGTCGGGCTCGGCTGGGGGCGCGCGACGCGGACCGTCACGGTGCGGCAGGGGATCCGCGGCGAGAAGGAGCCGAAGGTGTCCGTCGGCGCGCTGAAGGCGGACGAGACGGGGCCGATCGGCGAGGGCGACCCGACCGACATCCCCTCGGCGTCGGACCTGTTCAACCCGAGCACCAGCGCGCGCGTCGTCCTGATGCAGAACGTCGTCCCGATCCTCTCGACGGTCGGGGCGCTCGTCACGTTCACGGTCCTGTTCCGCTTCGTCTGGTAGCCGTCGAACCAGCCGCTCTCGGACGTCCTACCGACCGAACCGTCGCTGCCGGTCCTGGAAGTCGAGCACCGCGCGCAGGTAGTCCCGCCTCCTGAAGTCGCGCCAGTTCACGTCGGTGAAGTAGAGCTCGGCGTACACCGACTGCCAGATCGCGAAGTCGGAGAGCCGCTCCGCGCCCGTCTTGATCACGAGGTCCGGCTCCTCCGGGAACACGAGCCGGTCGGCGACGTCGTCGGCGTCGATCGCCGCCGGATCGAGCGCTCCGGCGTCGACGTCGCTCGCTATCTCGCGGACCGCGGCCGCGAACTCCGCCTTCCCACCGAGTCCGACGGTGATCCTGATCGGGGCGTCGCCGTCGGCGGTTCCGTCGTCGGCGCCCCCTCCGTCGCCGTCCGCGCTCCCCGCCTCTCGGTCGACGCTCCTCTCCACGTCGGCGTCGTCCGGCCCGCGAACGACGAACGGGGCGGGCGCGTCGAGCCGGCGGAGCTCGCGCGCGAGCGTCGGGACCACGGACTCGTCGAGCACCGACACCGAGACGGTGACGCGCTCGGCGCCGTACTCCAGCGCCCATCCGAGCGCCTCGGCGAGGGTGTCGAACGCGCCGTCGACGAGGAGGTCCCGTTCGGTGATGACGATCGCGACGTGCTCGGGAGGGTCCCCGTCGTGGAGTCGGTGGCGGACGGCGAGGTACGCGTCGTACAGGCCCACGGGAGACGATTCCGTCGCGGGAATTTAAAAGCTCGCGTCCGCCGACGAGGGGTTTAATTCGGCGTCGGCCCTAGCCGAGGCGATGGCAGACAGCTACCGCGGGGTGTTCGGCGCGATCCCCTACGCGATCCGGCACACCGAGTCGTGGACCATGCGCGTGTACGGGGTCGTCGGCGCGCTCGCGGCCGGGCTGATCGCGACCGTCGTCACCCTCGCGCTCGTCGTCTGGATGGCGGAGACGGCCGACGTGCAGGGCGGCACGTTCCTGTTCTCGCGGTCGCTGTACGTGATCGCCGGCTTCGCCGCGGTCGCGCCGCTGCTCGCGCCGCTTCTGTTCGTCGCGCGCCGCCACCGCCGCGGCGACCCCGTCCGGTCGGGGTACGACCGGAAGATGGCGTACGGCGGTTTCCTCTTCCTCCTGTCGCTGTACGTCGGCCTGGTGATCTCCGCGCCGGCGGCGCTCCGGGACCCGACCGAGTCCGCCGTCGTCGGCGCCCTCTACGCGCTCCCGCAACCGGTCGGCGTCGTTCCCCCGGTCGCCGCCGCGGTCGTCGTGTTCGCGATCCACTACCGTCTCCGCGTGACCGACGACGCGGGCGCCGCGGAGACGGTCGACGATCCCGCGGCCGACGAGCCCACAGTCGACGACGACTGACGCGGCTCGAAACCCGGAAAAGGGTCGGTCGCCTATCTCGCCCAATGACCGACGAGCCGACGGATACGGACGAAAAAGAGAGCACGTTCCTCGTCACGCACGTCGAGAGCGACTCGGCGGTGCTGAAGGACGTCCACGACGGACAGGTCCACACCCTGAGCTCGAACCCGGGCCTCGACGTCGACGACGCGGTGGAGGCGACCGTCGCCCCCGACCCCCCGATGGAGGTCACGTACCGGGTGATCGAGGTGGCGGCGCGCCGACCACTCTCGATCGAGGAGAGCGAGGAGCCCCCGACCGTCCACGAGCGCGAGCTCGCGGCGGAGACGCCGACGGGGGAGCTCGCCCGCGAGCCCCGCGCCGGCGAGGGCGAGGTCCACGTGCTGACGCCGCCCGAGCCGGACACCGAGGACGCGGTCGCCGACGTGATCGAGGACCGCGAAGCGACGCTCTCTCGGGCGGCTCGGCTCGGAGTGAACCGCGTCGAGATCCGGTCGGAGCCGGGGGTCGTCAGCGTCCGCTACATGCCCTGACTCATCCGGCCTCGGTGTTCGAACCCGACGGACCGGCCGCGCTCTGGACCCGCCAGCCGCCGTCGACGTCGCCGTCGCGCGTCTCGTAGTCGACGGTCGTCTCGCTCGTCACGACCGCGGTGTCGACGGTATCGCCGCGAGTGCCGTCGAGGCCGTCGCCGCGAGTCTCGTCGGCGTCGTCGCCACCGCCGCCGGCCTCGATCCGCTCCACGCGGAACGGCACGTCGAGGCTGTCCCCGCAGCAGCCGACGTCGACGAACTCCTCGCGGACGTCGCCGACGGCGACCTCGTCCATGACCCGGGCGAAGTACGACCGATAGCGGTCCGTCTCGACCTGATCGCGTCCCCAGTCGCTGAGCCCCTCGGGGTACGAGAGGACGACGCGGGCGGCCTCAGGCGCATCCATGGGTGACGGTAGCACGCCCGGCGGTTAGTCCGTTTCGGCGGTCCGCGTCTCGGTCGCCCGGACGGGGGCGAACGGGATCGCCGGCTCGCGACCGAACGACGCCGCCGGCTCGCGGTCGAGTGAGAAGGCTTATTCGCGCCCGCGCAGGAACCGGTATTTATGGTAGCGATCGAGGTACCGGAGGTCAACTACACCGAGTACTCGAACCGGCAGCTCGTGGCGGTCCCGCTCGCGGTCCTCGCTCTCGCGCTCGCGATCATCCTGGGATGGTATCTCGTCACGGGAGCGCCGGCGAACCTCGGGCTGGCGTTCACGGGCGGCGTCGAGCTCCGGATAGCCGACGACGGCGGTAACGTCGAGGAACGCATCGAAACCGAGTTCGACAGGCAGCCCGACTCGATCCGGTCGATCCCCGCGGACGACGTGTACGTCGTCACCTTCCGCGCGGCCGACGAGGACCCGGAAGGACTGGCCGAGGGTCTCGAGCAACAGGCCGACGACGCGGGGCTCACCACGACCGCGGTCGACCAGGTGTCGCCGAGCTTCGCCGGCGACACGGCCCGGACCGCGGTGTTCGGAGTCGCGCTGGCGTTCCTCGGGATGAGCGTGCTCGTGTTCGCGCTGTTCCGGACGTTCGTCCCCTCGCTCGCGGTGGTCGCCTCGGCGTTCTCCGACCTGGTCATCCCCGTCGCGGTGATGAACCTCCTCGGGATCCAGATGACACTCGGGACGATCGCGGCGCTGCTGATGATCATCGGCTACAGCGTCGACTCAGACATCCTGTTGAACAACTCCGTGCTGCGGCGGACGGGCGACTTCTACGAGTCGGTGAGCCGCGCGATGCGGACCGGGGTCACGATGACGCTCACGTCGATGGCCGCGATGATCGTGATGGCGGTCGTCGCGACCCTCTTCGGCGTCGACCTCCTGCGGAACATCGGGATCATCCTCTCGGTCGGCCTCTGTGCGGACCTGATGAACACGTACCTGCTGAACGTCTCGCTGCTCCGCTGGTACAAGTTCGAGGGGGTGAAGCGCTAATGCTCGAACCGATCAAGAACAACTGGCGCATCCTGCTCCTCGTCGTCGTCGTGCTCGGCGCGACGGTCGCGCTGTTCGCCCCGCAGTTCGCGCCCGCGACCGCGCCGGGTGAGAACCAGAGCGAGGCGAGCCAGGGGATCACGAACCTCCAGTACGGGCTGGACCTAGAGGGCGGCACCCGCGTGCGGGCCCCGCTGGAGGGGTACACCGCGACCGGCGTCGACTTCGCCGGCGACGACCCCGCGACGGTCGAACGGGCCGTCGCCGACGAGCTCGAGGACGTCCAGCTCCGCGACGTGAGCTCGAGCGTCGGCGAGGACGTCCGCGCCGTCGAGGTCACGGACCCGTCCGTGACCGAGGAGGAGTTCCGCGCGGCGATGGACGCCTCGGGGTACTCCTACGAGGGCGTCCGGCCCGGCGTGACCGCGGAGACCCGCGACCTCACGCAGAGCATCATCGAAGGCAAGATCAACGAGGCGGGGCTCTCCGGCGGGAGCGTCCAGCAGGTCCAGTCGCTCTCCGGCGAGTACTTCATCCTCGTCGAGGTGCCCGGCGAGGGACGAAGCGACGTCGTCGACCTGCTTCAGGAGCGGGGGACGGTCCAGATCGACATCGCGTACCCGAGCGGGAACGGGACCGCCGTCGACGACGGAGTGCTCATCCAGGACGACTTCGAGAACATCGGTACGGCCTCCCAGCGCGAGGGGACCACCCGCGCGTACGTGCCCGTGAACGTTCGGAACACGGCCTCCGGCGGCCAGCCGTCGCCGGCGGAGCGGTTCCAGCAGGCCGTCGTCGACCGCGGGTTCCCCTCGTCGTACCAGTCGGAGGCGGACCGCTGCGAGTACGACCCCGAGACGGGCGAGCTCGGCAACTCGAACCCCTGTCTCCTGCTCACCGTCAACGGCGAGGTCGTCAACTCCTTCGGGATGGACCCGGGGCTCGCCGACAGCATGGCGAGCGGCTCGTGGGCCGAGCGCGGGAGCTTCGAGCTGACCACCAACGAGTTCTCGACGGCCCAGGAGATCTCGGTCAACCTGCGCGCCGGCGCGCTGCCGGCGGAACTGGACATCAGCGGCGAGGGGACTTCCAGCACGATCTCCGCCACGCAGGGCGAGAACTACAAGAACTACTCGCTGGTGACGGGGATCCTCGCGGTGTTCGCGGTCGCGGGCATGGTGTTCCTGCGCTACCGCGAGCCCGCGGTGGCGCTGCCGATGATCGTCACGGCGCTCGCGGAGGTGTACGCCCTGCTCGGCTTCGCGGCGCTGGTGAGCTACCCGATCGAGCTGGCGGTCATCGCCGGCTTCATCGCGGTCGTCGGGACCGGCGTCGACGACCTCGTGATCATCGCCGACGAGGTGATGAGCGAGGGCGAGGTGAACTCCCGGAAGGTTTTCAACTCCCGGTTCCGCCGGGCCTTCTGGGTCATCGGCGCCGCCGCCGCGACGACGATCGTCGCGATGTCGCCGCTGATGGTGCTCTCGCTCGGGGACCTCTCCGGGTTCGCGATCTTCACCATCCTCGGCGTCCTGATCGGCGTCCTGATCACGCGGCCCGCCTACGGCGACATCCTGCGCCGCCTGCTGACGATCCGGTGAGGCGACGCGGCGGCGGTCCCGTCTCGCTGACTCGCCGCCGCGCCGTCGCTCCGTCCCGCCGCTACCCCCTTTCCGCCCCGCCGTTCGGTCCGACGACGCGGACGGGAGCCAACAAACTCTTAATTTAGACTCCTCTAAATCGACCATGACGACCGGCGGCCGCCTCGGGACGGGGGGCTCGACCGACGAGCGTCGAGGGGACGGAAACGCATGACCTACACCGAGATACTGATCGTCGCGTTCGCGGCCCAGCTCGCTGTGCTTCCCGGCGAGAAGGTGCAGTTCATGATCGCCGCGCTGTCGACGCGGTACGACCCGAAGGTGGTCGTCGCGGCCGCCGGGTCGGCGTTCGCCGGCTGGACCGCGGTCGAGATCGCCTTCGGACAGGCGCTCCAGTCGGCGCTGCCGGGCGTCGTCCTCGACGCCGTGACCGCGGCGCTGTTTTTCGCGTTCGCGTACCTGCTGTACCGGTCGATGCCAGAGCGCGACACCGGTCGGGTCGCGTCCAGCGACGGCGGCACGGAGGCGACGGTCGCCGGCGCCGAGCCGCCGGATTCTCCGACGGTCGACGCCGACTACGCCGACCTCGACTCGGTGACGCTCCCCGGCCCGCTCGACCGGTACGAGGGGTCGCTCGGCGGCTTCCTCCCGATCTTCGTGCTCATGGCCACCGGCGAGTTCGGCGACAAGACGCAGCTGGTCACGATCGGGCTGGCGGTGCAGTACGGGGCGACCTCCGCGATCTGGGTCGGCGAGATGCTCGCGATCATCCCGATCAGCCTCGCGAACGCCTACTTCTTCCACACGTTCGCCCACCGCTTCGACGTGCGGCGCGCGCATATCGCCTCCGCGGCGCTGTTCGCCTTCTTCGGCGCCGACACGGTCCTCTCGATCGTCGCCGGCTTCTCGGTCTGGGAGACGTTCATCGGCGCCGTGAGCGCGGCGGCCTCGGCGCTCGTTTGAGCGGCGGTCTAGAACTCGTCGAGCCCCGACTGCTCGGCGGCCGCCAACACGTCGTCGCAGGTCGCCCACGACCGACGGGCGCAGTTCGGGACGTCGCCGTCGTCGGCGACGTACGCCCGCAGGAACGACCGCGTCGTCGGGTCGCTCGGGTAGCCGCTCCCGACGCCGTCGTACTCCGGATACCGCTCGCCGATCGCGGCCATCCGGGCGTCGCGGACCACCTTCGCGACCACGCTCGCCGCGCCGACGACCGGGTCGTCCTCGTCGGCGCCGTGGAAGGCCTCGACGTCGACTGCGGGGAGGGCGGCGGAATCACCGTCGTCGGGGTCGCCGATCCCGTCCTCGTCGACGGCCTCGACGAACTCGCCGAGCCGACGCGCGAACCGTTTCTCGCTGGTGTCGCCCGCGTCGGCGACGACGCGGATCGGTTCCGTGGGAGGCTCCTCGCCGGAGATCTCCCCGATCTCGGCGAGCGCGGCCCGCACCGCTCGCGCCTGCCCGCGGACCGTGAGCGTGTTCATGTCGGTGTCCGGCCGGTCGATCTCGGCCGGTTCGACGAGCGCGACGCCGACGGCGACGCCGTCGCTCTCGCGGACGGTCTCGGCTATCGCCTCGCGCCGATCGGGAGAGAGCCGCTTCGAGTCGTCGACGTCGGCCGGGAGGCTCGCCGGGGTCGCGAGCACGGCCGCGGCGACCATCGGTCCGAGCACGGGTCCCTTACCGGCCTCGTCGACGCCGAGGTACACGCGTCGCTCGTCGTCGGCGAACGGTAAATACGTTCAGAAAGCGGGCGGGGCGGACTCAGTCGATGAGGACCGCGTTGACCTGTCCGGTCTGGCCGGGGCGCGAGGTGACGCGGGCGCGGCCGGCGGAGGTGTCGATGACGGCGCCCTTGGTGACGATGTTCCGGCGGGCGTAGTTGACGTTCGAGGGGTTGTCGACGACGTTCTCGATCTCGGCCTCGCTGACCTCGCCGCCGTCGGCGACCTGCGCGACGTTGGTCGAGAGCGCGCGGACCTTCTTCTCCGTGCCGCGGGAGTCGATGTACTGGACCCGCGTCTCGCCGACGGTGGTCTCGGCGGGCTCGCGGCCGAGCTGGTGGCGCTTCTTGTTCGAGGCGTGCTTGAGTCGACCGCCCGTCCGCTTGCGCGTGGAGCGTCCCTGATCTTTCATACAGGTACGAACAGCCAGCGAATACTTGAAGCGTTCGACTCGCCTCGGCGGCGAGCCGGCCCGTGACGGGTCCGAGGAGACGTGACGGCGCGACGCACGCGAGTCCGCGCGAACCGGCGAACGCGGTCAGGCGGACCGGCGAACGCGGTCAGGCGAACCGGCGCTCGAACGACCGGATCCCCTCGTCGGTGCCGACGACGACGAGTTCGTCGTCCGCCCCGATCCGGGTGTCGGGACCGAGATCGGTCAGGGTCTCCTCGTCGCGCTCGATGGCGATGACGGTGCAGCCGGTGGTCTCTCGCACGTTCGCCCGGCCGAGCGTCCGCCCGGCGAGCCGCGGCACGCGCCTCCTGACGACCTCTATCTGCTGGTCGAGCGAGAGCACGTCGCGGTCCTCGATGACCGTCGAGGCGGACAGCCGCCCGGTGACGGTCGCGAGCGAGAGGACGTAGTCGGCGCCCGCCCTGTGCATCTTCCGGACGCTCGCGGCGTCCTCGACGCGGGCGAGCACCTGCGTGTTCGGCGCCAGGTCGCGGACCACGAGCGTCGTGAACTCCGTCGTCGTGTCGTCCGGGAGCGCGAGCACGACCGTCTGCGCCGCCTCGACGCCGGCGGCGCGCAGCGTCTCCGGCTCGGTCGCGTCGCCGACCACGTCGACGCCCTCGGCGTCCTCCCGGTCCACGACCGTTACGGGCAGGTCGGCGTCGGCGACCGTCTCGGCGACCGCCCGCCCGACCTGTCCGTACCCGATCACCACCGTCTCGCCCGCGCCGAACCGCCGCGTGGCGGAGTTCGTCAGCTCGACGAGCCGCTCCAGCTGGTCCGGCCGCCCGGAGACGAGCAGGACCGTCCCGGCCGACAGCGTCGCGTCCGGCGGAGGCGCCGCGTCGAACTCGCCGTTGAACCACGCGCCGATGACGTTGACGCCGGCGCGCTCGCGGATCCCGCTGTCGCCCAGCGTCGACCCGGCGAGGCGGCTCCCGTGCGGGACCGACACCTCCGCGAGCCGGAGGGAGTCGCCGATGGCGACCGCCTCGCCGAGGTCGGTCTGGAGCGCGGTCGTCACCTTCGCGGCGAGGCTCTCCCCGAGCAGCGACCGCGGCGAGAGCACCTCGTCCGCGCCGGCGAGCCGGTGGTACCGCTCGCGGTCCGGGTCCTCGACGACGCTGACCACGCGCACGTCCGGGGCCAGCTCCTTCGCGGCGAGCACGATGCTCGCGTCCACCTGGTCGGAGACGTCCGTCACCAGCGCCCGGGCGTCGGCGAGGTTCGCGGCCGCCAGCCCGTCCGTCGACTCCGGGTCGGCGCGGATCACGGTCCGGCCCCCCTCGTGGAGCCGCACGGCGCGGTCGTCGTCGGGTTCGACGATCACGTAGGGGATCCCGTGGGAGTCGAACTCCGCGATGAGCGCCGTCGACCGAGAGGTGTCCGAACAGACGACGACGTGGTCGGACAGGTCCTCGTCCAGCGACCGGGGGGCGGTCGTCGAGAACGCCTCCTCCAACAGCGGCGTCACCACGACCGGCAGCGCGCCGATCAGCAGCACCATCCCGACGAGGTCCATCACGGCGATGAAGGCGTTCAGCTGTTGGCTCTCCCACGGGGAGTCTCCGCCGAACCCGGTGGTGGTGAACATCTCGACCGAGAAGCGCAGCGCCTCGATCATCGTGCGCGGGTCGCCCTCGTACACCCGCATCCCGTAGCGGTAGACGACCGCGGTGAAGATCAGCACGAAGAGGACGAAGCCGAAGTACCCGACGACGCGGCGCTTCCACGAGTCCATCGAACCGTCGTACGCCGTCCACCCACAAAAACGGGCGGCGTCCGGCCGCGCGACGGCGGGGTCGCGGTCGCGCGCTCGGCCGGGCCGAAGTTCGATGGTTTAAGACACGGGGGGTACCAACGGTAGGACATGGTGCGGGACCCGTCGCGCGAGGAGGATCCGCCGTCGGTCGACGACGTGCTGGACGCGTTGGCCGACGACGCCGCGCGCCGGATCGTGACGGCGCTCACCGAACCGAAGACGGCGAGCGACCTCTCCGAGGAGTGCGACATCCCCCTGTCGACGACGTATCGGAAGCTGGAGAAGCTCACCGACGCCTCCCTGCTCCGGGAGTCGACGGACATCCGCCGCGACGGACAGCACACGACGCGCTACTCCGTCTCGTTCGACTCCGTGACGGTCTCGATCGACGGCGGGGACGGCGAGGCGGACGATCGCCGCGAGCTCGCCGTCGAGTTCTCCCGCCCGGAGCGCACTCGGGACGAACGGCTGGCCGACCTCTGGTCGGAACTGCGAGAGGAAACATGACAACGCACATCGACCTCGCCATCATCGTGGCAAAGACCGCCATCCTCGTGCTCGGTGGCAGCATCACCTACTACGCGCTCCGCGCGTACGGCAGGACCGGCGACCCCTCGCTGCGCGCGCTCGGACTCGGGTTCGGGATCGTCACCGTCGGCGCGCTCATCGGCGGCGTCTCCCACCAAGTCATCGGGGCCGATCTGGCCGTGGGTATCGCGATCAACAGCCTGCTGACCGCGGTCGGCTTCGGCGTCATCGTCTACTCGCTGTACGTGGAGTAGTTCCGCTCGCGTTTCTCCTTTGGCCCGCCCTCCGATCCCGCGGCGGCTGTCGACGTTCGACGAACCTCGCTTTCGGTAGCCTTTTGCAGCGCTCCGCCTTCGGACCGCCTAATGAGCGACGCACGCGAGGAGCTCTCCCGCCGGATCGCCGGCGAGATAACGCTCAGCGACGACCCCGGGGCGACGCTCCGGAAGTGGCGGACCGACTTCGACGTCTCTCAGACCGAGCTCGCCGAGCAGCTCGACGTCTCCTCGTCGGTGATCTCCGACTACGAGAGCGGGCGGCGGAAGAGCCCGGGTATCGGCGTCGTGCGCCGGATCGTCGACGGCCTCCTCGACATCGACGAGCGGCGCGGCGGCGGGCGCCTCCGCCAGTACGCCCGCGTGCTCTCGGCGGGCTTCGAGAGCGACATCGTCCACGACCTCCGCGAGTACTCCACCGCGGTGCCGGTCGAGGAGTTCTACGAGGCGATGGACGCCACGGAGATCGTCCGCGGCGACCAGGATCACGTCAACGGCCACACCGTGATCAACTCCATCGAGGCGATCACGCGGCTCTCCAGCGAGGAGTTCTACCGCCTCTACGGGCAGTCGACGAACCGCGCGCTCGTGTTCACGGGGGTGACTCGCGGCGAGTCGCCGCTGGTCGCGCTGCGGGTCGTGAGCCCGACGCCGAACGCGGTCGTCCTCCACGGGATCGAGGCCGAGGACCTCTGGGACCACGCCGCCGACCTCGCGCGCGTCGACCGCTTCTCGCTGGCGACGTCGACCCGCGACCTGGACGACTGCCTCGCCGATCTGCAGGCGCTGTGAGCGCCCCGGCGCGGGACGCCCTTGGTTTCGGCGCCGACCCGCCCGAACCGCGGCCCTGAAACCGCCGGCGCTCCTCTCGCCGCGTATGACCGACGAGTACGCCGAGCGGCTCCGCGCCAACCGCCGCGAGAAGGACGAGTTCTTCGCCGATCACCCGCAGTCGCCGATCCCGCCCGAGCACCGCGACGGGTTCGACGGGCTCGACTACTTCCCGCCCGACGCCGACTACCGCGTTGAGGCGACCGTGACGGTCCACGACGACCCTGAGCCGGTCGAGATGGAGACCACCGCGAGCAACCCGGTCCGGTACCTCCGGGTCGTCACCTTCTCCTTCGAGGTCAACGGCGAGGAGCACGCGCTCGCCGGCTATCGACAGGAGGGCGAGGACGGCGCGATATTCGTCCCGTTCCGCGACAAGACGACCGGCCAGCAGACGTACCACCAGGGCCGGTACATGGAGCTGGAGCCGGAGGGGGAGATCGCCGACGGGGACGTCGTCACCCTCGATTTCAACCTCGCGTACAACCCGTTCTGCGCGTACAGCGAGACGTTCGCCTGCCCGCTCCCGCCCGAGGAGAACTGGCTGGAGATCGTCGTCCTGGCCGGCGAGCGCGCGCCCGACGTCGAGTAGCCGCTCGGCGGCGACGCGCCCCGCCGTCGCGAACCCGCTCACTCCCCGCGGTCGCGGATGACCATGACCTTCACCCGGCTGACCGCGTCGAAGTCGCGGAGCCGGTAGCTCAGGTCGCGGACGCGCGCGGCCTCGCCGCGGCAGAACAAAGACTCCAGACACCACTCCCCCTGGTGGGTGTGGCTGGTGTTGAGGATCACGTCCTGGTACGCGTGCTGGACGCCGTGGAGCTCTCGGATCACGTCGTGGTGGCGGTAGTCGAAGCCGACGAGCGCGACCACCTCGCCGGTCATCGATTCGAGCCGCGCGTGCGACTCGACGTACTCGCGCATCGCCTCCCGGACCGCCCGCGAGCGGTTGTCGAGTCCCTCCTCCCGCCAGACCCGGTCGAACTCGTCGCGGAGGTCCGCCGGCACGTTGACGCTCGTTCGCATGGGTCCGGCTTCGCCGCGCCCGCACAAGAGTCCCGAGTATTACGCTTCCCCGGATCCGGTAGTAACAACGGTTATCCTCCGATCGCTCGGAGTCGACGACGATGCTCCACGGCGACGCGACCGGACTGCTCCTCGGGGCCGTCGCGCTCGGCGCCGTCCACGGCGTCGAGCCGGGCCACGGCTGGCCCGTCGCGGCCTCCTACGCCCTCGATCGGACGCACAAGTGGACGTACGGGCTCGCCGCGAGCCTGATCATCGGCGTCGGCCACCTGGTGAGCAGCGTCGCGATGGTGGGGATCTTCTTCTACGCGAAGGAGTACTTCGAGCTCACGCGGGTCAACGAGCCGATCGCCGTGTTCGGCGACGTGCAGATCGGCGGTCCGGTCAGCCTCGTGGCCGGCATCCTGCTCATCGCACTCGGGGTCCGGGAGTACACGCACGGGCACGGACACTCGCACGGTGACGGGCACGAACACGGCGACGATCACTCGCACGACCACGGGGGAGGCCACTCACACGATCACGACGATCACACTCACTCCGGCGCGAGCCCCGCCGAAGCCGCCGATCGCGGGCTCCTCGGGATCGCGTGGTTCGCGTTCGTGCTCGGGTTCGCACACGAGGAGGAGTTCGAGATCATCGCCCTCTGTGCGGGCTCGACGCACTGTATCGAACTGATGACGGCGTACGCGCTCACGGTCATCGCCGGCATCGTCGGCCTGACGCTGCTTTTGATCGCGGGCTACGAGCGCCACGAGGAGCGGGTCGAACGGTACGCGCCGTACCTCCCGGTCTTCTCGGCCGCGGTCCTCGTCGCGATGGGGCTCGGATTCGTCTCCGGCCTGCTCTGAGCGAGCGACCGGCTGTACGGTCGGCGTGTCGAAAGAGAGGGCGGAGTCGGTCGTGCGGCGCTAGCGTTCCAACTCGACGGTCAGGTCCGTCGCGATCCACGCGTCGGTGTTCCCCTGCTCCGTGAAGACGGTTCGGTCGGGCGAGCAGCGACTCGCCGCGACGATCGGCCGTGCGTCCGCCGACTCCTCGGCGCCGCGCTCGATCCGGTCCCCAGTGCTCATTACCACTCCGTCAGGGGTACGGGGGGTTATAGGTTTCGGTCGGCCTAAAATAGTGGGATCCCCCGACGGCGCCGATCCGCGCGCCGGTGCGGTCGCGGTGATCCGCGCGGGGAATCGGAGCGCATTACCCGGCGGCGGCCGTCCCTCCGACGATGACGGATTCGCTCTTCGCGCCGCTGACGCTGCGCGACACCGAGCTCCGGAACCGCGTAATGTTGTCGCCCATGTGCCAGTACTCCGCGGACGACGGGTTCGCGAACGACTGGCACCGGATCCACCTCGGCTCCCGCGCGGTCGGCGGCGCCGGCGTCGTGATGACCGAGGCGACCGCCGTCGAGGAGCGCGGCCGGATCACCCCGGGCTGTCTCGGGATCTGGTCCGACGAGCACGCCGACGCGATCGAGCCGATCGTCGACTTCGTCCGGTCGCAGGGCGCGACGCCCGGGATCCAGCTGGCGCACGCGGGCCGCAAGGGCTCCCACCGCCCGCCGGCCGAGGGCGGCGACCCGATCCCCGCGGCCGACCCGGCGGGGTGGGAGACGGTATCGGCGACCGACGCGCCGTATCCCGACGGCGACCGCGCGGAGGGCGTCGAGCCCGCGGCGACCCGTCGGATGGACGGCGACGACGTCGACGACGTGATCGAGTCGTTCGCCGACGCCGCGGCGCGCGCGCTCGACGCCGGCTTCGAGATCGCCGAGGTCCACGCGGCCCACGGCTACCTCCTCCACCAGTTTCTCTCGCCGGTCACCAACGACCGGGACGACGCGTACGGCGGGAGCTTCGAGGATCGGACGCGACTCCTCCGCGAGGTCGTCGCGTCCGTCCGGGACGTGTGGCCCGACGACAAGCCCGTGTTCGTCCGGATCTCCGCGACCGACTGGCTGCCCGACCGCGACTCGTGGGACGTCGACGACTCCGTGCGGCTGGCCCCGCTGCTCGCCGAGGCCGGCGCGGACCTGATCGACGTCTCCGGCGGCGGGATTCACCCCGACCAGCGGCTCCCGGGCACGGGTCCGGGGTACCAGGTGCCGTACGCCGAGGCGATCCGCGAGGGGACCGGCGTGCCGGTCGCCGCGGTCGGCGGGATCACGGAGCCGACCCACGCCGACGCGCTCGTCCGGAACGGCCGGGCCGACCTCGTCGCGCTCGGCCGCGAGATGCTCCGGCACCCCTACTGGCCGCTCGAGGCCGCCCACGAGCTCGGCGCGGAGGTCGAGTGGCCGGTGCAGTACCGGCGCGGCCGGTTCGACTGAGGCCGACGCGGAGGCGCCGGCCGGGCTTTTTATCCGCGCGCCGCGTACCACGCGGTATGAGTTCCCGCGACGACCGACGCGACGACGAGCTCGAGGAGCGGCTCGACGAGCTCGAGGACGTCCTCAGCGAGCTTCGGCGCGACCTCCGGGACACGGAACGCGACCGCCCGGGGCCGCCGCGGCCGCCCCGGCTCTCCGAGCTGCTTCGGTTCACCGAGCAGTACACGATCCCGACGATCATCGCCCTCTTGGAGACGACGATCAAGTCGCTCGAACTGCTCCGCGGGACGCTCCGGCTCGCGGACCCCGGTCGGAGCCTCGCCGACGACTCCGACGCGACGGCCGACCGCCTCGCCGACGTCCGCGACGGCGCGAGCGCCGGCCTCGCGCGGTCGCTCTCGGAGCTCCGGACGGCGCTCTCCGAGGCCGACCTTCCGGAGGAGGCCGCCTCCCGCTCGATCATCGAGGACGCCCGCGACCTCACCGCCGAGATCGAGTCGCGGATCGAGGAGGGCCGCCGGGAGGCCGACGCCGCGCGTCGCGGACGACGGGACCGGCCCGACGGGCGGAGCGAGGAGCGACGACGCGAGACCGGCGGCGGTGACGCCACCGGTTCGGCCGGCGACGACCGCGGCGTCCGGATCGACGTGACCGACCCGGACGCGGACGGCGAGAGCGACGGAGACGGTGAGGCGGACGACTCGGGCGACGACCGCGCGCCCGAGGTCGACGTCGAGTCGGAACTGGAGTCCATCAAGCGCCAGTTCGACGACGAGTCGGGGGACGCCGGGGAAGAGGCCACGGGCGCCGACGGAGAGGCTGCGGACGACGGAGGAGAGGACGACGACACCGACCCCGAATCGGCCTGACGGCCGCACCGGCGGTGTTTACACGGTGGATTGCACGATATTGTCGGTTTCTCGTTGGCGGGAAACACCGGAAGACATTCTCGTACACCGGACAATACAGAGGTATGACAATTGTCGTTCCGTTCGACGGATCGGGACTGGCCGAAGCAGCGCTCGTCCGTGCCACCGAGTTCGGGAGCGTGTTCGACGAAGACGTGCTGGCCGTGAGCGTCATCCCGAATGGGAATAGGGAGTACGCCAGGGAACGCGACTGGATCGAACGGGACGAGGAGTTCGATCTGGCATCCGTCGTTTCGACGTTACATAACCAGGTAACTGACCTGTGTCCGAGCGCCGATTTCCGTCACAAAGTCGTCGATCGGTACGCTCCCTCCGGTACCATCTCGAAACGTCTGCGAAGGGTGGCGCGAGACGAAGACGCGTCAATGGTCTTCCTCGGGAGCGAGAACGCCGGTCATCTCGTCACCGCAGTGAGCAGCGTCGCGGGAACTGTCGCGGCGGAGGACTCCTACGACGTTGTCATCGTTCGCGACCGAAGCCCTGCGAAGATCGCCAAACTCAGGAACGCCTCCTCGCACGACAACCCAAAATCGGAGTTTTACCTCCCCAACTGAACCCGAACCCGATTCGTAGTGGAGGGCTTTAACGAGGCCATCACTAAAACTCTGCTCCCAGCCGGGCCGCGACGCGCTCCGCGGAGTCGACGAGCAGAGCGTCGTCGTCGGTGAACACCTCCAGCGCGACTGTGCCGTCGAATCCGTCGATCTCGGCCGCGACGCTCTCGTAGTCCACCTCGCCGGCGCCGATCGGGAGGTGGGTGTCGCCCCGGCGGCGCACGTCGTGACAGTGGAGGTGCGAGACGCGGTCGCCGTGGGAGCGCAGGAACCGCTCGATCGCCTTGTCGCCGCCCTCCATGTACGCGTGCCCCACGTCGAAGCAGACCGGGGTGTCGGTGTCGCGCGCCATCTCGCCGAGGACGGAGAGCTGGAGCCCGGCGTGCTGGTGGCCGACGTTCTCGACGACGACCTCGACGCCCGCCTCGCGGCCGGCGTCGGCGACGCGGCGGAGCTGCTCGGCGGCGACCTCGCGGAACTCGACGTCGTCGCGGTCGGCGGAGGTCGCGTGGAGCACCGCCTTCTCGGCACCCAAGCCACCGGCCGCCTCCAGGAGCCGCCGCTGGTAGGCGACGATGGCGTCGTTCACCTCTGGGACGTAGCTCGCCAGCCGCTGGCTGTAGGGGAGGTGGACGAGCAGGTCGCGGCCGGCGAGCGCGTCGTCGAGCCGCTCGGGGTCGATGTCGCCGGGCACGAGCGTCGGCTCGCCGACCCCGAGCTCGCAGAAGTCGAACCGGGAGGGCGACGCCGCGAGGCGGTCGAGGTCGTCGCCGACGGTGAGACCGATCTCCATGTCGGCGGTGGGGACGGCGGTCGTATAAATGATGGCGCCGATTCGGTGGACGTGTTGAGATTCAGTTGATAGCTATCTCCCTCGATCGCTCGGTACAGACGAACGCTGTATCATACCGGATCGTCATCTACTCAGGAACTGTCAGTAACGTGCTGCTGAATATAGAGGCTCTATGCAGCACCGGGTGTCCCTTCGATTCACGACGAACGCTCTGTAATCGCTGATAGAATTTCGTTGCTTGGTTGACCGGCGATTTCACCGGTACAGGCTGCGGTACTTGATGAGTTCGGCACTGATCTCCCGACTCTCCAAGAGCACGAACCCGGCGACGATGATCCCGAAGCCGACGAGCGTCATGAGTTGGATGCTCTCGCCCAGCAGTACCACCCCGATCGCCAGGGCGACGATAGGGGTGAGATACGTCGTCAGGTTCGCTTTTAACGGGCCCACCTCGCCCATCAGCACGAGGTACGCCACGAGCCCGAAGACGCCGATGAAGACGCTGAGATAGATCACCATCACCACTGCCAGTGGCGTCGGTTGGATGCTGGCAATTGATTCGCCGACTGCGAATGCGATCACGATGTGGACAGTCCCCCCGAGCATCATCATCCAACCGGTGAGGGCGGGGATCGGCATGGACGTCCGGCTACGCCGGATGAGGACGGCCCCGAGTTCGACGACCACCAAGGCGCCGAAGAAGAGCAATTTTCCGACGAGTTCCGGGTCAAGGAGGCTTGCGGGGTCCGGACGGATGACGACGGCGATGCCGACGAAGCCCAGCAGTACACCGGCGTAGTCGCGGCCGGCCAGTCGCTCGGCCGGGAGGAGCGGCCACGCGAGCACCGCGGTAATAATCGGGGCGAGACTGAAGATGATCGCAGCGACACCGGCAGTGATGAACTGTTGGGCCACGAAGCCGATACCCGTTCCGCCGACCAGAAACAGCCCCCCGGCGAACACCGCGGTCAGGTCTCGTCGAGAACGGGGATACCAGTACTCCGTCGTCACACCGACGTAGACCAACAAAACCGCGGAGGCCAGGTAGCTCCGGGCCGCTGCGAACAGCAGTGGCGGGATGAACGACAAGCCGGTCTTCACCGCTGGGAACCCTGACCCGAACAGGAGCGTGACGAGAAGGAATAACCCGATAGTTCGGTTGCGAGACAAGGTGAAAGATTGTTGATCGTGGGCTCATAAAGTAAGAAATCCTCTACTACGCGTAAGCAACTCTTATCGATCAATCAAAACGTGCCACATACGTGCGTTGCATCTCGCACAGCTACCGACAAACCTCGCTGAACTGATATTTTCCGACGGTCAGTACGCAGTCGGAGCCCAGCGGCTAGCTCAGCGGGAACGGTATCGAAATGAAAATTCAACAGCGCCGCCTCAGTCGTCGAGCGGGTTCTCGACGTCGATCGCGCCGGAATCGATCTCGGCTTCGATCTCGCGGACCGCGGTCACCATGTTCTCGGTCTTCCCGTACGCGATCTCGCGCGGGAGGAGCTTCAGCCCGCAGTCGGGCGAGATCGTGAGCTTCTCCGGCGGGACGACGCGGAGCCCCTGCCGGACGTTCTCTTTGATCTCCTCGACGGACTCGATCTCGGCGGTGTGGGCGTCGACGACGCCGAGCGCGAGGTCGGGCTCGAACTCGGGGTCGGTGAACGTCGGGATCTGCTCGAAGTCACCGTTACACAGCTCGACGTCGAACTCGTCGATCGGGTAGTCGTTGATCTCGGGGTAGATCCGCGAGTAGTCGCCGTAACAGACGTGGAGCCCGATGCGGACGTCCTCGTCGATGCCGGAGACGATGCGTTCGAGGGCCTCGCCGACGATAGCGTGGTCCTCCGGCGTCGTCGCCAGCGCGGGCTCGTCGATCTGGATGTAGCGCGCGCCCGCCTCGACCAGCTTCTCGACCTCCTCGTTGACGAGGTCGGCGAGGTCGTACACGAGCTCCTCGGTGGAGGGGTACGCCTCGTTGAACGCCCAGAATCCGAGCGTGTACGGTCCCGTGATGGGGACCTTCACCGGGCGCTCGGCGACGTCCGAGGTGAACTCGAACTCGTCGACGAGCCACGGCTCGTCGTAGGTGACCTCCTCGACGACCGACGGCTTGTCGAAGTAGTTGTGGCCCCACACCTTCACCGGGCCGTTGAACTCGTAGCCGTCGATGCGGTCGGCGAAGAACTCCACCATCTCGTTGCGGCGCATCTCGCCGTCGACGACCGTGTCGAGCCCGGCGCGCTCGTGCTCGTGGGTGATCAGCCGACAGGCGTCGTCGTGGGCCTCCTCGAGGTCCTCGGCGTCGAACTTCGAGTCCGGGTCGTCGACGAGCTCGTCCGCGCGGTTCAGCCACTTCGGCTTCGGGTACGAGCCGACGACGGTCGTCAGCAGGAACGCGTCGTTCGGGTGGTCGTTCGGGCGGAACTGTTCGCGGTTGGCTTCGGGGTTTCGGACCATTAGTCGAGCACCTCCGCGGCGGCGGCCAGCGCGTTCAGCTTCGCGCGGTACTTGTTGGCGGGCAGGTAGAACAGCTCGGTGTTCGGTGTCAGGTAGGTCCGGTCGAACCCCTCGGCGGGGATCTGCGACTCGAACCACTCGACGCGCTCCGCGACCGTCTCCGGCTCCTCGACGAGCGTGTTCTGCCCGTCGACGAGGCCGAGCGCGAGCGAGTCGGTTGAACCGAACTCCTGGACGTTGTACACCGTGTCGTCGCGGTCGCCGGCGACGAGGTCTAAGCCGAGCGCGTCCGCGCCGGCCTCGTCGACGAGGTGCGCGTACAGCTTCTCGCCGAGCGCGCCGTAGAAGGTCTGGACCACGACGTCCGCGTCGGTCGCGTCGGCGACCGTCGCGATGGCGTCCGTCGCCGTCGACTCCGCGCCCTCGGCGGGCGGGTTCGTCACCAGCGACGGCTCCAGGAGGAACAGCGTCTCGTGGGCGGGGAACGCCTCGACCTCGCCGGCGAGGAACTCGGCGATCGCGGCCTGGAACGCGGCCTCGTCGCCGTAGTGCTCGTCGCTCGCGAGGTCGGCGAGCGAGTACGGGCCCGGCAGCGTCGCGGCGAGTGGCGCCTCGCCGTCGATCAGCCGCTCGGCCGACTCCAGCTCGCGCGCCACGTCGCCGGAGAAGTCGAGGTCGTCGACCACGCGCGGGTCGCGGTAGAAGTTGTTGTTGTCGTAGTACCGCACGATACCGCCGGTCTCGACCGAATCGTGCACCGTCAGCGGGTGCGCGATCATGTCGTCCCACCGGCCCTGCCCCTCGACGACGCGGTCGAGGCCGGCGTCCAGCTGGTCGTCGACGAACTCCGCGCGGACCTCGTCGTACTGCTCGACGATCGCTTCGCTCTCGTCGCCGCTCAGTAGGTCCCCCTTCTGGTGGCCCTTGAGGTCCGAGAGCGTCCCTTTCGCCCAGTCCGGGAGCGGATACAGCCCCGGCGTGGCCGCGACACGTTCAGTCATCACCAGTCGTTCGATATGCCGCCGTATAATATTTGCTAATGTATATTATGCTCAATGGTTATTATCTGCCGCGGGGCCGAACGGTTAAGCCGCTGCTCGGGGACCGATCCCCATGAGCGTCGTCTCCCTGTTCCCCTCCGCGACCGAGTTGGCGGCCGCGCTCGGCGCGGTCCCCGCCGCGGTCTCCCATCAGTGCGACCACCCGCCCGCAGTCGAGGACCGGCCGACCCTCACCGGGCTCGTCCGCGACCTCGAATTCGACCCCGCGGCGCTCGACCGGATCGCCGCGCACGACGACACCTACTACCTCGACGGCGACCGGCTCGCCGCAGTCGACCCCGACGTGATCCTCACGCAGGGCGTCTGCGCGGTGTGTGCGCTCGACGCCGGGCTCGCCCGCCGGGCGGTCGAGCGGCTCGACCTCGACGCGACGGTGCTCGACGTCCACGCCGACGACCTCGACGACGTCCTCGCGAACGTCGAGCGCGTCGGCGAGGCGGTCGGACGCCAGTCGGCCGCGGTCGCGCTCCGCGACGACCTCGACGCCCGGATCGACGCCGTCGCCGACGCGACTCCGTCGACTGGCTCCCGCCCCCGCGTCGCCGTCCTCGACTGGACCGACCCGCTCCGCCACGCCGGGCTCTGGGTCCCCGACCTGATCCGGCTCGCAGGCGGGGAGCCCGGGGTCGTCGCGTCGGGCGAGCGGTCCCGGAAGGTGACCCCCGACGAGCTCCGCGCCTTCGACCCGGAGGTCGTCGTCGTCGGTCCCTGTAGCGCCGACGTCGGCGAGGCCGAGCGCGCGGCCCTCGACCTGCTGGAGCGTGAGTCGATCGGCGAGGTGGCGGCGGTGCGCGGCGGGCGGGTGTACGCGATGGACGGCACCGCCTACCTGAACCGCCACAGCCACCGCGTCGTCGACACGCTGGAGGCGCTGGCGGCCGTGGTTCACCCGGATCGATTCGGGGAGCACGGCGAGAAGGTGCGGCGCGTCGACCCGGCGGCGGGAGTCCCGAAGGGCGGGTGAAATCGACTCACTCCCGCCGTTCGAGCCGTAACACGGTGAGCGTCTCGAACGGGAACGACTCCTCGACGACGGCCTCGGCCTCGAAGCCGGCCTCGTCGACCAGCGCGAGCACCTCCTCGTAGCCGGTCAGCGAGGAGACGAGCAGCAGGGCGACGCCGCCGGGCGCGAGGACGCGCCCCACGTCGGTGAGGAACGGCTCGATCAGCTCCCGGCCCGACTCGCCGCCCGAGAGCGCGTGCTCCATCCAGTCGCCCCACTCGTTGTCGGGGTCGGTCGGGAGGTACGGCGGGTTGAAGCAGACGGTGTCGAACACGTCCGTGCGGAACGGGGCGCAGAGGTCGGCGACGACGGCCTCGACCCCGCGCTCGCGGGCCTGCCGCGCCGCGTGCGGGTTGAGGTCGGCGCCGACCACGTCCAGGTCGCGCTCCGCGGCGATCCGCGCGGCGACCCAGCCGGAACCGGTGCCCACCTCCAGCACGCGACCGCGCGCGGCCTCGACCGCGGCCTCGGCGAGGAGGCCGGAGTCCTCGGCGGGCTGGTAGACGACCGCGTCGTCGACGCCGCGGCGCGCCGCGAGGTCGGACCCCGAGTCGGCGTCTCCCTCCGGGTCGTCCGGGTCGCTCACTTGTCCGCCCCCTCGCCGTCGTCGCCGGACCCGGCAGTCGCGTCGCCGCCTCCGTCACCCGACCCGTCGGCCGTCTCGTCGCCGTCGCTCCGGTTGCCGTCCCCTCGCGTCGCCGCCCTCCCCTCGACCGACGCGTCGAGCTGCGGTCCGGACGTGCCCTCCTCCCGCGCGGAGAGCGTCTGCTGCGGGAACGGGATGACGATCCCCTCGTCGTCCAGCGCGGACTTGATCGCGCCCATCGCGGCCGTCTGCGTGCGCCAGCGCTTCCGCATGCTCGGGTTCCGGATCCAGTACCGGGCGCCGAGGACGACCGCCGAGTCGTCGAACCGCTTCGTCACGGCGTCCGGCTCGGGCATCGCGGCGACGTCGTCGACGCCGGCGATCGCCTCCTCGATCACCGCCGCCGCGCGCTCGAGGTCGCTCGCGTAGTCGACGCCGACCTCGACTTCGATCCGCAGGCGGTTCCGGCGCGACCGGTCGATTATCGACCCCGACCGCACGTCGTCGTTCGGCAGCGTGACCATCTCGCCGTCGAACGACCGGAGGCGGGTGCTCATGATCGAGATCTCGGTGACCGTCCCCTCGTGGTCCCCGACCTCGACCCAGTCGCCGACCTCGAAGGGCCGGGAGAACATCAGCACGAACCCGGCGAGCACCGCGCCGAGCGTCTGCCGGGCGGCCATCCCGACCACGATCCCGAGGAATCCCGCGCCGACGAGGAGTCCGCCGACGTTGTCGGTGAACAGCCCGACGACGACGAGCAGCGCGAAGGTGTACACCGTCAGCTGCGTGAGCCGCCGGACCACCTCCTCCTGGTGGTCGGTAAGGACGGTGCTCTCGGCGGAGAGCTCGCGGATGACGCCGCCGAGGAAGTCGGTGACGGCGTAGGCGCTCGCCAGAAGCACCACCGCGAGCACGACGTTCGACAGCTGGTCCGTGATCGCGGCCGCCTCGAACGCGTCGAGGAGCGCGCCGCTGCGGTCCCACACCGCGAGCAGCGAGAGCGCGCCGAGCGCGGTGGCGGCGCCGACGGACGCCGAGAGCAGCAGGCGCTGCGTCGAGGTGAGCTCGCCGTCCCGCCGCTTCGCCCACGCGGTGAGCAGCCGCACGGCGAGCACGGCCGCGACGATCAGGACGGACGCGAGGGTGCGCCTGACGTTCTCGGTCAGGGTGTCGTAGACGCCCCCCACGGGACCGGTGGCGTTGCCGCCGGCGGTCAGCAGCTCCGGGAGTGTCGCGACGGGGAGCGAACCGGCGAACAGCGAGCCGACCGCGAGGACGACGTCCGCGAGCGTCGACTGGGCGATTGCGAGCGTCATCCCCGCGATCACACCTCGGTCGGCGCGCCGTGCTCGCGGGCCAGCTCCGCCAGCGCGGCGAACGCGCTCGGCTCCAGCGTGCCGGGGCGCCGGCGGAGCAGCTCCTCGTCGGCGGCCTCGACGACGGCCTCGGGCTCGTCGAGCCCGGAGATATGGCCGGTGTTCCGGATCGCGTTCCGCACCGTCTTACGCCGCTGGGTGAACAGCGCCTTCACGAACCGGAGGAAGAACGCCTCGTCGCCGACCTCGTAGTCGGGGTCGCGGGGCGTACACCGGACGACGGCGCTCTCGACGGCGGGCTGCGGGTCGAACGCCTCCTTCGGGACGCGCTCGACGATCTCGACGGCGGCGTAGTGCTGGGCGGACACCGAGAGGCGGCCGTACTCCGACTCGCCCGCGGACGCCACCATCCGCTCGGCGAACTCGGCCTGGAACATCAACACGAGCGGCCTCCCCTCCGGGAGCAGTCGGAAGGCGATCTCGGAGGAGACGCCGTACGGGAGGTTGGCGACGCAGGCGGTGAACGGCGGGATATCGACGTCGAGCGCGTCGCCCTCGATCACGTCGAGGAGGCCGTCGTCGACCGCGGCCGCGAACTCCTCGCGGAGGAAGGCGGCGAAGGTTCCGTCGCGCTCGATCACGGAGAGGCGGCCGGGAGCGTCTCGATCCTCGGCGGTAATCGCCGCCAGCAGCCGGTCGGTGAGCGCGCCCGCGCCCCCGCCGATCTCCAGCAGGTGACTCGCGTCCGCGTCGTCCGGCAGGTACCCCGGGATCCGGTCGAGCACGCGGTCGTCGACGAGGAAGTGCTGGTCGCGGTCGGGGTTCGCGCGCTCCCCGGCGCGCCGCGCGAGGGCGTCGGGGTCGCGGTCCCCGTACGCCGCGGCCTCACCCGTCGATAGGTCGGTCATGGCCGCGATAGACCGGCGCTCCGGGTAAAAGTCCCGTTTCGAGGATCACTCCTCGCGGCCGGCGAACGTCCTGTACTTCAGGTCGTCCTCGCGGATCTCCTCGACGATCCGTTCGACGATCACCTCCCGCGGGCGGTGGAGCCCCGAGACGCGCTCGGACACCTCCGCGAAGCTCTCAAAGGGGCCGCGCTTGCGCTCGTCGAGGACGTTGTTCCGGAGCTGCTTGCCGACGCCGGGGAGGAGGTTGAGCTGGTGGAGGCGGAGGGTGATCGGCCCGGCCTCGTTGTAGAAGTCGACGAAGCGCTCCTCGTCGGCCTCGACGATCTCCTCGACGGCGTACTCCACCTCCGCGGCCGCGTTCCGTGTGAGGTCGTCGTACGACACCTCGCGGTACCGGCCGACCGTCGGCCCGTCGAGCGCAAGCCGATCGCTCACGGAGACGTCGGCCTCGTCGTCGAGCGAGAGCTCGTACAGCCGGAAGGAGTCGGTCCCGAGGCCGTAGGCGACCGGCGACTTCCGCGACGGCGGCCGGTCGTCGTCCGGTCGCCCGTTCGGTAACACGTCCAGCAGGACGGCGACGGGACCGTCGTCGTCCGCCGCGTCGGGCGCGTCGGCGTCGGGATCGGTCATACTCGTTTAACCGCGCCGAACGGTGAAAAAACCGCTGCCGCGTCGGCCTATCGCGAGAACTCGATCGCGGCGCCCTGCCCGAAGCCGACGCAGAGCGTCGCAAGCCCGCGGTCGGCGTCGCGCTTCTCCATCTCGTGGAGCAGCGTGACGGGAAGCCGGGCTCCGGAGGCGCCGAGCGGGTGGCCGAGCGCGATGGCGCCGCCGTTGACGTTGTAGCGCTCCGCGTCGACGCCGAGCTCGCGCCGGGCGTACTCGCACTGAGAGGCGAACGCCTCGTTGAGCTCGACGAGGTCGTAGTCGTCGATCGACCGTCCGGCGCGGTCGAGCAGGTTCCGGGTCGCGGGCACCGGCCCGATCCCCATCACGGTGGGGTCGACGCCGGCGACCGCGTTCGTGCCGACCTCCGCGAGCACGTCGAGCCCGTGGTCCTCTGCGAACGCCTTACTCGTCACCAGCGTCAGGGCGGCGCCGTCGGAGATCTGCGAGGAGTTCCCGGCCGTTACCGTCCCGTCGCCCGTGAATGCGGGCGAGAGTCCCGCGAGTTTCTCGGCCGTCGTGTCCGGGCGGATCCCCTCGTCTTCCTCCACGAGCCCCTCCTCGGTCTCCACCGGCACGATCTCGTCGTCGAACCGGCCCGAGTCGGTCGCCTCGGCGGCGCGCTGATGGCTCCGCGCGGCGTACTCGTCCTGCGCCTCGCGGCTCACCCCGTACTCCTCGGCCACCTTCTCGGCGGTCATTCCCATCTGGAGCTGGAAGACGTTGTACTTCTCCGACAGCTCCGGGTGGAGGTGCTGGTAGGAGTCCCCGTCCATCGGGACGCGGCTCATGTTCTCGACGCCGCCGGCGACGACGCAGTCCCGATTCCCGGCCGCGATCGCGTCCGACGCGGAGATGATCGCCTGCATCGAGGAGGCGCACCAGCGGTTGATCGAGGTCGCGGGCACGGACTCACCGAGCTCCGAGAGGAGCGCGATGACGCGGGCGACGTTGTTGTCCTGCTCGGTGCGCTGCTGGGCGACGCCCCACATCAGGTCGTCGACGTGGTCGCTCGTCAGTCCCGTCTCCGCCAGCGTGTGGTCGATGAGCCTCGTCGAGAGGTCCTCGCTGCGGACGTCCTCGTAGACGCCTCCGTCTCTCCCCTGTGGCGTTCGGTAGGCTGCGGCGATCACCGGCGTGGTCTCGTCTGTCATGATCGATCAGAGACCGGTGACGCTCTTAAATGGCCGTGGAACCGACGAAAATATACCCGGAGTTTATCGTTTATCAGAAAGGAGCGGCTCGCCGGTCATCTCCGCGGGGCGGTCGAGCCCGATCAGGTCCACGAGCGTCGGGGCGATGTCGCACAGCGAGCCGCCCTCGCGGACCGCGCGCCCGCCGTCGTCGCTGTCGGGGGTCAGGTAGACGAACGGGACCGGGTTGAACGTGTGGGCGGTGTGGGGGTCCTCGGGCGTCCCCATGTCGTCGGCGTTGCCGTGGTCGGCCGTCACCACGGCGTGCCCGCCCGCGTCGGCGACCGCGTCGAGGAGCCGGTCGAGCTGCGCGTCGACCGCCTCGACCGCCTCGACCGCGGCGTCGAAGTCGCCGGTGTGGCCGACCATGTCCGGGTTCGCGTAGTTGAGGACCATCAGGTCGGGGTCCTCGTCGTCGATGATCCCGATCGCCTCGTCGGTGAGCTCGGGGGCCGACATCTCCGGCTGCTGGTCGTACGTGGAGACGTCGGGGCTCTCCACGATCTCGCGCAGTTCGCCCGGGAACTTCACCTCGCGACCGCCGTTGAGAAAGTAGGTGACGTGCGGGTACTTCTCCGACTCGGCGATCCGGAGCTGCGTGAGCCCCGCGTCGGCGACGACCTCGCCGATCGTGTTCTCGGGGATCTCCGGCGGGAACGCCACTGGGAACTCGAACGTCTCGTCGTACTCGGTCACCGTCGTCAGCCGGACGTCCGGCTGGTCGAGCTCGAACTCCCACTCGGGCCGGGTGTCGGTGAGCAGCCGGACGAGCTGGCGGGCGCGGTCCGCCCGGAAGTTGAAGAAGATCACCGCGTCGCCGTCGGCCAGCGCGGGTTCCTCGTCGACGAGCGTCGGCTCGATGAACTCGTCGGTCTCGCCGCGCGCGTGTGCTTCGGTCGCGGCCTCGACTGCCGTGTCGGCTCGGTGGGGCGCCTCGCGCTCGACGATCGCGTCGTACGCCTTCCGCGTCCGCTCCCAGTTCTCGTCGCGGTCCATCGCGTGGTAGCGCCCCGTGACGGTCGCGACGCGGCCGGTCCCGCGCTCCGCGGCCTTCGCCTCCACCTCGGCGAGGAAGCGGTCGGCGATCTCGGGGGCCGTGTCGCGGCCGTCCGTGAACGCGTGGGTGGTCGCGGGCACTCCGGCGTCGGCCGCGGCGTCGATCAGCGCGAGCAGGTGCTCGACGTCGGAGTGGACGCCGCCGTCGGAGACGAGCCCCATGAGGTGGACCCGCCCGCCCGTCGACTTCGCGTGCTCCAGCGCCCCCGCGATCGCGTCGTTGTCCGAGAGCGACCCCTCGGCGAGCGCGTCGGTGATCCGGGTGTACGACTGCTTGACGACGCGCCCCGCGCCGATGTTCAGGTGGCCCACCTCGGAGTTCCCCATCTGACCCTCGGGGAGCCCCACGCGCCGCCCGTGGACGACGAGCCGGCCGTCGGCGCCGCGCTCGGTCGCGTCGTCGAACGCCGGGGTGTCGGCGACCGCGACCGCGTCCCGGCCGGCCGGTCGCCCGGAGGGGTCGACCGTCTCGCCGTCCTCGCCGTCGCCGCCTCTCGCGCCGCTCCCGAGTCCCCAGCCGTCGAGGACGATAAGTGCCGTCTCCATACGCCCCGTTCCGCTCCCCGGGGTAACTACCCTTCGCTCCGGCCGAATTCCGGCGGCGGCCACCCGACGCCGACCCGCGGCGACGGGGAGCGAACCCCGGGACGGGAGCCGGCCGCGCCGCGCTCCGGAAGTCAGCCTTTTACGCTCTGGACGCTAACCATACGTTAATGGACTCCGCGGTACTGCTCGATCTCCTCGGGAACGAGAACCGGCGGCGCATCCTCCGGCTGCTCGCGACCAAGCCCTGCTACGTCACGGAGATCTCGGAGTACCTCGACGTGAGCCCGAAGGCCGTCATCGACCACTTGCGAAAGCTCGAGGAGGCGGGCCTGATCGAGTCGACGACGGACGACCAGCGCCGGAAGTACTTCCGTATCACCCGCAGCCTCAGGCTGGAGGTCAGCGTCTCCCCGTACGGCTTCGGCGCGAAGAGCGCCTACCCGGCCAAGAACAGCCTCGACATGTCCGGGCGGTGTCCCCACCTCAGTATCGAGGCCCCCGACGGGTCGGGCACGTCGAACGACATCGCCGACCTCGCGGGGGAGTACGCCCGCCTCCAGGACCTCGACCGCGAGCTCTCTCTTGCCCAGCGGTGGGTGCAGGGGCGGGTCGAGGACACGCTCGCGAAGATCGACGAGCGGCTCGGCACCGAGGCCGACAGCCGGTTCTACGCCGCGATCCTCGCCGCGGTGATCGAGACGGACGGCACGCCCGCGGCCGTGGCCGACGAGGTCGGCGCCCGCGAGGGGACCGTCGACGACGCGCTCGGCCGCCTCGCCGACGTCGGCGTCCTCGCCCGCGAGGCCGACGGCGACGCCGACCGGTACCGAGTCCGGTAGCGCGCCGCCGTTGGCGCTCCCACGTCTCCCGCACGTCCGTCTCCCAGCACGACCGGCCGCTTCCGGAACCTTTTGAACCGCCGCCGGAGGAGGACGCCTGTGAGCCGAGCACGGGACCTCGCGTTGTTCCTCGTCCTCGCCGCCGTCTGGGGCTCCGCGTTCATGGCGATCAAGGCCGGCCTCGCGTACTTCCCGCCGGTGCTGTTCGCCGCGCTCAGGTACGACGTCGCCGGCGTCGTCATGCTCGCGTACGCCGCGTACGTCGTCGACGACCCGATCCCCCGGGGGCGCGACGAGTGGGCCGTCGTCGCGGTCGGCGCGACGCTGATCATCGCCGCCTACCACGCGTTCCTCTTCATCGGCGAGACCGACCCCGCCGTGACGAGCGCGGTCGCGGCCGTGATCGTCAGCCTCTCGCCCGTGCTGACCACCGTCTTCGCCCGGGCGTTCCTCCCCTCCGAGCGGCTGACCGCCGTCGGCGTGATCGGTCTCCTCGTCGGCCTCGTCGGCGCGGTCGTGCTGGCCGCGCCCGACCCCACGAACCTGACCGGCGGCGGCACGGTCGCGAAGCTCCTCGTGTTGCTCGCGGCGGCCTCGTTCGCGCTCGGGTCGGTGCTCACCCGCGCGTCGGACGCCGACATCTCCATTGAGACGATGGAGGCGTGGTCGATGATCGCCGGCGCCCTGCTGATGCACGCGCTGTCGGTCGGGCTCGGCGAGTCGGTCGCCGCCGTCTCGTGGACGACCGAGGGAATACTGGCGCTGGCGTACCTGTCGATCGCCGCCAGCGGGCTCGGCTTCCTCATCTACTTCGACCTGCTCGACCGGCTCGGGCCCATCGAGATCAACCTCGTCTCGTACGTCGCCCCGATCTTCGCCGCGGTCGCCGGCTGGGTGTTCCTGAGCGAGGGGATCACGCTCAACACGGTCGCCGGCTTCCTGATCATCTGCGTCGGCTTCGCGCTCGTGAAGCGGGCGGCGCTCCGGTCGGCGCTCCGCAGGCGCGGGATCGCCTGACGAGGGCGCTCTCGCTGCCGTCGCCGTCTCCCGCTCCCTGTAAAATGTGAACGCGTCTCACTCCCGGGGATCCTTTTTGGCGATTCCCCCGAGAGGGGCCGCCATGTTCCCCGAGACGATCGAGACGGATCGGCTGCGACTGGAGTCCCGACGCCCCGAGAACGTCGACTTCGACGCGTGTTACCGGATCTGCTCGTCGGACCCCGGGATCGACGAGGTGACGGAGTACGTCACGTGGGACCCCCACGAGACGAAAAAGGAGACCCGCGAGTTCCTCGAACGCGGCCGCGAGCGGTGGGAGGAGGGCGAGACCGGGAGCTAAGGGCGAGACCGGGAGCTACGTCATCCGCCCCCGCGAGGGCGAGGACGGCGCCGGGGAGATCGCCGGCTTCGGCGGTTTCTCCGTCGACTGGGAGCGGCGGACCGCCGAGCTCGGCACGTGGCTCCGTAAGCGGTTCTGGGGCCGGGGGTACTCCGGAGAGCGCGCCGCGGCGCTCGTCGAGGTCGCGTTCGACGATCTGGATCTGGATGTGGTCGCCGTCAGCCACCACCCCGACAACGACAACTCGCGGCGGGCGGTCGAGCGGTACGTCGACCGCTTCGGCGGCCGCCGCGAGGGCCGCCTGCGGAACACCCTCACCTTCCTCGACGGGAGCGTCCACGACGAGGTGCACTACACGATCTCGCAGGCCGAGTGGCGCGAGGCGACGGAGTGACCGATACCGCCACTGACGGGGGTTTTCGGTCCTGAAAGTCCTCTTTCCGCCCGCGGTAGCGAGCCAACAAACACTTACCACGGCCGAGACGACTCCGGGTGCATGTCAGTCCCCGACCGAACGAGCGGAACGAGCGGAATCGTCGGCGGCGCGGCCGCGGGCGCCGCTGCGTACCTCCTCGGCTACCTGTTCGCGTACGTCACGCAGGCCGGCGCGATAGAGGACCAGCTGGCCGGGTTCAACGTCTTCGCCGAGCTGTTCGGCGGCGATCCCATCCCGACGTGGCAGGCGGTCGGCTGGGTGTTCTACAACGGGCACTTCGTCGAGACCCGGGTGCCGTCGCTGGTCGGCGGGTCGCAGCTGACGAACCTCATCTCGCAGGCCGACGGCGGCTCGCTGACCCTGCTGTACGTCGTTCCGCCCGTCCTGCTGGTCGTCGCCGGGCTCGTCGCGAGCCGGGTCGCCGGGGAGCGCGAGCCGGCCGACGGCGCGAAGAACGGTGCGTTCGTCGTCGCCGGCTACCTCCCGCTGGCCGTGATCGGCGCGTTCCTCTTCCGGCACACGGTCAGGGAGGCGACGATCGCGCCCGATCTCATCACCGCCGTGCTGCTCGCGGGCGCGGTGTACCCGGCGGTCTTCGGCGCGATCGGCGGCGCGGGCGCGACGCTGCTGAGCGACTGAGAGAGCGGTATAACGGGCGGTCCGGACGGCCCCTCGTCGTTCAGTAGTCGCCCTCGTCGGGCTCGACGCGGTCGCCGTACTCCCGGACGGGGTCGACGGGCCGGCCCTCGTCGGTCTCCGGCGCGACGTAGTCGATGAACGACTCGACGTCGGGTTCGCGGACGCGGACGTCGACGTCGATCTCGCCGAGCTCGTCCGACTCCCCGACGGCGAAGTTGACGACGCCCTCGAACGCCGCCTGCTTCTTCAGCGAGAAGGCGAACCCCTCGTCGGTGCTGTTCCGCAGGAACACCCGGCGGGCCGTGTCGAGGATCTCCTGTTCGTGGAGCACGTCGGAGAAGGCGTCGAGGGTGTGCGCCTCGGCGACGAGCTTCCCGTCCTCGTGGACCGGCTCCGCGTCCGGGAACACGTTCCGCACCGCGTCGAAGACCCGGTCTGTCACCTCCGTGTCGTTGACCGGGACCTCGATCCGCACGTCGACGCTGTAGATCACGCAGACTCACCCCCGGTGTTCGTGGTCGCCGTCGACTCTCCCCCGGCGTCTCCATCGACCTCCAGCACCTCCCGGACGCGGCTCCGGAACTCGTCGAGCGTCCCCGTGTTGTCGACCTCGACGTCGGCGCGCTCCAGGGTGTCGCCCAGGCCGAGTTCGATCTCGCGCGCGTCGCGCTCGCGGAGCGCCTCCAGATCGGAGTCGGAATCGTCGCGTCCGCGGGCGTCGAGGCGATCGGCGCGCAGTTCGAACGGCGCCCGGATCGCCACGAGCGTGAAGTCGTCGCCGAACGCCTCGCGGAAGCGCTCTAACTCGACGGTGGAGCGCAGCCCGTCGACGAGGACGGCGTCGCGGTCGCTCTCGGCGGCGGCCTCGCGGATCAGCGGGAGCGTGCGGGCGGCGATGGCGTCGTCGCCCTCCTCCTCGCGGAGCGCCCGCGCGATCCGGCCGTGGTGCTCGGCGGGGTCGAGCCCGCGGCGGCGGCACTCCGCCCGGATCACGTCGCCCATGACGACGACCGGGATGTCCGCCGCCTCGGCCACGTTCGCCGCCTCCCCCTTCCCGCTCCCGGGGAGCCCGACGGTTCCGATGACGTTCATTGGCGGGGGTAGTCCCGTGCCGGACTTAGGTCTGCTGTTGACGCCGCCCGCCGGGGCGAACCGTCGGCGTTTTTTATATCGGGCGGTAGAAGACGAGGTGAGGGCACATAGCTCAGCTCGGATAGAGCGTCGGACTTCTAATCCGACGGTCGTGGGTTCGAATCCCACTGTGCCCGTACAGCGACGAGCGAACCGGCTCGCAGGGGATTCGAACCCCATCAGTCGCGCGCAGCGAGCGAAGCGAGGTGCGAACGAAGTGAGCACCTCGGTAAGTGAGCGGCGGAGCCGGGAGCAGCGAGCGAGCACGTCTGATTCTGGTTCGAATCCCACTGTGCCCGTTCCTCACTTCATTCGTCACAAGCACAGTGTACTCCCCCTCGCTCCCTGCGGTCGCTCGCGGGAGTCCCACTGTGCCCGTTCATTCCCTCCGGTCACTCGCGAGCGCGGTGCGAAACCCCCGCTCCCCGCCTGCGTGAAATCGTCGCCCGTTACGCCCTCGAGCGACACGCGGAGAACACCCGAACCGGCGTTCCCGATCGCACGTGCCGGCTGCACGCGAGCGCCACTCGTCGGGCGTCGAACTCGGCATCCACGCTCTCGCCGACCGCGCGTCGATACGCGTCCGTAACGTAACCTCGATCGGTATCTAAAAACAGTTTTGTGGCCGGTGACGTTTACTCCGACAATGGATCGCCGGCGCTACGTGGAACTCGTCGGTGTCGGCGGCGCCCTCTCGCTTTCGGGCTGTCTCGGCGGCACGTCGGCATCGGCCTCCGATTCGGCCGATTCCGGGCCGAGCGGCGAGACGCTGACGGTCGCGACGGCGACGACGACCCGGGACAGCGGGCTCCTCGAGGAGCTGGTGCCCGGGTTCGAGGAGACGTTCGGCGCGACGCTGGACACGATCGCTCGCGGCACCGGCGCGGCGCTCCGGACCGCCCGAAACGGCGACTGCGACGTGGTCCTCGTCCACGCCCGGCCGCTGGAAGACGAGTTCATCCGGGCGGGACACGGGATCAACCGACGCGCGGTCATGGCGAACGACTTCCTGCTGGTCGGTCCTCCGGACGACCCGGCCGGGGTCGCCGGCGCGGATCCACTCGAGGCGGTCGCGGCCGTCGCCGAGGCCGAGGCACCGTTCCTGTCGCGGGGCGATCGGTCCGGCACACACCTCCGGGAGCGCGGGCTGTGGCGGGAAGCGGGGATCGACCCCGCCGGCTCCTGGTACCGGGAGTCCGGACAGGGGATGGGGACCACGCTGGTGATGGCCGCGCAGTCCGGGTCGTACACCCTGACCGACCGCGGGACGTTCCTCAACGTCGGCGACGACCGGCTGGCCGCTCACGTCGCGCGGGGGATCGAGAGCCCGCCGCCGCTGCTCCGCAACGAGTACGCCGCGATCCCGGTCAACCCCGCGCGGCACGACGCCGCGTACCCGCTGGCGATGGCCTTCCTCGGCTACCTCACCGGGCCCGGACAGGCGCGAATCGAGGGGTTCCGCGTGGCGGGCGAGCCGGCGTTTCGACCCCTCGCTCGCTCGCGACGGCCGCGGTTCGACCAGTACGTGCCGAGCGACTGGCCGGAGGGGAACGGGGACTGATCCCGCCGCGTCTTCGGCGGTTCCCTCGGGCGGCGCGGGGCCCCGGCCGACGGTTCCGCGAGCCACAGGCCCAAGTGTTCGCTCGCCCGACACCCACGCGTGTACCGACGAGACCTCAGGGACACCGACTACGACGGCCTCCTCGCCGACACGGCCGTCGCGGACCGCGTCGTGCAGGCCGCGGTCGGGCCGGACGGCCGGATCGCCTACGCGAAGAACCGCGAACTGACCACCGACCTCTGGCTGGCGGCCGACGGCGACGACGTCCGACTCACGAGCGGGGGCGTCTCGGCCATGCGCTACGGCCGCACCGACGCGCGGTGGCTCGACTGGAGCCCCGACGGCGACCGGATCGCCTTCGTCACCGCCGACGCCGAGCTGGCGACCGTCGACGCGGACACCGGTGCGGTCGAGGTGCTCACGGACCTGTCGGGCGGCATCTCGGGGCTCGCGTGGGGCGAGCCCGGCATCGCGGTCGTCACGGACGCCTTCTCGCGGGCGAGCCTCGCGGTCGTCTCCCCCGACGGCGACCGCGTCGAGGCGATCGCGAACGACGAGCACCTCTACGCCGACCCGCACTGGCAGGGCGAGAGCGTCGTCGCGACGCGCTCGGAGCACGCCGACCTGTTCGATTACGAGGCCGCGCTCGTCCGCGTTCCAATCGACGGCGACGAGGAAATCGCGGAGCTGTTCGCCGAGCCGGGCGTCCGGGCGGCCTGCCCGCGCCCCCGCCCCGGCGACGACGAGGCGGTCGCGTTCGTCCACGACGGAAGCGGATACGACGCGGTGTACGGGATCGACGGCGGCGCCGCGGCCGACGAGGGAGACGAGAGCGGCGACTCTCCGATCCCGATCTACGCCGTCTCGGAGACGGAGGTCGCGGCGCCGGAGTGGAACGACGCCGGCGACCGGATCGTCGTGACGGCGACGAAGGACGGTCGAACGCACGTGCACGCGGTCGACGTCGACGGTGCGCTCGCGGACGCCGGCCCCGGGGCGGACGCCGAGACCGACCCCGAGACGGCCGACGACGTGACGGTCCTCGCCTCGGGCGACGCGATCCACGGCGCGCCGCGGTGGGACGGCGACCGAGTGCTTTCGGTGCGGGAGACGCCGACCGAGCCGCCGGCGGTCGTCGATGCGGCGAGTGGGGAGCGGCTCACGCCGTCCGCGACCGCGGGACTGGCGGCGCGGCTCCCCGCGCCCGAGGCGTTCACCTACGACTCGGACGGGACCGAGATCCACGCGGTGGTCCATCCGCCGGGGCCGGACGCGGAAGGGCGATCGGTCCCCCTGCTCGTGAAGCCGCACGGCGGGCCGACCGCCTTCGACGGCTTCGGCTTCGACCACCGGGCGGCCTACTTCGCGGCGCTCGGCTACGCGGTCGTCCGCCCGAACTACCGCGGCTCCGACGGCTTCGGCCGGGCGTTCCGGATGGCGAACGACGGCGACTGGGGCGGCGGCGACCTCGACGACGTGATCCGCGCCGCGGACGCGACGGCGGCGCGGTACGCCGCCGTCGACGGCGACCGTGTCGGGATCTTCGGCGGCTCCGGCGGCGGGCTGATGACCGTGAACGCGCTCGGGAACAGCGACCGGTACCGCGCCGGCGCCGCCTTCTACGGCGTGTACGACTACGAGTCGTTCGTCGACGACACCGACGACGTGGGCTGGCAGCTCCTCAAGCGGGAGCTCGGCGACTTCGTCTCCGACCTCGACGCCTACCGCGACGCGAGCCCGATCCGGACGGTCCCCGACATCGACGACCCGCTGATGGTGCTCCACGGCGAGGCGGACGCCCGCGTCCCGATCAGCCAGTCGGAACAGCTGGTCGAGGAACTGGAAAAGCACGACGTCCGCCACGAGCTCCGCCGGTACGAGGGCGAGCCGCACGGCTTCGGGAGGCGAGAGAACGTCCTCGACGCGTACACGCGGGTCGCGGACCTGTTCGCGAAGTACCTCCGAGAGCTGCCCGACGACGGGAGCAGCCGGCCGTACGAGCCGCCGGAGTGAGTCGGCGGGGCAAACCGCACCTTCGGACCGCCCTCAGTCCGCCGCGCTCGGCGTCCCGAGGTACTCTTCGTTGATCTCGTACTCGCCCTCGTCGTTCTCGACCAGGTACTCCCCGTAGTAGGGGACGCGGTTGGCGACGACCGCCTCGAACGTCTCCGCGATCTCCTCGCGGGTCATCTCGCCCATCGACTGGAGGTCGTCGTTGCGGTTGAGACACCCCTTCAGGTACCCCTCGTGGGTGACGCGGACGCGGCCGCAGTTCGCGCAGAACTCCTCGTTCTCCACGGGGTCGACGATCTCGACCATCCCGCCGCCCTCGCCGTCGGCGTCCTCGCCGACGAAGTAGCGCTTGCGGTCGTGCATCTCGCGGTGCTCGACCCGGTCCGCCTCCTCGGCGAGCCAGTCGTGGACGCGCCCGATGTCGATGTTCCACTCCGGCTTCCCGGTGAGCTCCGGCATGTACTCGATGAGCTGGAGCTGGAGCCCCTCGTTGTCGGCGACGTGCTCGACCATCTCCTCGACGTAGCCCGCGGTGTGGGTGAACACGACCATGTTGAGCTTCACGGGGTCGAGCCCGGCGTCGACGGCGGCCTTCACGCCCTCCAGCACCCGCTCGTAGGCGCCGGACTTCGTCACCTCGGCGAAGTCGTCGGGGTCGAGCGCGTCCTGCGAGACGTTCACGCGGTCGAGTCCGGCCGCCTTCAGGTCCTCGGCGCGCCCCGGGAGGAAGGTGCCGTTCGTCGTCATCGACACCTCCATCGAGTCGGGCGTGCGCTCGACGATCTCCTCTAAGTCCTGACGCAGCATCGGCTCGCCGCCGGTGAACTTCACCGAGTCGACGCCGTACCCCTCGACGACCTCAAGGAAGCGGACCACGTCGTCGGCGCTCATCTCGTCGTCGCTCGGCTCCATCGGCCCCCGCGTGTCGCCTAACCCCTCGTTGTGACAGTAGACGCAGTCGAAGTTACACCGGTCGGTGAGCGAGACCCGGACCCCCGTCACCTCCCGTCCGAAGTCGTCCGCGAGCGGCTCGGTCATGTCCCAACGGAGCGGCTATGATCGCTTAAATATCAGGGTCCATCACGGGGTCAGGTAATTGTCAACGGTTACGTTTACGGCCGAAACGCCGACGAGAGGGACCGGATCCGGGTCGAGGGCCGCTCAGATATCGACGCGCAGCCCGTCGCTCGCGACCTCGACGTCGCCGTCGAACCCCGCCTCGCGGACGCTCCGGGCCATCTCGCGCTCCCGGCCGCCCGTGTGCGGGTAGAGGTGCGACAGGAGGAGCGTGTCGACGTCGACGCCCGCGAGCGACGCGCCCAACTGCGTGGGGTTCGGGTGGTTCGACACGTCGGTGCCGTCCGGGAACGAGCAGTCGTGGACGAGGAGGTCGCTCCCGTCGGCGAACGACGCCATCCCCGCGAACGCCTCGGTGTCGCCCGAGAGCGCGAGCGGGCCGTCGGTGGGGTCGACGTCGGAACTCGGCGGCGAGAACCGGTAGGCCAGCCCGTCCATCGAGTGGCGCGTCTCGTGGGCGGCGACGTCGAACCCGGCCGCCGCGAACGGGCGCGACGGCGACACCTCCCGGACCGCGAGGTCGACCCGCCCGTCGAGGTAGTCGTGCACGTCGAGGAGGCCGTCGACGAGTGCCTTCGTCCCCGCGGGACCGACCACTTCGAGGTGCTCGGCCCCCGCGAGCCACCGGGCCTTCAGCAGGGGGAGGAGCGCGGCGACGTGGTCGAGGTGGTGGTGCGTGAGGAGGACGGTCGAGACCCCCTCGTAGCCGGTCTCGGTGCCCGCGAGCCGCTGGAGGACGCCGCTGCCGCAGTCGACGAGGAGGGAGCGCTCGCCGTCGTCGAGGAGGTACCCCGCCTGCGCGCGGTCGGGCACCGGCATCGCGCTGCCGGAGCCGAGGACGGTGAGCTCCATCAGCGGAGGCCTCCCGTTTCGACGCCGGACCGCGGCGTCGCTCCGTCGGTTCCGGATTCACGCGGCGGTCTCACTCCGGTTCGGTATCGACGTTTTTCGCGCCTCATCGTGGATCATCGGCGGTGAGGAGGACGGTTAACGGTGTTGCGACGTCGCCCCCGGATCGACGCGGGGCCGGCTCGGCACCGACCGGACGCCGGCCGGGTCGGCGGATCCGTCACCGCTCCGCGGAACGGTTATGTGTCCCGACCGAAAGGGTCGGGGTATGTCAACGCACGTCGCGGTCGTCGGCGCGTACGGGAGCGCCGGCGTCGCCGCCGCCGAGCGGCTCGCGGCCGACCCCGAGATCGAGCTGACGCTGATCGACGACGGCGACCCGGGCGGCGGGCTCTGTATCCTCCGTGGGTGTATGCCCTCGAAGGAGGTGTTGTCCGCGGCCGAACACCGCTTCGCGGCGCGCCACGACGACCGGCTCTCCGGCCCGCTCCCGGACGTCGACTTGGAGGCGGTCGTGGACCGGAAGAACGAGCACACGTCGGACTTCGCCGCCCACCGCCGCGCCGCCGTCGACGACCTCGCGGAGCGGGAGGACGTCGAGTTCCTCCGCGAGACAGCCCGGTTCGTCGGCGACCGCCGCCTCGCGGTCGGCGACCGGACATTCGAGCCCGACTACGTCGTGATCGCGACCGGCTCGACGGTGAACCTCCCGTCGCTGCCCGGGATCGACGACGTGGAGGTGACGACGAGCGCCGACGTGCTCGACGCGACCGACTTCGACGACTCCGGCGTCGTCATGGGGTTCGGCTACGTCGGCATGGAGCTCGTCCCGTACCTCAGCGAGGCGGCGGGGATGGACCTCACCGTGATCGAGCACGACGCCCGCCCGCTCGACGAGGCCGACGCCCCCTTCGGTGACGCGTTACTCGAGTACTACCGGGACGCGTTCGATGTTGACGTGCTCACGCACGCGAGCGAGCGACGCGTCGAGCCGACCGACTCCGGCGGCGTCAGACTCCGCGTCGACCGCGACGGAGAGGAGACGGCGATCGAGGCCGACCAGCTGTTCGCGTTCACCGGCCGCCGCTCGGCGCTCGACCGGCTCGGGCTCGAGGAGACGCGCCTCGACCCGGGCGAGGGGTGGGTCGACGACGCGATGCGGGCCCGCGACGACGACCGGGTCTTCGTCGTCGGCGACGCCAACGGGAAGGAGCCGATCCTCCACGTCGCCAAGGAACAGGGCGTGACGGCGGCCGAGAACCTCCTGCGGCACCGCGACGGCGACCCGCTCGTCGACTACGAGAACGTCCACCACCACGTCGTGTTCTCCGGGCTCGGCGTGCTCCCGTTCGCCCGCCTCGGTCACTCGGCGGCGTCGGCCGAGGCGGCCGGCCTCGACCATCGCGTCGTCACCCGCGAGGCGGCCGACGACGGCGTGTTCAAGACGAAGAACGTCCCGGAGGGGCTCGCCCGGCTCGTCGTCGGCGCCGACGGGACGGTCCTCGGGTATCAGGGGCTCCACTACCACGCCGACGCGATGGCGAAGACGATGCAGGTGATAGTCGAGACCGGAATGGACGTCAGGGACCTGCCCGACCGCGCGTACCACCCCACCACGCCGGAGATCCTCGACGGGCTCTTCCGGGAGGCGTCAGCGGCGCTCTCGGAGTAGCGTCCGTCCCGACACAGTGCGGAGCCGCCTACTTGATCAGGAACACCGGCACGTTCGCGTCGTCGGCGACGCGGTCCGAGACGCTGCCGAGCGACCGGATCCGTTCGCGCGGCGACTTCCCCTCCGGACTCATCACGATCACGTCGATCCCGCGCTCGTCGGCGTACGAGACGATCTCCGTGTCGGGCGTTCCCCGGAGGACGCTCGTCTCGACGTCGAGCCCCGCCTCCTCGGCGCGCTCGGCGACGGCGGCGACCGCCTCCTCCCCCTGCGTCTCCAGGTCCTCGACGATCTCGTCGTGGAGGTCGCCGGAGTTCGCGGTCGCTATCCGTTGATCGACGACGTACAGCGCGTGGACCGTCGCGCCGTGGTCGCTCGCCAGCCGCAGCGCGTGATCGAGCGCGCGGTCGACAGCCTCGCTCCCGTCGGTCGGCACCAGGATCTCGTCGTACATACGCGACGGTTCGGCGGGCGGGCCAATAACGATGGGGCCTCGGACCCGCGTGCCGGAAACGCGGTCGATCGAGTCGAAAACGGGTCCGGCTGGCTCTATCGACGTATTCCGCCGATGTGATATTTAAATACGACGTGCGGGGCTAAGGCGAGCGCTCGAACGAACGGATCGGTGCCGATGCGTGTGTGAGCTGGGCCGCCAGTGAGGAGCTGATCTCACTGGCGGCCCGCCTCGAGGTGGAGATGGATCTGGTCGGGGCGCACGTGCTTGCGATGGACACACCACCTGCGGCGCAGTTCGGCCGGTGACTGCAGACGGCGAGCACCACCAGAGGTGATGCCGACCAGCCATCCGATCTCCGAAGGGGAATCGCCTGTCAGGCGACCGTCCTTGGGAGAGCGGCCGCTAGATCCCCTCGTGGTGGACCTCCTGCCTGCCGTACATCGGCGTGGGGATCTCCTCATAGCGTGCCTTCAGCTGCAGCGCCAGATACAGCGAGTAGTGGCGTGACTGGTGCAGGTTGCCACCGTGGAACCACAGTTGGTCCACCTGCGTCGGCTTCCACATGTTGCGCTGCTCGCCCTCCCACGGTCCGGGGTCTTTAGGCGTGTCTGAACCGACCCCCCAGACCTTCCCCGCCTGCCGCGCCGTCTCCTCATCTATCAGGTCGGCCACCCAGCCGTTCATCGAACCGAACCCCGTGGCGCACACGACAAGGTCGGCCGGGAGCTCGGTGCCATCTTCCAGCAGGATCGCATCCTCGGTGAACTCGGTCACCTGCCCATGGGCCATATCGATCTCTCCGTCGATAATGAGCTGACTGGTGCCGGTGTCGATGTAGTAGCCCGAGCCACGTCGGAGGTACTTCATGAACAACCCCGATTCGTCGGGACCAAAGTCGGTCCAGAAGCCGGCGTCCTCGAGTGCATCGTAGAACTCGGAGTCGATTTCCCTGATTTTGTCGTATTTGGGTTTCTCGAACTCATTCATGATGCGGTACGGGACGGATGCGAAGATCATGTCCGCCCGGTGGGTGTCGATGCCGTTCTCGACGGCCCGCTCGGAGTACAGATCACCGAGTGCGTGCTCCAGTATTGACTCCGTCTTGATGACGCACGTCGATGACCGCTGCACCATCGTCACGTCCGCGTCGACCTCCCAGAGCCCCTCACAGATGTCGTGGGCTGAGTTGTTCGAGCCCACCACTACCACGGACTTGCCCTCATACTTCCCGTCGGGACCGGGGTACTCGGATGAGTGTAGTACCTCGCCGTTGAAGCGCTCCTCGCCGGAGAGGTCGGGCATGTTGGGCTTGCCGCTCATGCCCGTCGCCATCACGAGCTCCTGTGGGCGCAGCACGATATCCTCTCCATCGCGGTTGACCTCGACCTCCCAGGTGCCCGTCTCCTCGTCGTACTCTGCACTGGTGGCCTCGGTCTTCGACCAGTAGTTCAACTCCATCACCCGCGTGTACATCTCCAGCCAGTCGCCGAGCTTGTCCTTCGGCGAGAACACCGGCCAGTTTTTGGGGAACTTGATGTACGGGAGGTGGTCGTACCAGACGGGGTCGTGCAGCGCGAGCCCCTTGTACCGGTTGCGCCAGGAGTCGCCCGGCCGGTCGTTCTTCTCGACGATGATCGTGGGCACGCCGAGCTGGCGGAGCCGTGCACCGAGTGCGATGCCGCCCTGTCCCCCACCGACGATCACGGTGTGCGGTTGTTCGGTGTACCCCAGGTTCTCCTTCTCCTCCTCACGGCGCTCTGTCCACGTTTTGCGGTCTGGGTCCGCAACCGGCTCTGAGCCTATCGGTCGGTCTCTGCCCTTGGGCTCCTCATGCCCCTTTAGCTCCGTCAGTGCGGTCAGGAAGGTCCACGCACCGCCATCTTTCAGCCGGACGACACCCTCACCACGACCCACCTCGGTCTCGAAGGTGAACCAGGCGGTGATGATCCCATCTTCCTCTTCCGCCGGCTCGCTAAGCTCGAAGTCCGACGGACCGGTGTGCGCGAGTGTCTCCTCGAGCATGTCCTCGACGCCGCTGGGATTCTCCACCGTCTTGATGTTCCAGGTAAACGCGACCAGGTCGCGCCAGTAGCTCGTCGCACAGAACATCTCCGCCGCAGCGGCGGCATCCTCCCGGCGCATCGCATCCTCGAACTCCTCCAGGTACGCCTGTGCCGTCTCGGTCGCAGAGTCGATGTCGCCATCGGACATCTGCTCTAGCGAGCTCATCGGCCCACTTCCTCCGCTTCGGTGGTCGCCACAGTGGGTGTCGGTACCGATTGCAGTTCAGGTTGGTCGGTTTGGTCACCAGAGAACATCATCTTTCTGAAATTTCGCCTCTTACTTAATGATTATTTATATGATTTGTCATCCATACCGGCTCAGCTGCAAGGCTTGGATTGTGACGGTGGAGACGTTACGCAATTCAAAGCCATCATCTCTTCCCGCGAGCCCAGTTAGAACGGGCAGGATACGATTCGGGGAACAACCACCCCGACAGGAAGCGTGTGAATGAGATCGCGAACCGTGTCCCGCTCACCGAATCGAGAAACCTCGACATATTCGATTCACGACCGACTGAGCGTCTCCCAACCGTCCGCGAGAATCAGCTAGGTGCGCTGGAACCCGCGTTTACTCCGCTAGATGAACGGCTCTGGACGGACTCGTGGAGGACTCATTTCTTCGTCCTCCCACGGACCAGTCCATGATTTAGTGGGCATTCGTGGTTACAACCCTTATTGATTGATCGCTCTTGGTTCAGCCCCGTTCGGCATCCGGAAAGTAGCGTCAACGCTCATCTATCAATTCGTCAGTCTTAGGGACTTCTGATCGCTGTTGTCGGTGTACACGGCTAGAATATTCGATGTGACCGAATGCCCCGATGGTAGTGCACTAGTCCAGATTACCGGTGTCGTATTCGATACTGTATATTCCCTCTTTCGCCAAGCAGTACCTCTCTGTCTCTACGGGTTTCAACAGTGCCAAACAACCGCGAAACCGATCCCCGTCACCGATCGGGAAGCATCGCTCAGCGACCGGCCGTTTCAGACGAGAACGACTCCAACGAAGCGGATCGCGACAGAGACCGCGTCCGAGACCTACTCCGCGCGCCACTCGCCGCCGAGCTCGTGGCGCCGCATCGACGTCGCCTCCCCGTCGCGGAAGCGGCTCACGCGCCCCGTCTCCTCGCTCAGCGTCACCGTCGCCACGACCTCCGGCCGGACCGAGGTCTCGATCGCGCTCATGTGTCGCGATCCCATCCACGGCTCGTAGCTCACGTCGTCGACGAGCTGTGACTCGCCGCTCCGGGTGCCCAGGTCGCGGAAGCGGACCATCTGCTCCTCGATCTCGCCGTCGACGGCGACGACGATCCCGCCGTCCTGCTCGACGCTCACCGACCCGACCGCGTCCACGAAGGCGTCCTCGTCGAACACCGACGCGCAGCTCTCGCGGGGCCAGCGGTTGTCGCCCATCGGGTCGGCGTACGCGCCGTAGCCGCGGTCGGCGACGACCGCGAAGTACAGCCCCGGCCCCTTGACGTGCGGCTCCTCCCAGCCGTCGAACGCGACGCTGACGTGCTCGGCGCAGTAGGTCAGACGGTCGACGACCTCCCTGACGCGCTCGTGGGCGCCGTACTCGATCGCCAGCCGGCTCATTCCGCCTCCCTGCCGTGCCGCCCGCGACTCTCCTGAACGCTCATGTCTCCGAGAAGGTGACGGGCGTATATAAGGGACACCGAGTCGGGTCCGAGAGTCACCCCCGCGGCGAAAACACCCGCGCGTCGAACCGGTCCGCGCGGACGAGGCCGACGCCGAACGCGGCGGCGACGGCGACCGGCAGGAGGTTCCCGTACCAGAGGTTGATCCCGCCCCAGAGGATCACGAAGCTCACCATGTCGTCGAGCATGAACTCGCAGTCGCGCAGCCGGTCGCGGAGCGTCGTCCCCGCGAACGCGCGGTCGAGGGTGACGACCGCCACCGTCGCCGACACGACCCAGCCGGCGTAGTTCGAGAGCGGGACGCCGTAGAAGCTCCCGCTGCCGAAGCTCCAGAAGCCGAGCGCGACCGCGCCGGGGTCGAGGACCACGTCCATCGCGACGACCGCGGCGATCACGGTCAGCAGTCGGAGCCACCCGTTCGAGGCCCGCGGACCGAGGAGGAGGAGACAGAGCAGGTAGGCGTTGGCCACGAGCGGGATGAAGAACACCGGGAGCGCGACCGGCACGCCGGCGAGCATCGGCCCGAGGTCGACGGCGTACTCGAAGCTGCCGTACGGCCACCCCGTGGCGACGCCGACCAGCTCGATCGCGTAGGTGTACGCGATCAGGACGCCGATCCACCCGAGCGCGCGGCGGTCGACCGCGGGGAGGGTTCCGACGACGAGCGGCGAGCGCATCACCAGCACCCCGAACAGCACGAACCACGGGTGGAAGGCGAACGGCTCCGGCACCCACCCCTCCGCGCTGCCGACCAAGGCCAGCGCACCGACGAGCGGGAACAGCACGGCGATGGTGAACCGGTTCTCGCGAACGGTCCGGTCGAGGAGCGCCTCGGCCCCGCGGCGCGTGTCGGGGAGCCGCGCGCGGAGCGCGTCGACGCCGGACGCGGTCGACTCAGTCGACCTCGCGGAGCCCGCCGACCCGTCCGGGTCGCTCACGCGAGCACCTCCGTGACCGGGTAGACGCGCCAGAGGCCGCCCATCGCCAGCAGCGTGCCGACGGCGGTGTTCAGCGCCGGGAACCACCAGTACGCGCGGTCGACCGAGATCGACGAGGCGGCGACCCACGCGACGAAGAGCGGGTAGACGCCGAGCAGCGCGCCGAGCCGGAGGTCGACCGCGGCGAACGCGGCCGCGGCGACGGCCCAGCACGCGAAGCAGTAGGCGTACGTCCGCCCCTCGCCGAGCAGCGTCGCCGTCGTCCGGATCCCGGCGGCCCGGTCCGGCTCGATGTCGGGGATCGCGGAGAACGTGTGCATCCCCATCGTCCAGAGCCACGCGCCCGCGAGCGCCGCGAGCGGCGGGTGGGCGCCGGCGACGGTCGCGTACGCGGCCGCGCCGGGGAGTATGTAGAGCCCGTTCGAGGCGGAGTCGAGGAGCGGCGTCGTCTTGAACCGCACCGGCGGGGCGCTGTAGCCGACCGACAGCAGGAGGAACCCGGCGAGGTACGGCCACGCGACCCGCGGCGCGAGCGCGAACGTGGCGAGCCCCGCGAGCGCCGACGCGAGCACCGCGAGCGCGACGAGGCGGCTCCCCCGCCAGCGCGCCTCGCGGTCCTCTTTCTTCGGGTTCAGCTCGTCGATGTCGGCGTCGAAGGCGTCGTTGACGCCGTAGAGGAAGACGTTCGCGGGCACGAGGAAGTACGCCGCCAGCGCGACGGTCGTCGGCGTGAACAACCCGCTCACGTCGCCGATACCGTACGTGACGCCGACCGCGACCGGCCCCGCGAGATACAGCCAGAAGCGCGGCCGCGACAGCACCAGCAGGTACCGGAGGTCGTCGGCGATCGACCGTCGACCGGCGTCGGTCGCTGTGCGGGTCACGGCGTCGCTCACGTCGGCTTCGAGACCGCCTCGGCCGTTATCTGTCCGCTGATGAGACACATGGGGACGCCGATGCCGGGCGTCGTCGTCGACCCCGTGAAGTAGAGGCCGTCGACCGCGTCGGACTCGTGGGACGGCCGGAGCAGCGAGGTCTGCCGCAGCGTGTGCGCCAAGCCGAGCGCGCTCCCGCGGTAGCTGTTGTAGCGGTCGGCGAAGTCGTCGACGCAGAACGTCTCCTCGAAGACGATCCGGTCGCGCAGCTCCGTCCCGGTGTTCTCGGCGATGTCGTCTAACACGAGGTCGCGGTACTCCTCGCGGAGCTCCGGGGTGTCCTCCAGCCCCGGTGCGATGGGCACCAGCGCGAAGAGGTTGCTGTGCCCCTCCGGCGCCACCGTGTCGTCGGTCTCGGAGGGGACGCAGAGGTAGTAGGCGGGGTCGTCGGGCCACGACGGGTCGTCGAAGATCTGCTCGAAGTGGCCGTCCCACGCCGTCGGCAGCACCAGCGTGTGGTGTTCGAGGTTCGGCACGTCGCCCTCGACGCCGAGGTATAACAGGAACGCCGAGGGGGCGTACGTCCGCGACTCCCAGTACTCGTCGGTGTACTGCCGCTTGCGCGACGGCAGCAGCTCCTGTTCGGTGTGCGCGTAGTCGGCGTCCGAGACGACGAGGTCCGAGAGGTAGCGCTCCCCGTCCGCGGTGTCGACCGCGAACCCGCCGCGGCGCCCCTCGATCCCCGTCACCTCGGCGTCGGTGACGTACTCCACGCCGAGGTCGGCGCCGAGTTCGACGATCCCGTCGACGACGGCGCCGATGCCGCCTTCCGGGTAGTAGACGCCCATGTTGTAGTCGACGTGGCTCATCAGGTTGTACAGCGCGGGGGTGTTGTACGGCGAGCCGCCGAGGAAGACGAGCGTGTACTGCATCAGCTGCTGGAGCTTCGGGTGGTCGAAGTACTCCTCCACGTGCCCCTGCATCTTCCCCAAAAGCGAGAGCCCCCACGAGTACCGGAGCACGTCCGTGTCGACGTAGTCGCGCAGCCGCGGGCGGTCCTCGTACACGAAGTGTTCCATCCCGATCTCGTAGGTACGCTTCGACTCCTCCAGGTACGCCTCGAACGCCTCGCCTGCGCCGGGCTCGTACTCCTCGAACAGCGCCTTGTTCGCCTCGCGGTCCGGAAGCACGTCGACTTTGTCGCCGTCCTTCCAGAACACGCGGTAGTGCGGGTCGAGCCGCTCCAACTCGTAGAACTCGTCGGGCGAGCGCCCGAAGTGGCCGAAGAACCGCTCGAACACGTCCGGCATCAGGTACCACGAGGGGCCCATGTCGAACCGGAAGCCGTCGGCCTCCAGCCGGCTCGCGCGCCCGCCGAGCTGCTCGTTCTTCTCCAAGAGGGTCACGTCCGCGCCGGCGTCCGCGAGGTAACACGCTGTCGAGAGCCCGCCGAACCCGCCGCCGATCACGACGACGGATTCGCCGGCCACGGCGTCGATGTCCGGGGCCACGTCCATGCGATCTCGTAGGGCCGGAAGCGGTATAAATACCGGCCAGACGCGGCGGGGCGGCGCCGACACGAGCGGTGGGTGGGCGCCGAAGCGAGCCGCGGGTGCGGGCCGGCCGACGCGGCGATCGGCCGCCGATCCGATGCGGCGAGTGGGTACGCCTAAGTCGCGGACGCTCCTACCGGTTCGCACATGGATCCGACGGTCGCGATCACCGGCGCAACGAGCGGGATCGGGCGGGCGGTGGCCGAGGCGTTCGTCGACTCGGGGGCGTTCGTCGCCGTCTCCGGCCGCGACGGCGCCGCCGTCGATCGCACCGTCGCGGAGCTGAACGGCGAGGGCGGGGAGTCGGCTGAAGCCGACGACGCCGGCGGGGACGACGAGGGCGGCCCCGCCGGCAGGGCGTGGGGCGAGCGCGTCGACGTCCGCGACGAGTTCGACCTCGAGCGCTTCTTCCAGCGGGCCGCCCGCGAGGGCGGGCCGATCGACGTCGTGTTCGCGAACGCCGCCGTCTTCCACGGCGCGCCCGGCGAGAGCCCGGCGGACGCGCTCTCGTACGCCGACTACGACGACACCATGCGCACCAACGCCCGCGGCGTCTTCGCGACGGTCAACGAGGCCGTCCCCCACCTCGCCGACGACGCGCGGGTGATCGTCCCCTCCGGCTCCGTTGCTCACGAGTCGACGGCCGGAATGGGCGCGTACGCGGTCTCGAAGGCCGCGGCCGAGGCGGTCGCCCGCGGGTTCGCCGCCGACCTCGACGCGGCGGTCGGCGTCGTCGACCCCGGGCTCGTCGCCACCGACCTCACCGGGAAGGAGCGCGCCCGCGACCCCGAGAGCGTCGCGCCGCTGTTCGTCTGGGCGGCCACCGAGGCGCCCGCCGAGGACCTGAACGGCGAGCGGTTGGGGCTGCGCGAGTGGAAGAAAGCGACGCGATAGGACTCGATCGAGTTCGGATCGACAGTCAAAACCTCTAACGCCCCAGCCGCTCGGCTGTACGCGTTCGATGACTCGACGGTGAACACCTCCAAAGCCCCAGCCGCGAGGACTCGCGCGGCTCGGTGCGCTCCTCGCTCAGTCGCTACCGCTCCTTCGCTGCGGTGCTTCCGTCGCCGTACTTCGCCCTCGCGGCTGCCCCTTTGAGTCCCGCCCGACCACACCGCAACCGCGCCTCACGCCTCCCCAGCCTCGCGGCTCCCTTCGGTCGCCGCGTCCCTCGCGCGTGCACCTCGCGCCCTACGGGCGCTCGGCGGCACGCGCCACCGCGGCCGTTCTTTATAAGTAATTGTCGTCGTCCTTGCGGATATTTAAACATCGTCTCACTGATTCCGTGACCCGACCACCGAGAATTATCCCTCGGTCGGCCGAACGGGGGGCATGGCACTCGCGGACCCCGACCTCTCGGGCTCGACGGCGTTCATCACCGGGACGACCCGCGGCATCGGCAAGCAGCTCGCGCTCGCGCTCGCCGACCGCGGCTGTAACGTCGTCTCGACGGGCAAGACGACCGACGACGACGACTCCGAGCTGGAGGGGTCGGTCGAGCAGACCGCCCGCGAGGTGCGCGACCGCGGGGCCGAGGCGCTCGCGCTCGAACTCGACCTCCGCGACGAGGCCCGCGTCGAGGCGGCGGTCGAGGAGTCGATCGACCGCTTCGGCGAGGTCGACGTCGTGATCAACAACGCGAGCGCGATCCAGCTGGCGAATATCGCCGACCTGCCGGCCGACCGGTTCGACCTCCTGACCGACGTGAACGTCCGCGGGACCCACCTCGTCGCGCACGCGTTCGCGGACCACCTCGCGGGGCTCGACGAGGCGTGGTTCCTGTCGAACTCGCCGCCGGTCGTGACCGACCGCTCGCCGGGGAAGGCGCCGTACGCGTGGTCGAAGCTCGGGATGTCGTTCGTCACGCTCTCGCTCGCCGAGGAACTGGCGAGCGACGACGTCGGCTGTAACACGTTCTGGCCGGTGACGACGATCGACACCCGGGCGACGCGCTACTTCGGGCTCGGGACCGAGGACGACTGGCGCACCCCGGAGATCGTCTCCGACGCCGTGCTCGAGATCCTCGCTCGCGACCCGGCGGAGTGCACGGGCGAGAGCTTCTACGACGAGGACCTGCTCCGCGAGGCGGGCGTCACCGACTTCTCGGCGTACAACCTCACGGAAGGCGACCCGGCACCGATGTCGGCGCGGCTGTTCGATCCGTCGTTCGAACGCGAGGCGTGACGGCCCGGAGCCCGTCGCGACCGGTCGTCACTCCGTGACCGCCTCCCGGATCGCGGCGGTCGCCGCCTCCGGGTCCTCGGCGGCGGTGATCGCGGAGACGACCGCGACCCCCGCGGCGCCGGCCGCGGCCACCACGCCCGCGTTGTCGGCGTCGATCCCGCCGATCCCGATCACCGGGAGGTCGACCGCGGCGGCGACCTCCCGTACCCGCTCGGTCCCGATCCCGTCTTTCGCGTCCGGCACGTCCTTCGTGCGCGTCCCGTACACCGCGCCGACGCCGAGGTAGTCGGCGCCCGCGTCGGCCGCGGTCCGCGCCTGCTCGACCGTGGACGCCGAGACGCCGACGATCGCTTCCGTTCCCAACTGCTCGCGCGCGACCGCGACCGGCAGGTCGGACTGCCCGAGGTGGACGCCGTCGGCGTCGATCGCGGCGGCGACGTCGATCCGGTCGTTGACGATCAGCGGGACGCCCGCGTCGGCCGTGAGCCCGCGCAGCCGCTTCCCGACCTCGTACCGCTCCGCGTCGGGGACGTCCTTCTCGCGGAGCTGCACGGCGTCGACGCCGCCCGCGAGCGCCGCCTCGACGACCGCCTCGGTGTCGCGACCCGCCGACCGGCTCGCCTGCGTCACGAGGTACGTCCGCCACTCCGTGGGATTCATCGGTCGTACCCTCGGGTGGTCGCCGTGAAAAACTGTCGTTCCGGGTGAACAGACCCAAGCCGCCCCGGTTCCAACCGACGCCGATGCGCTCACGACTCCGGGCGGCGGCCGCGCGGCTCCGGGCCGGCCTCGGCTCGGCGACGGCGGACGGGCTCGACCGCGCCGGCGTCATCGACCGCGGCCGGCTCGGCGAGACCCTCGACCTGGCGTGGCCCCGGATCGTCACCGGGTTCGCCATCATGTCGAAGAACACGGTGGACCTGGCGGTCGTCGGGTTCGCGCTCGGGGCGCCCTCCGTCGCCGGGCTGGCGTTCGCGTTCGCCTACTGGCAGCTCGCGAAGTTCGTCTCCATCGGGCTCGCCGGCGGGACGGTGTCGCTCGTCTCGCAGAACTACGGCGGCGGCGAGGGCGACCGCGCCGCGCTCGTCGTCAAGGGGTCGCTCCTCGTCGCGCTGGCGCTCGCCGCGCCCATCGTCGTCGGCTTCGTCGCGTTCGCCGAACCGCTCATCGCGCTCGTCGGCGGCGAGGGGACCGCGCTCCGGGCCGGGACGGTGTACCTCGCGGTCACCGCGCCGGCGCTTGCCTTCGAGTTCTTCAACATGATCGCGAGCCGCACCTACGCCGGCGTCGGAGACACGTTCACCCCGATGGTGGTCCGGGCCGGGGGCGCGCTCCTCAACGTCGTCCTCACGGTCTGGCTCGTGCTCGGCGCCGGCCTCGGCGTGTTCGGCGCGGGGCTCGGCACCGCCGTCTCCGTCGCCGCCGTCGGGGTCGCACTCTCGTGGGGGATGACCGGCCGGTCGTACTTCGGGCGCGGCGCCTCGCCGGTCCCGGTGGGCCGCGCCGGCCCGTGGATCGACGCCGGGCTGATCCGGCAGCTCCTCCGGGTCTCCGCGCCCCTGATCGCGCGCCGGGTGGCCGAGGGCGTGGCCGTCTTCCCCCTGCTGTGGATCGCTTCCTCGTTCGGCGACGCGACCGTCGCGGCCCTCGAGGTCGGCCGACGCGTCCGGGCGCTCCTCGGGAGCTTCAGCTGGGGCTTCTCCATCGCCGCGAGCACGCTCGTCGGCCAGCGGCTCGGCGCGGGCGAGGAGTCGCTCGCGACGGAGTACGGCCGCGACGTGATCCGGCTGTCGGCGCTCGTCTACGTCCTCGCGTCGGCGGTCGTCCTGCTGGCCGCCGATCCGATCGCCGGCGTGTTCGTGGACGACCCGGCCGCCGTGGCGGCGACCGCGGCGTTCGTCGTCGTCGCCGCGATATCGGCGGTCCCGCTCGGCGTCGACGGCTCCGTGACCGGGTCGCTCCGCGGGGCGGGCGACACCCGATGGCCGTTCCTCGCGTCGATGGTCGGGCTGTACGTGGTCGCGCTCCCGGCAGCGCTGCTCGGGCTGGCGACGCCGCTCGGCGTCGGGGGACTGTACGCGGCGGTGATCGCCGAGAAGCTGGTACCGGCCGGGCTGAACCTCGCGCGATTTCGCTCGAACCGGTGGCAGGCCGTCAGCCGGCAGTACCGACCGGACGCGGTCGAGGGCGACGCGCCGGCGGAGTAGCCCGAGCGCGACGCTCCCGGACTCGCCGGCCGGCGGCCGTCGCTGACCGGTTACTGGTCGTCGTCCGCGACCGATTCGAGCACCTCGACGCTGCCGGTGAGCTGCCGGTGGACGTACGGCATGTCGATGCCGGCCTCGTCGAACGCCTCCTTCACCGCGGTGACGTACTCCGAGCGCACCCGGACGAAGTCGCCGCGGTCCGGGTCTGAGATCCACCAGCGCGACTGGAGCCCCACGGCCGAGTCGCCGAGCTCGACGAGCCGGACGGAGACGCCCGGGTCGTCGAGGATCTCCCCGTGGGCCTCCGCCTTCTCGACGATGATGTCGGTCGCCTCCGCGATGTCGTCGTCGTAGCCGATGCCGAAGACGAACTTCTGACGCAGCGTCTCGTACGCCACCGGGTTGGTGACGGCGTTGTTCGCGAGGTCGCCGTTCGGCACCGTGACCCGCTCGTTGTCGAACGTCCGGACCCGCGAGACGCGCAGGTCGATGTCCTCGACGCGGCCGGCGTTCCCGTCCCACTCGATCCAGTCGCCGACCTCGAACGGCTTGTCCTTCAGGATGAAGATCCCGGCGACGAAGTTGCCGAGGAGGTCCTGCGCGGCGAAGCCGACCGCGAGCGCGATGGCGCCGCCGAAGACGGCGAACGCCGAGAGGAACGCGCCGTAGCCGGCCATCGTGAAGCCGATGGCGATCGCCGCCACCCAGACGACGGCGTTCGCCACGCTCGACGCGAGGCTCCGGACGGCGCCGTCGAACCCGCGCGAGCTCAACACCCGCCTGACCGCCGGCACGAGCACGAGCTTGCCCAGAAGCAACACGCCGACGAACCCGACGAGGAACAGCGCCACGGAGAACAGGATCTCCGTCAGGGCCGCGTTCAATCCGGCACCGCCGAACTGTAGTGGTAGCATCACTCACCCATTCGGAGAGATATTTAAAGAAGCTACTGGCAGCGCAGTTGTTTATCGGGGGTCGATCGCCGGATCCGCCGTCGGAGCCCGTCGCCGGATCCGCCGTGGACCTCAGTCGCCCCGGACCGCGAGCGGCCCGTCGCCGCGGGCGACCCCGCGGAGCCGCCGCCCGTGGACGTCGTCCGCGCGAATCCGGTCGCGGACCGCCGGCGGGACCCACGCGTCGCGGTCCGTCGGCGGCGGGGCCGGATCGACGCTCGCCGGCCGGAGGTCGCTCGGGAGGTATCGCGCGTAGGTCGGGAGCCGCTCGCGTAAGGGCATCCCGCCGGCGTCGGCGACCGAGCGGAGCCCGTCGAGGTCGGGCCACTCGTAGGCGGGGTTGATGTAGTCGTCCGTCACCGGCGAGACGCCCCCGAGGTCGTCGATCCCGCAGTCGACGAGGTCGGCCGCGGGCGAGAGGTTCGGCGGCACCTGCACGGACACCTCCGGCGGGAGCGCGGCCCGGGCCATCGCGACGACCCGGCGCATCGTCTCCAACTCGGGCTTCGCGAACTCCGACCGCTCGTTCGGGACGACGTTCTGCACGATCACCTCCTGGATATGGCCGTGGCGCTCGTGGAGGTCGCGTATCGCGAGCAGGCTCTCCGCGCGGTCGCGCCAGTCCTCGCCGATGCCGACGAGGATGCCGGTGGTGAAGGGGACGCCCCGCCGACCCGCCGCCCGGATCGTGTTGAGTCGCTGGCCGGGTGTCTTGCGCCGACCGCCGCTGTGCGCGTCGACGTCGGCGGTCGTCTCCAGCATGACGCCCATCGAGGCGTTCACCTCGCGCAGCGACGCGAACTGCGCCTCCGTGAGGTCGCCGGGGTTCGAGTGCGGGAGCAACCCCTCCTCCAAGGCGATCTCGCAGGCGCGGTGGAGGTAGTCGTGGACCGAGTCGAACCCCCACTCGTCGAGCGTCTCGTGGATCTCGACATATCGGTCGTCCGGGTCGTCGCCGAAGGTGAACAGCGCCTCCGTGCAGCCGGCGTCGGCGCCGACGCGGCAGCGCTCGCGGACCTCCTCGGGCGAGAGCAGGGAGGCCTCGCCGGGCACGTCGTAGTAGGTGCAGTAGGTGCAGGTGTACCGGCAGGCGGTCGTCAGCGGCACGAAGACGTTCCGCGCGAACGTGAGCCGCTCGGCGGGGTCGACGTCCGCGGGCGTCACCGAGAGCAGCCGCTCGACGCGCTCGGCGTCGATCGACAGGTCGATCCCGTACTCGTCGGCCGCCGTGAACACGTCCGCCCCTCACGCTCGCGGTTCAAAAAGGATCGCGGTCGAGGATCCGAGCGAGTCGCCCGTCGAAACCGATCGCCCGGGCTGCCCCCGCCTCACTCCCGCACGACGCCCACCCGCCCGTCCGCGGCGTCGAGCGCGAAGCCGGCGTCGCGGAGCCACCGCGTCGCTCTCCCTGCGTTCATGCTGTCGTCTCCGCCCCCCCAGCCGTCCGCCTCGGCGTGGATCAGCACCTCCGCGAGGTCCGCCGGCTCGTCCACGTCGGTCGCGAGCCGATGGGAGTCGACGACCGCGACGCTCGCACCGATCTCCGCCGCGATCCGCCGGTGGTCGAGGTACGAGGCGCCGTGGTAGTCGACCTGGAACGACGGGTGGCTCGCGACGAATGCGTTCGTGCCGCCGCCGCGGCCGGGCGCGAGCGCGACGTCGGCCTCACGCCCGGCCGCGAACAGATCCCGGAGGGCCGCCGGCGTCGCGAGCGCGAGGTCGGCCATGACGACCGCGACGGGGTCCGGGTCGCCGTCGCTGCGGTCGCCGTCGCCGCCCCCGAACCGCCCGTCGAACGCCGCGTTGACCGCGTCGGTCAGCGCGCGCTCGTCGATTTCGACGGGACAGCCGAGGTCGGCGTCGACCGGACCGGTGGCGAGCACCCGCGGGTCGCCGCCGGCGGCCCGGACCGCGTCGAGGACGTCGCGGAGCATCGCCCGCGCGAACGCCGCCCGCTCGTCGGGATCGAGGACGGCGGAGAGTCGGGACTTGGGGCGGTCGGTCGAGAACGGGACGAGGACCTCCATCGGGAGGGTCGCCCTAGAACAGGGATTCCAGCTCGTCGCTGTCGTCGCTGACGAGCTCGTCGAGGTTCTCGTCGCTCTCCTCGCGGATCTCGTCGAGGTTGTCCTGCGCCTCGATGGCGACCTGCTGGAGCTCCTTGATCCGCGGGACGTTCGTGACGCCCGCGAGCAGGATCACCGTCGCGACGAAGCCGGCGCCGCGGTACGGGTAGTCCCCGCCGCGGACCTCCATCGAGCCGGTCTGCTCTTCGAGCCACTTGCGACCGCGCTCGATACCCTTCCGGTTGAGGTACTCCGGCGGCCCGGCGAGCACGAGCAGCGCGCGCTCCGCGCCCTCGATCTCACACGGGAGCGTGAGCCGGCCCAGCGCCGCCTTGCGGACGAGGCTGGTGATGCGGTTCGTGGTGTGCGCGCTGTCGAGCTGGTCCTCGCCGTTGTCGTCGCGCAGCCGCGAGAGCAGCCCGCCCGAGCTCCGCTCTTCGACCTCCTCCTCCGCGTAGCCGACGGTGGAGACGCCGCCGCCGGCGAGCGTGTTGATGATCTCCGAGGAGTCGACGACGCTCTCGGCGACCTCCTGGCCCTGCTGGATCTCGCCGGCGCCGAAGAGGATGCCGAACCGCCGCACGATCTCCTCGTTGATCTCCTCGTAGCCGCCCTGGACGGACTCGCCCGTCTTCCGCCAGGCGTCGTTGTCGAACACCATCAGGTTGTCCACCTCGCGGACGAACGTCTGGAACGACCGTGCCGCGTTGAGGGTGTAGATACCGCCCTCGTCGCTGCCCGGCAGGATGCCGAGCCCGTAGACGGGCTCGGTGTAGATCCGCTTGAGGTGTTTCGCGAGCACCGGCGCGCCGCCGGAGCCGGTGCCGCCGCCGAGCCCGGCGACGACGAGGAACGCGTCGACCTCGTGGACCGGGATCGAGTCGATGGCGCCCTGCACCTCGTCGATGTCCTCCTCGGCGATCTCCGCGCCGAGCTCGTTGTCCGCGCCGACCCCGTGGCCCTTCACCCGGGACTGCCCGATGAGTACGCGCTGGTCCTCGGCGACGTGCTCGAGTCCCATGAGATCGGCCTTGGCCGTGTTGACGGCCGCGGCCGCGCGGACGATCTCAGACCCCGTCCGCTTGTCGTACTCCAGGAACTTGTCGACGACTTTTCCCCCCGCCTGTCCGAATCCGATCATTGCAAGTTTCATCGTGTGCTCCCTCGGCCTTTGAAAAGAACAGAACGTGAAGGCATATTTAAGCCTTCGGTTGCCGTTACCATCGCTGATATCCACCTGCGTGACACGAACGGCGCCGCGGCTCCGACGTCGACCGCCGAATCGCCGCTCAGTCCCGCGATCGACCTCGTCATCGGACGCCGAGATGCGCGCCGAGCGTGGTCAGTTCGTCGGGGTCGACGCCGAACGCGGCGACGTCGTTGTCGGCCGTCGTGTTGTCGAACTGTAACGACCGGTACTGGTCGGGCCCCATCGGGAAGCCGGGGACGGCGCCGAGCACCGTCAGGCCGATCCTGGCGAGCGGCATCGGCAGCGGGACGATGGTGACGTCCTTGCGCTCGGCCTCGTACACGAGGTCGGTCACCTCCCGGAGCGTCAGCGTCTCCGGGCCGCCGATCTCGTACGTCTCGCCGACGTGTTCGTCCTCTTCTAACGCCGCTACCAGCATCGGGACGAAGTCCTCGACATCGATCGGCTGGAACCGAGTCTTCCCGCCGCCGGGAAGCGGATACAGCGGGAGGCCGGGCGCGAACATCCCCTTCAGCCGCTTGGTGAACGAGAGGAACCCGGCGCCCTCACCGAACACGACCGAGGGGCGGAAGATGGTCCAGTCGAGGTCGCTCTCGCGGACGATCGGCTCGGCCCGTCCCTTCGCGCGGATGTACGCCGTGTCGCCGTCGGGGTCGGCCCCGAGCGCGCTCAGCTGGAGGAACCGCTCGACTCCGCCCGCTTCGGCGGCGTTCACGAGGTTCTCCGTCCCGCCGCGGTGGACCCGGTCGTGCATCACGTTGCCGCCCTTCGGCTCGAACAGCGGCGGGAGCGCGACCAGGTTCACCACGGCGTCCTGTCCCTCGACCGCCCCGGCGATCGAGTCGTAGTCCGTGACGTCGCCCCTGACGACGTCGACCCCCTCGGGCGTCTCGCTCCCCGAGCGGGAGAGGGCCGTCACGTCGTGGCCCCCCTCGGCGAGCGCGCGACAGAGGTACGACCCGATGAATCCGGTCCCGCCTGCGACCAACACCTTCATGCACGGAATAAGGCGAGGAACCCCCGTAAACCTACCGCGGCGTCAGACGCCGCCGCGCGGAGCGGCGTCGCCGTCGGCGGCCCCCGCGGTCGGCGGCCCCGCCGGCGAGCGGTCTCGGGTCGGCGGCCGCCTCACTCGGAGCCTTCGTCGGGCACCGTCAACACCGGGACGGGGGAGGTCCGAACGGTGCGCTCGGCGACGCTCCCGAGCAGGTAGCGCTCGACGCCCGTCAGCCCCCGCGTGCCCATGACCACGAGGTCGACGTCGCCGTCCGCGAGGTACGACCGGATCCCGCGGGCGGCCGACGAGCCCACCTCGACGCGCTCGACCGTCTCCACGCCCGCCGCCTCGGCGACGGCGGCGGCCTCCGCGACGATCTCCTCGGACGCCGACACGAGCGCGTCGGTGCCCGAGTACGCCTCGGCCCCGATGGTCCCGACGTCGACGACGGAGAGCACGTGGAGCGTCGCCCCGCTTCGCGCCGCCAGCGCCACGGCGCGGTCGAGCGCCTCGGCGGCCCGATCGCTCCCGTCGGTCGGCAGGAGGACGTTCCGGTAGGGGTACCGCGCCGGCTCGCCGTCGGGCCGGAGACTGAGCACCGGGACCGGCGACCGGCGCACGACGCGCTCCGTCGTGCTCCCGAGGAGCAGGCGGTCGAGCCCCGTCCGCCCGCGCGTCGGCATGGCGATCAGGTCCATTTCGTGTTCGGTCGCGTAGGCGACGATCGTCTCCGCGACGCCGCCCTGGAGCACCGCCGTGACCGCCTCGACGCCGCGCTCTGCGGCCCGCTCCGCGGCCGCCTCGACGACGTCCTCGCCCTCGCGTTCGAGCACGTCGACCACGTCTCGGCCGACCCGCGTGACGCTGTCGTGAGTCGTGTCGGCGACGTTGAGGACGTGGACCGTCGCCTCGTGGTCCGCGGCCAGGTCGAGGACGTGGTCGAACGTCGCGTCCGCCCCGTCGCCGCCGTCGGTCGGGAACAGGATCCGGTCGAACATGCGCGGAGAGTCGCGGCCGACGCTTAAAAAACGCCGCGGCCGTCGGCGCGTCCTACTCGCCGTCTCCGCCGTGTTCGTCGACACCGCCGTCGCCGTCGATCCGGTCGATACGCACCGTCGAGATCCGGGCGCCGTCCACGGCGGTGACCTCGAAGCGGTGGCCGCCGGCCTCGGCGACGTCGCCCGATTCCGGCGTGCGGCCGAGCCGGTCCAGCACGAGCCCGCCGAGGGTGTCGTACCCGTTCCCCTCGAGGTCGGTCCCGAGCGCGTCGTTGACGACCGAGAGGGAGACGGAGCCGTCGGCCTCGTACGCGCCGCCCTCGCGGGCGCGGATCGTGTGCTCGCCCCGGCCGTCGTCGAACTCGTCCCGGAGGTCGCCGACGAGCGCCTCCGCGATGTCCTCGACGGTGACGATCCCCTCGAAGGCGCCCCACTCGTCGACGACGGCGGCCATCTGCCTGTGCTCCTCGCGGAACTGGACGAGGAGGTCGCCGATCGCCGTCGTCTCGGGCACGACGACGATCTCCCGCGCGAGGTCCGCGGCCGTCGCCGACTCGTCGCCGGCCTCGCCGGCGCGCAGCACGTCCTTCACGTCGACGAAGCCGACCACGCGGTCGGCGTCCTCGTCGGCCACGACCGGGTAGCGGGTGTGTCCCGCCTCCAGCACGGTCGCGCGGATCTCGGGGAGGGTCCGGTCGGCGGCGAGCGTCACCACGTCCGGCCGCGGCACCATCACCTCGCGGACGACGGTGTCGTCGAGCTCGAAGACGCCCTCTATCATGTCGACCTCGCCGGGGTCGACGTGACCGGCCTCGCCGGAGCGCGCGAGGACGCGCCGGATCTCGCGTTCGCCCATCGTCTCGTCGGTCTCCGAGGCGGGCGGGACGCCGATGGCGCGCGTGAAGGCGTTCGCGGCCCCGTTGAACACGACGATGCCGGGGGAAAACAGGTAGTAGGAGAGCTTCATCGGCGGGGCGAGCATGAGCGCGATCCGCTCGGCCTGCGCGATGGCGATCGTCTTCGGCGCCAGCTCGCCGAACACCACGTGGAGGAACGTGATGACGCCGAACCCGATCGCGAACGCGACGAGGTGGACCGCGCTCTGCGGCAGCACCGACCCGAGCGCCGGCTCGATGAGCGCGGCCACCGCGGGCTCGCCGATCCACCCGAGCCCGAGCGAGGCGAGCGTGATCCCGAGCTGGGTCGCCGCGAGGTAGTCGTCGAGACTCCCCATCACGTCCTGGAGGGCTCCCGACCCGGGCCGACCCTCGGCGGCGAGCTGTTCGACCGAGGTGGACCGGACCCGGACGAACGCGAACTCCGACGCCACGAAGAACCCGTTCAGCACCACCAACACCAGCGCGGCGGCCACTCGGCCGACGGAGATCGCGACGTCTACCATCGGTGCCTCCGGGCGGAGCGCGGCGCGGGGGAGCGGCTGACCATAGCGACGGTTCGTCCGCGGGCCACTAAAAAGGGACACGTCGCGTCCTCGGAACCCGGTCGGTTTATTCCCCGGCGCGTCCGAGCGCGACCATGCTGATCACGCTGGAGGGGCTCGACGGGAGCGGGAAGACGACCGTCTGGGAGGCGCTCCGCGAGCGCCACCCGGACGCGACGTTCACCCGCGAGCCCACCGACAGCTGGTACGGGGAGGCCGTGGACCGGTCGATCGCGGCCGACGACGCCGACCCGCTCGCGGAGCTGTTCCTGCTGACCGCCGACCACGCGAACCACCTCTCCGAGACGATCCGGCCGGCCCTCGCCCGCGGCGACCTGGTCGTCTCCGACCGCTACTCGGACTCCCGGTTCGCGTACCAGGCCGCGACGCTCGACGCGAGCGGCGTCGCCCTCGACGACCGCGACCCGCTCGAATACATCAAAGAGGTCCACGCGCCGTTCTCGCGGCCGCCCGACGCGACGGTCTACCTTGACCTGGACGCCCGCACCGCCGCCGAGCGCGCGGGCCGCACGAACAAGTTCGAGCAGGACGGCTACCTCGCCGCGGTCCGAGACAACTACGAGCGGCTGATCGACGCGGAGCCGGACCGGTTCGTGCGCGTCGACGCGACGCGGTCGCCCGAGGACGTCACGGCCCGCGTCGCGGCGGTCGTCGCGGATCTGGTCGAGGAGTAATTCGCAACTCTCCTACTGCGTCTCCGGCAGCTCGTACTCCTCCGGCGACGGCACGTAGAGGTAGTCGACGGCCGCGCCGAGCACGACCGGGAGGAAGACGAGCAGTCCGAAGAGGACGGTCGTGCTGCCGAGGTTGACGCCGGCGCCGACGTTGAGCGCGCCCGTGAACACGAGCGTCGAGATCAGGAGGAGCATCGGCGTCAACACGATCGTGTACACCACCGACCCCCACGCCGTCGACAGTCGAAGCCGGAAGAAGCGGGTCGTCACCCCGGCGACCAGCGTGTGGAACGCCACCAGCGCGAGGAGGCTGACGAACCCGAGCAGCGCGAGCATACCTCCCGTACGGGCTCCCGGCATTTGCCCCTATCGGCCCGGCGCCGCGGATCCCCCGTTCGAAACGCGGTCAGAACGCGCCGTCGTTCCCCTGCTGGCGCGCCGCCGACAGGAGCCCAGCCACGGGGTCGACGTACTCGTACCCCGGAATGACGCCCTGCACGTAGGTCCCCTCGACGAAGTCGATCAGCGCTCCCGCGTCGTCGACGCCGCGCCGCTCGTTGACGTCGGTCAGCTCGAACTCGACGGTGATCTCGTCGTCGCCGACCGCGACGGTCGGGTCGAACTCGCGGTCGCCGCGCGTCACGCCGCCGACGTCGACGACGCGGAGCTCGAACGTCTCGGTCCACCCCTCCTCGACCACGTCGGCGACGTCGTCCGCGGTCGCCGCCGAGAGGGTCGGCACCCGGACGGTCACCGCGAACCGCACCCGGCCGTCCGCGGCGGGCTCGGCGCGCACCGTCCCGTCGAACGCGGTCGTTTCCGAGGTCCACGCGCCCGCCTCGTCGGCGGGCTCGAAGGAGCCGTGGTCCGCGAACGCGCGGCGGACCCGCCCAGGCAGCTCTGTCTCGCTCATACCGAGGATGAGGCGCGGCGGGACCAAAAGCGCGTTGCGTCACCGGTAGTGGCACGCGGGGCCGATACTGGTGCGCCTTTGTGTCCCGACGGCCAACGCCGGGTATGGAAGCGCAGTTCCTCTCGACCGAGGCGCTCGTCGAGGCGCTCGCGGACGCCTCGTTCGACCGCCCGCCGGCTCTCGTCAGCAACGCCCACGTGACCGGACTCGGCGTCGCGCGCGCGCTCGACGCCCACGGCGTGCCCGTGATCGCGCTCGACCGCGCCGGCGACGGGGGCGGGGACGGCGGCGACGCCGCCGCGGTCCCCCACGACGGCCTCGCCCCGCCCTCGGACGCGGTCGACTTCGCGGGCGCGGTCACCTACCCCCTCGACGACCTCGACGGATTCCGCGAGGACGTGGAGGCGATCGTCGACGCCGCGGGGAACGAGGCGGTCGCGTTCGGCTGCATGGACGAGTGGGCGCTGGCGTACGCCGAGGCCGACCCCGACGGCGTCCGGCTCCCCTTCGCCGGGATCGACACGCTCGACGACGTGTTGAACAAGTCCGAGCTGTACGCGACCTGCGAGGCGCTCGGCGTGCCGTACCCCGAGACGTACCGGCTGGCGGAGACCGCGTCGGCGGCGACGCGCGAGCCGGACGCCGGGGTCGACGAGGCCGCCGCGGCGCTCGGCTTCCCGCTCGTGGTGAAACCCGAGCTCAAGCGCGACTTCGAGGAGGCGTTCGGCACCAACGTGATCGAGGTCGCCGACCGCGGGGAGTTCGAGGACGTCGCGGCGGCCGCGAGCGACGAGGGGATCGCCGTGATGGCGCAAAAGCGCGTCGACATCGCCACCGGCCGGGACCACTCGCTCGCCTCCTACGTGCCGCCGTCGGGGACCGACGACGCGCTCGGGGTCGTCGGCAACGCCGCGGTGCGGTACCCCCGGCAGTTCGGCACGTCCTGTCTGGTCGAGACGGCCGACGAGCCCGCCATCGAGGAGCGCGCGCTCGCGGTGCTCGACGACGCCGGCTACCACGGGATCAGCGAGTCGGAGTTCGTCTACGACGCCGACCGCGACGAGTTCCTCCTGCTCGACGTCAACACCCGCCCGTGGAAGTGGATCTCGATGCCCGTCGCCGCGGGGGCGAACCTCCCGATGGCCGCCTACGCCGCGGTCACCGACGCGGAGTACGAGTCCGAGGGCGTGGAGCCGACCCGGTGGGTGTACCTCCGGGACTACCTCTCGCTTTTAGCGGGCGACGACGCCTTCTGGGACCAGCTCTCGGTCGCCGACTGGCGGCGGCTCGTCTCCGGCGCGTTCGAGCGCGAGGGCGACCTGACGACCGGCGTCTACCGCCCCACCGACCCCGGCCCGGCCGCGAAGTTGTTCGAGACGGAGTTCGTCGACCGCGACTACTACTGCTCCTGTTGAGCGGTCGGCGGTTATCCCGCTGTTGCGGGTAGTGAAGCCCCGCTCGATATCTCCGCGGGCTACACATCTGAGCGCATGCGGTCGCGCTGCCACATCGAAGAGACCATTACCGCACGCCCTGATCCAAGAGCCACCCCCTCCGACGAGAGCGTGAGCCGACTGCGAGGAGCCCCCGGACACGACGACCACTGCACCACACTCCCGCCCGCCATCTCATGACGAACGTTCTGCAACCCGTGTTCTACGGCTTCTTGGCGGGGATCTTCGGAACGGTCCTGATCGGGCTGCTGTCTCGGAACCTACAAGCGGTCGTGAACGGGATCGCGTCCCTCGCCGTCGCCGCCCTTCCGACGCTCACCGAATTCGCGATCGCGTTTAGCGGCGGGGCTGACGTCGCGTTCGGCCCCGGGCTCTCCGCGTGGATCGCCGTCGCGGGCTTCCTCCATATGCTGGGGATGCTGGGATGGTACGACACCGTTTCGTGGTGGGACCATCTCACACACACCGTCTCCGCCGCTCTCGTCGCAGCACTCGTCTACGCGACCCTCCAGACCCCGGCCGCGCTCGGATCGCACGTCACGGGCCCCTACGCGGTCCTTTTCACCCTCCTGTTCACGCTCGGCGCCGGCGTCGTCTGGGAGCTCGTGGAACTGGCCGCCCGCGAACTAGGCGAGTACATCGACAGACCGCCGGTGCTCGAATACTACGGGCTACGCGATACGGCTCTCGACATGGCGTTCAACGGGGTCGGCGCCGTCGCCGTGGTCGCGCTCGACGTCCGGGTATTCGCGTCGGTCGTAGCGCAGATCCCGCGGATCGCCGAAACGGCCGTCGTCGGGGGAACCGTCCTTCTGTTCGCCGGCGCACTCGCCCTCGGACTCGCTCTCGAGGCGGTTCGAAACGCCGCAACCGATACCGAATGAAGAGTCGGTGCCGTTGAAATCCGCGGCCCCCGACACGGATAGCGCGTCGAACGCGGAATTACGACGTCGACGGCGACATCTGGATGTTGAGGCTCTTCTGGACGAGCTGGGTGAACGCCATCGAGCAGAGGAAGTACCAGAGGATCCACATCTGGATCGGGCCGACGATCCCCGTGTCCCACGTGACGGTCCCGGCGAGCGGCACCACGAGCTCTTGGGCCGCGATCTCCGGGTAGGCGGAGTCGGAGCCACGGTAGCCGATCACCCAGAACATCCACAGGAACGCCGGGATGGTGAGGAACATGATCCACACCATCGGGCGGAACTGCTCTTTGAACATCCCGAGCTGGTCGCCCATCGCGTCCATCTGCTCCTCCTGGATGGCGTCTAACGCCGCGTCGTCGTCGCGCTCCTTCGCCTCCTTGCGCCGCTCCTGGATGTCCTGCATCCGCTCCTGGTACTGGCTCATCTTCTCCATGTCCATGAGTCCCGCGCGAAGCAGCGTGGAGTACATCCCGGTCCCGAGCGCGATCACCATGATGACGACGTAGAAGGGGACGACGTTCAGCAGCGGGCCGAGGACGACGTCGATCGCCCCCGCGATCGTGTCCCGGACGGGGCCGACGGCGTACCCGACGAAGGCGCCGATGGTTGCGACGGCGGCGAGCTTGTCCCACTTCGTCCACGACGTCGTCTCCGGTGTCTCGACGTCGCTGCCGCCGCCGCCTCCGCCGCCGTCACTGGTCATCCCCGCCTCGATCCCGTCGGGGTCGGCCAGTGCGAAGCCGCGCTCGCCGTCCACGAGGATCTCCTTCTCGATGAGGCGGCCCCACTGGCCGCTGGTGATCTCGTCGCGGACGTCGACCCACTGGACCTCGCCGTCGGTGGCGCGGTCCAAGACGACCTCCAGGGCGTCCCGCATCTCGCCGTCCTCGTTGACGAGCGAGCGGACTCTCCGTTCGACCTTGCTCATTATCGGTCGGTTAGCGGCCGACGGTTAAGAACCTTGTAGGATCGCCGGCGCGGGTCGCCCTCGGGGAACGCGGTCCTCCCCGAGGAGGCGCGTTCTCCTTACGCCTCGACGACGTCGCGGATCCGGTCGAAGACCTCGTCCGGCGTCGCCTCGCCGTCGACCTCGACGAGGACTCCCTCGTCGCGGAAGTGGTCGACCACGGGCTCGGTGTTGTCGTAGAAGACCTGGAGCCGCTCGCGCGCCGTCTCCTCGGTGTCGTCCTCGCGCTGGATCAGCTCGCCGCCGCACTCGTCGCAGACGCCCGCCTCCTCGGGGGGTTGGAAGTCGACGTGGAAGTTCGCGCCGCAGTCGTCGCACACCCGGCGGCCGGTGAGCCGGTCGACGAGCACCTCCTCGTCGACGGCGAGGTAGATCACGGCGTCGAGGTCGGTGATCTCCGAGAGGTACTCGGCCTGGTCGAGGTTGCGCGGGTAGCCGTCCAGCACGAACCCGTCGGCCTCCTCGAGCGCGGCCCGGACGATCTCGTTGACGACCGGGTCGGGGACGAGCTCGCCCGCCTCCATGAACGAGCGCGGCGTCCCGTACTCCGTCTCCATGTCCTTGTTCGCGCGGAGCGCGTCGCCGGTCGTGACGTGCTCGACGCCGTACTCCTCGGCGAGCTTCGCGCTCTGCGTCCCCTTTCCGGCGCCGGGCGCCCCCAGCAGAAGAATTCGGTGACTCATACCGGAGCGCTCGCCCGCCGCACGTAAAGGCTTGAAGATCCCGGCGAGCGAGGGGCGTCGGGAGGCGGTCGCCCCGTGGGCGCGGCGGCGGCGCTACGCCCCGTCGCCCTCGTCGATCCCGTCGCCCTCTTCCCCCTCGTTCAGCCGGAGCCCCATCTCCAGCTCGAAGCTCTCGGCGTCGGAGGTCTCGAAGCCGATCTTCTTGTACAGCGAGACGGCCGCGCGGTTCCACCGCTCGACGGTGAGCCACACCTTCCGGACCCCCTCGGCCTGCCCGTGGCCGAGCAGCCCGCGGATGAGGTGGGTGCCGATCCCGGCGCGCTGGTACTCCTGGTGGACGAAGATCGCCAGCTCGTAGGCGTCGCCGTCGGGTACCAGCGTCGCGTGGCCGGCGACCTCGTCGCCGCACCACGCGATCACGTTGTAGCAGTCGCCGCCGAGGATCGCGTCCAGCCACTCCCGGATGCGCTCCTCCCCGCCGGGGGGGATCCCCTGCGCGCGGTCGGCCGGATCGAAGGCGTCGTACATCGCGACGAGCGACTCGTAGGCGGCCTCGCCGCCGTCGTACGGTCGGATCTCGACGGTCCGGTCCTCCCGGTCGGTGAACTCGGTGGGGGGGACGGGGAACTCGTCGGCGACCGCGTCCGGGTAGCGTCGGTCGCTCATCTGACCAGCGTGACCGATGTCTTGGCGTTCAACAGGACGAACTCGGCGATCGGTCCGATCGTGATCTTCCCCATCGGGCTCGTGTGCCCCCCGCCGAGGACGATCTCCTCGAACTCCTCCGTCTCCGCGATCTCCACCAGCCGGCTCCCGGGGTCGCCCTCGACCCGCCTCACGTCGGCGTCGATCCCCGCGTCGTCGATCGCGTCTCCGGCGCGCCGTATCACTTCTTCGGGGGGGACTCCAGAGTCCTCGTTGTCGACCACCGCGACGGTGAGGTCGTCGCTCGCGACCGCCGCCCGCTCGACGGTCCGATCGAGCGCGCGGAACGAGTCGTCGCTGCCGCCGATCCCGCAGAGCACCTTCATACGACGCACGTCCACACGACGGTACAAAAATGGATCTCCGCGATCGCGGTCCGGTGTCCCCGTCGAACCGACCGCCGACAGCGACAACCCTTTTGTTCGGGGGTCAGGTTGGTACGGACATGAACGACCAGCCCGGTTCCGCGTCGGACGACGCCGACGCGGGGTCGGACCCCGCCAGCGAGCCGCCGGTCGGCGACGAGGGGAGTCAGGGGTCCCTCGGCGAGGCGTCCGCTCCGACCGACGGCGAGGCCCCTCCCGACGAGGAAGTTTCGGGCGGGGACGCTTCCGATGGGGACGCTTCCGACGGGATCGACGCCGAATCCGACAGCGGTACCGCCGACGGCGACACCACAGCAGACGGCGGCAACGACGCGACCGACGCCGCCGACGCCGCCGACGCCGACCTCCCGCCGGAGGTCCGCAAGTACGAGCGGTTCAAGAAGATGGACGGCGCCCGCTACGAGCGCGTCAACGAGTTCCTCCGCGACCGGACGTACGTCACGGCCCGGGAGTGGGCGATCGCGCGGCTCTGCGCCGACTTCCGCACCGAGACGGGCGTCGAGATGACGAAGATCGGCGAGAACCTCCCGGAGCTCGTCCCCTTCATGACCGACACGTACACGCCGCAGGCGGTCAACCAGGCGCGTTACTCGTTCGAGGAGAAGGTGACGAAGGCGGGCGCGACGTTCCTCTACGGGGCGATGTCCGGCTTCTTCACCGCCGAGGACTTAGACGAGATGATGTACGAGGTGACGGAGGTCGCGAAGTTCCTCCTGGAGGTCGAGGGCGTCGACCTCGCCGTCGCCGACGAGCTGGAGGCCGAGGACAAGATCAGCGAGGTGATGCGCGAGGTGCGCGCCTCCTCGGCCGGCCTCCGCGGCGAGGAGGTCCGGTGCCCCGAGTGCGGGCACGTCCACGAGCCGGCCGAGGAGTAGGAGGCGGAAGCGAATGGAGCGATTCCCGGAGGCGCTCGGCGGCCTTCCCGACCCGGTGCTGATCGTGGACACCGACGGCGTCGTCCGCGCCGGCAACTCCCGCGTCGAGGCCGTGTTCGGCCATCCACCGGCGGATCTGGAGGGGACCGACGTCGAGCGACTGCTCTACGACGCGGCCGGCGGCTCGGCCGGCGCCGAACTCTACGGTCACGTCGCCGACCCCGAGCCGCGGTCCATGGCCGCGAGCCTCGACCTGACGGCGCGGCGGCGGGACGGAACCGAGTTCCCCGTCACGATCAGCCTCGGCCCGTTCGAGCAGGGGGGCGAGACGTACCTCGTCGTCACCGTCGTCGACGTGCGCGAGCGGCGGGCACAGCAGGCCGAGATCCGCCGCCGGACGCGGACGCTGGAGGCGCTCCACGAGGCGACGCAGGACCTCCTGAAGACGACCGACCGCGAGGTCGCCGCGGCGGCCGCCGTCGACTACGTCGAAGAGGTGCTCGGCCACCCGATCGCGGGGATCTGGCTGTACGACGAAGACCGAGACGCGCTCGAACCGCTCGTGTGGACCGACGCGGCCGACGAGGTCGTGGGCGAGCATCCCGCCTTCTCGGCGGACGAGCGGAGCATCTCCTGGCAGGTGTTCGAGTCAGGGGAGCCGGAGTACGTCGCCGACACGGAGACGGACCCGGACCGGTACAACCCCGACTCGCCGATCCGGAGCGAGCTCGTGCTCCCGCTCGGTCGCTACGGCGTCATCAACGTCGGCGCCACCGAGCCCGACGCGTTCGACGACTCCGACCTCGCGGTCGCGCGGATCTGGGCCGCGACCGTGACGATGGTGTTCGTCCGGATCGAGCGCGAGCGACAGCTCCGAGCCCGCGAGGACGAGGTCGCCCGCGAGCGCGACCGGCTCGAGGAGTTCGCCGGCCTCGTCTCCCACGACCTCCGGAACCCCCTCAACGTCGCGGCCGGCAACCTCGAACTGGTCCGCGCCCGACTGGAGGAGACGCAGACGGTGCCGTCGGAGATCGACGCCGTCGCGCGCTCGCTCGACCGGATGGGCGCGCTCGTCGAGGACATGCTCACGCTCGCCAGACAGGGCACCGCGATCGACGAGACCGAGGCGGTGTCCCTCGCGGCGCTGGCCGAGGAGTGCTGGGCGAACGTCGACACGGTGGCCGCCGAACTGGTTGTCGGCGACGACCTCGCGCTGCGCGCGGACGGGAGCCGGCTCCGACAGGCCCTGGAGAACCTGTTCGCCAACGCGGTCGCTCACGCCGGTCCGGACGTCCGCGTCGAGGTGGGGGCGCTCGACGCCGAGAACGGGACGGTCGGCTTCTACGTCTCCGACGACGGGCCCGGAGTCCCCGAGTCGGTGCGCGAGGACGCGTTCGACGCGGGCGTGTCGACCGACCGGGACGGGACCGGCTTCGGCCTGAAGATCGTCGCGGAGGTGGCCGAGGCGCACGGCTGGTCGCTCGAACTCGTCGACGCGGAGGACGGCGGCGCGCGCTTCGAGTTCCGCGGGATCGAGGCGGCGGACGCCGCCGACGTTCCAGCGGCTGGCGACGACGCCGCCGACTGACCGCTCAGATCCCCTCGAAGGAAGGGAGGTGCCACGCGGAGACGCCGCTCTCGCCGACCACGACGTCGACGTTGGGGCCGCGGTCGGCGCTCGGCAGCCCGACCTCGATCCGGCCCTGTCCGGTGACGCCGTGGTCCTCCATGCTGGCGACGACGCGGTAGCCGCCGCGGACGCTGGTGACCTCCAGGAGCTCCACGGCGCTCTTCGGCTCGAGCTCGACCGTCGCCGAGAGGACCGGGTCGTCGCTCTCGTCGGTGAGATCGCCGCTGACGCCGCCTCCCGCGTCAGGCTCGTCCGGCGCGCTCCGCCGGTCGACCGTCACCGCGAACTCGCGCGGCTCGCCGGTGACGTTGCACAGCCGGACGCCGAGCGGCGGCGACGCCGTCTCGTCCGGCGGGCGGTCGGACCCGTCGGACCCGACCCGCCGCCGCTCCACCGGCATCCGAAGCGTCCGGTCGGGGGCGACCAGATACGGCACCGGGCGGCCGTACAGCTCCCCCACCGACCGGGCGCCGTCCTCCTCGTAGTAGACCGTGCCGGCGTGCTGGGCGGTCGCGAAGCGCTCGTCGCCCGAGGCGTGGTCGAACGTCGCGACGGCGTCGACGCTCACCTCGGTCGCCCCCTCCCTCGCGTGCCGGTTGTGCGCGCGGACCTCCTCGTACTCGGCGACGTACGCCGCGACCGACTCGGGCGAGAGGTCCGCGGGCCGCTCGGGGAGGGCGCGCTCGGCGACGGTCGGGTCGCCGAGCGTGACGAGGTCGGCGCAGCCGGCGAGAGCGCTTGCCGCGCCGCCCGCCGCGACGAGGAGCGCGCGTCTGTCCATAAAACCTTCTTCGACTGACACCTCAAAAGGTCCTCGATGGGACAAGCGCCCGTTTGCGTCTCGCTCGCGGCGTCGGGGCCAGCGCTCACACGTCGAGCGCGTGGTGCGTCACCGCGTCGGCGCCGGTCGCCCCGTCGGCGTCCGCCCCGACGTCGAGGACCGCGACGCGGAAGACATCGTCGGCGCCGTCGACCGGGATGGGTAAGCCGCCGGGGTTCACCCGGACCGTCCCGTCGCGCTCCTCGACGCCGTGCGCGTGGGTGTGGCCGTGGAACACGTAGTCGTAGTCGCCGCAGTCGACGAGGGCGTCGACGACGACGCCGCTCGTCCCGTGGGTGACCGCGACGTCGACGGGGTCGCCGTCACCCGCTCGTTCGGCGTCCCCGTCCCCGAACGAGAGCGTCCCGGCCTCCCCGTGGTAGGTGCCGAACGCCTCGACGGTCGACTGCACCGCCCACTCCCCGTCGTTGTTGCCGCGGACGGCGTGGAAGTCGAAGCCGGCGTCGGGGTCGTCGCCGTCGACGTCGAAGGGCGCCACGGAGAAGGGGGCGACGAAGTCGCCGCAGTGGACGACGGCGTCGACACCCTCGCGGTCGAACAGCGCTACGGCCGCCTCGACGGCGGCGAGGTCGTCGTGGGTGTCGGAGACGATGCCGATCCGCATTGGTCGCGTCGACGGTGACGTCCCGCGACAATAAATGTCGGCCGACGGTTCGCGGACGCTCGGTGATATATAAATGAACCGACCGGAGACCGCGTTCTCACGATCCGTGGATCCGGTTTCCTTTTTAAGCCGATTCGCCGTTCATGTTCGGCCATGACGAGAGACGGAGACGAAACCGGTCGACGCACGGCTTCCAGACGCGGGTTCCTCTCGGCGGCCGCGGCGCTGGGGACGGTCGGGATCGCCGGCTGCGGCGCCCCGCGGGCCGAGAGCACCGCGGCCGCGGAGAACGCGGCCGGCACCGGGGCGGCGGCCGAACAGGTCGAGGAGTGGTCCGGGAGCGACGCCACCGACGTGGAGACGGACCACCCGTACACGACCCCGCGGACGACGATCGACCTCGACGAGCGGGACGGCGCGATCACGGTGTCGACGACGCCGTGCCGCCACCAGCTGCTCGGCGACGAGACGAAGGGCGGCCCGTGGGAGCTGCCCGAGGTCTGGGCGTGGCAGACGCCGGACACGGACCCCAGCGTCCCCGGCCCGCTGCTCCGCGTGACCGAGGGGACCGACATGGAGATCACCTACGACAACTCGGAGCACAACCGGCCGCACACGTTCCACGTCCACGGGCTCTCGAAGAGCTGGATGGACGACGGGGTCCCGACGACGACCGGCCAGCAGGTCGCGCCGGGCGAGGAGCACACCTACGAGATCACCGCGAACCAGCCCGGGACGCACTTCTACCACTGCCACTACCAGACGCAGAACCACCTCGACATGGGGATGTACGGGATCCTCCGCGTCGACCCGGAGGGGTACGAGGCCCCCGACAAGGAGGCGTTCATGACGATCAAAGACTGGGACACGCGCCTCTCGGCCTCGACGGCCGGCGGCGACGTCGACTTCAGCCACCGCGACCGCAACCCGGACGCGTTCACCGTGAACGGGCGCTCCGCGCCGTACACCTTCCACCCCGAGCAGGGGTCGCCGCTGATCGTCGAGGAGGGCGACCGGGTGCGGATCCACTACGTCAACGCCGGCTACGAGTCGCACGCGATGCACACCCACAACCACGGGTTCACCGTCGTCGAGAAGGACGGCGGCGTCATCCCGGAGTCCGCGCGCCACCGCGAGGACGTGATCCCGATCGCGCCCGCCGAGCGGAAGACGATCGAGTTCACCGCCGACGCCGATCCCGGCGTGTACGCGCTCCACTGCCACAAGGTGAACCACGCGATGAACGGCGACACCTACCCCGGCGGAATGATCGGCGGGATGGTGTACGAGAGCGTCACGGACACCGAACAGTTCGCGTCCGTGATGGAGATGGCCGGCTACGAGGCCTGAGGAGAGAGTCGGTTCGGAGGCGTCTCAGACCTGTTCCGCTCCGTAGACGACGTTGACGCTGACGCGCACGCTCACGTCGCCGGTCTCGACGCCGGTCGCGGCGTCGCCGCCGTCTCCGCCCCCGGCCATCGCGCTCTCGGCGATCCGGTACGGCGTCACGCCGGCGTCCGCGGTGGAGACGCGGTACGCGCCGGTGACCTCTAGCCCGCTCGAGTTCGCGAGCACGGCCGCGTCGTCGTCGGCGTTCGCCATCGCGTTCTCGATCGCCTGCGCGCGCACCTCGCGCTCCCGCTCCTCGCTCAGCCCGAACTCGATCCGCTCCACCTCGTCGGCGCCCCCGTCGATCGCGACGTCGATGACCTCGCCGACCGCGTCCACGTCGTCGATCGTCAGCGCGTAGCTGTGGACGCCCTGGTACGTCGTGCGATCCGGATTCTCCCGCGTCTCGTAGGACTCGCGCACGTCGTACCGCTCCGTCCGGATGTCGTCCTCGGTGAGCCCCCAGTCGGTCAGCGCCGCCCGGAGCGACTCGTCCGCGGCGGAGAGCTCGTCGCGGACCGCCGCCGAGTCGTCGCCCGTCGCGGTCACCGCCACGCGGACCGTGGCGCGGTCCGGCTGGGCCGTGGCCTCGCCGTCCGCGGTCACTTCGATGCTCCTGTCGAGTGCCGGTTCCTCGCCCGGGGCCGCGTTCGCGGCGGTCCCCGCCTCTCCGGTCGAGCCGGGGAGCCCCGCGCAGCCCGCCAGCGCGACGAGCAGCACGAGCCCGGCCGCGGTCGCCAGTTTTCGATCCATACCCGGGTCGTCGCCGGGGACGCACAATAAGTCGCCGGTGAGACAAAGAGCCGTTTGCGCTATCGGACGCGTCGTCCCGCGTCGCGGTCGATCACGCCCTGTCGTCCGTCTCGTCTTCCATGCCGTCCGTCTCGTCTTCCATGCCGTCCGTCTCGTCTTCCATGCCGTCCGTCTCGTCTTCCATGCCGTCCGTCTCCCCGTCGGCGTCATCGCCGTCCGGATCCTCGTGATCGGTGACGACCGACCGCTCCGGCGGGGGACCCTCTCCTCCACCGTTGTCCTCGTCGTCGCCCTCGTCGCCGTCGCCGTCGCTCTCGTCAGGGTCCTCGTGGTCGGTGATCACCGCCGGCTCGGCCGGCTCGTCGTCGGTTTCCTCCGCCGTGAACTCCTCGTCCTCGGCGTCTCCCCCGTCGTCCGAGCCGCTGACCGCGAGCGGCGCGGGGCCGGAGTCGTCGGGGCCGGAGAGCTCGGCTCCTTGCGACGCGTCGGGGTCGCGCTCGACCCCGCCGTCCGGCGGGCCGGAGACCCGTCGTCCCGAGCCGAACAGCCGCTCGCGGATCGAGCGGCTGCTGGGGCGCTCGGCGAGCAGCACCGAGCAGTCGACGTCGTGGATCACGTCCAGGTGCAGCGAGTTCGAGACGAGCCGGGAGAGGAGCCCCTTCTCGGTCGCTCCGATGATGACGAGGGTGTTGTTCGCGGCCTCTCGCGCGATCGCGTCCTCGACGTCGCCGCCGTCGTCGACGACCGTCCTCGCGTCTGTGAGGCCGTGCTCGGTCGCCCAGTTGGCGAGGAATCCCTCGCCAGCGGTTCGGTTCTCCGGACCGTCGACGACGTGTAACACCGTCACCTCGGCGCCGGCGGTCCGCGAGAGCACGCTCGCGACCTCCGCGCCGAGCGCCGAGTCCGGCCCCCCGGAGGTGGGGAGGAGCACCTTCGAGGTGTCGAGGTCGCTCTCGCTCAGGATGAGGAAGTCGCAGGGGAGCTGGTTGGTGAGCTCGTCGATCGGGCGCTCCGCGCGGGCGGCGCTCCACAGCTGGTCCTCGCCCCAGCCCATCAGCACGGCCTCCGGGCGGGTCCGGCGGGCCATGTTGAACACCTCCTCGAACGAGCGGTGCGAGACGACGGTCGACGTGGAGACGTCGACGTCGTACCCCTCGGCGGTGTCGCGGAGGCCGGCCATCCCCTCCTCGGAGACGTCGGCGATCCGGCCCGCGCCGGCCGACAGCGACATCCGCTCCGGCGCCTGCACGACGTGGACGATGTGGACGAGCCCGTCCTCGTGGTCGCTCGCGAGGCGGCTCGCGAGCTCGACGATCGGCCCGTCGGTCCGCGGGTTCGTGATCGGGACCATGATCCGGTGGCCCTCGTTGGCGAACAGCGTCGCCTCCGTGGCGTCCAGGATCGGGACGTACGAGCGCCCCGCGGCCCGGCCGAGCACCCATTCTGGCACCGTCAGCCGGCGGTTCATCCCCTCGAAGCGCGCCTCCTCTAACCGCTCCTCGCTGGTCTGGAAGTAGTTCACGATCGTGACGAGCACCACCCCGCCGATGGTGTTGCCCAGAAGCACCGGGAGGACGAAGCCGCCGAGCCCGCCGGCGAGGGTGATCCCGCCGGTGTACAGCCCGAGCTGCTGCGCGAACAGCAGGTACAGCACCTCGGTGAACGAGACCACGACGTGGTAGAGGTTTCCGAGCGGGATCGCGAGGAACGCGAGGTAGACGACGAGCAGGCGGGTGACGGAGTTGGTGGAGGCGAAGCCGACCCAGACGACGCCGGCGACGATGAGTCCGGCCATCGCGGCCTTGAAGAAGAGCGGCCAGAAGCCGACGTCGAGCCCGCCCGTCGAGATGTAGATCGCGGCGTCGACGACGCCCTCCTCCGAGAAGACGCCGCCGTACGAGAGCACGATCGCGCCGAACGCGCCCCCCGTGAAGTTCCCGGCGAGGACGATCCCCCAGTGGCGCAGCAGCGTCGGCAGGCTGGCGAGCCGTTCCAGGGTCAGCGCCACCGGCGGGAGCGTGTTCTCGGTGTACAGCTGGTACCCCCCGATGATGATGTAGACGAACCCGAGCGGATAGAGGAGGACGCTCAGGATCGGGTGGGTGTCGGTGGCGGCGGTCAGCGAGACGTACAGCATGAACGTGATCGTGATCGCCAGCCCCGCGGCGACGCCGCTGAAGAACAGTTCGCGTCCGCCGGAGGTCACCTCCTCGTCCGCGGCGGCGACGATCCGCTGGAACACCTCGTCCGACGAGAAGCGGTCTCGGACCGCCTCGCCGACCGCCGGCGCTCCGCTCTGGGAGCGCTCGACGACCTCGCGTATCGAGTCGTCGTCGGGCCGTTTCGAATCGGTCACTGTGCTACGGCACTCGGGCCGCGTTAAAAAGTACTTCCACTTTCGGCATGTGCCCGCGAAACCGCCGATCCTGGTGTTCTGTTCGGGATCGACCCGAGCTTTCCCCGCATTCGCCGAGAAACCGGATCGGTCGGTCGGTACGCCGCCGCGGCGCCGGATCAGGCGCGCTCGACCGTCACGAGCCGCACCTCCACCCGCACGTCCTCCCGGATCGTCGCCTCGATCCGGCGGTCGAGGGCCTCGGCGACTCCCCCGACGTCGCTGCCCGGGGGCGCCCCGACCGTGACCACCACGCGCTCGGTGTCGAGGGGCGGGACGGTTCCGCCGCGCTCGACCTCGAGTTCGATCAGCTCCATCCCGGCGTCCATCGCGGCCAGCTCGTCGCCGACGGCGGTCCGGACGTCGGCCTCGGTCGTCGAGGCGACGTACGAGTCGTACGTGACTCCGCCGAGGAACACCGACAGCACCGCGATGGCGGCGACGAGGACCGCGACGCGTTTCACGAACGCCGCTCGCGCGTCGTCCTCGCGGAACCACCGCTGGGGCCGGTACCCCTCGTACCACAGCACCACCAGCGCCGAGAGGTTGATCGAGAGGACGTTCACCGCGACGATCACGCCCGCGCCGACCACGAGCCGGGGGATCTGAAAGGCGATCCCGATGCCGACGGCGGCCGCCGGCGGGATGAGCGCCACCGCGATCATCACGCCGACGAGCGTCGCGGAGACGCCCGTCATCAGCGACACGATCCCGGCGACGCCGGCGCCGATAGCCACGACGAGCACCAGGACGTTCGGGGCGAGCCGCTCGGAGACCTCGGCGAGTTCGAGCGGGTCGATCCCGGGGGGTACGAGCGCCAGAGACCGGATCGCGAACGCGAACAGCGTCGCGGCCCCCACCGCGACGACGACGCCGAGCACCTGCATCCGCACGCCGCGCCGGAACATCTCCTCGTCGTCGACGACGGTGCCGATCGCCGCCGACATCGCGGGACCGATCAGGGGGGCGATCACCATCGACCCCACGACGGTCGCCGGCGAGTCGAGCAGGAGGCCGGCGGTCGCGATCACCGCCGAGATGACGGTCATCAGCACGTAGGTCCCGAGCCCGGAGGCGAGGTCGTCCGCCTTCGCCTGCAGCTCCTCGCGGGAGATCCGGTCGCCGCCGCGCTCGGACTCCTCGGCGTACTCCTCCTCGAGCGCCTCGAACCGCCGGGAGATGACGGTCTCGGCTGCGACGATGACGGTGTAGGTGCTCTCGTCGATCCCCGCCTCGCGGAGGCGTTCGAGGACGGGCTCGACCGCGGCGGTGGGGAGCGGGAACGTCGCGACCGCGGTGTACTCGCGCCCGCTCGTCTCGTCGGTGACGACGTAGTCGACCCCCTCCTCGTCGAGCGCGCGGACCACGGCCGCGCGCTTCCCCGCCGGGATCATGACCTGAACGAGTCGCACGGTGGGTGGTCGCGCCGCCGGCTCTTATATCGGGCGGTGGGGACGGCGGGCCGACCTCCGACCGGCCTCGCGAGAAACGGAACTTTAATGCGCGAATCCCTCGCACCTTCGGACAAGAATGCTCTCGCCGCTGGCTATCGACACGTTCCTGCTCGATTACCATCTCGGGCACGTCATACTGCTCGGGTTCATCGTCTCGCTGCTCGGAGCCGCGCCGCTGAAGTCCCAGCGCGTGATCGCCTCCGTCTTCGCCGGCTTCGGGCTGATCTTCTTCGTGGCGCCGTACACGACGATGCCCAAGACGTACATCCTGATCGGGATTCCGCTCATGCTTATCGGCGCGCTGCTGTGGACGATGGCCGATAGCTGATCGGCGCGCGCCACCGTTTGCGGCCCTTTTCGTCGCTCCGCTCGCTCCCCACCCAGCGGCGCGGTCGGAGCCGGTCGTCGCTCCCGTCCGTCGTTGTTCGATCCCGCTCCTTTTTGCACCCCGGGCGACACCTCTCGCCATGGTCACGGTACGGGCACCCGCCACGAGCGCGAACCTCGGCAGCGGGTTCGACGTGTTCGGGGCGGCCCTCACGCGGCCGGCCGACGTCGTCACCGTCGAGAAGGCGGCGGAGACGACGATCGAGGTCACCGGCGTCGGCGCGCAGTACATCCCCGAGGACCCCGAGAAGAACACGGTCGGCGCGGTCGTCGAGGCCCTCGACGCGCCCGCTCGCATCCACATCGACAAGGGTGTCCGCCCGGCCTCCGGGCTCGGTTCCTCGGCCGCCAGCGCCGCGGGCGCCGCGGTCGCGCTCAACCGGCTGTACGACCGCGGGCTCTCCCGCTCCGAGCTGGTCCCGATCGCCGCGGAGGGGGAGGCGGTCGTCTCCGGCGTCGCGCACTCGGACAACGTCGCGCCCTCGATCCTCGGCGGGTTCACGGTGACGACGAGCGAGGCGACCCACGCGGTCGACGCCGCGGTCCCGCTCGTCGTCTGTCTCCCCGACGTCGCGGTCTCCACTCGGGACGCGCGCCGAGTCGTCCCCGATAGCGCGCCGATGGACGACCTCGTCGAGACCGTCGGGAACGCGGCGACGCTCGCCATCGGGATGTGTCGCTCCGACCCCGCCCTCGTCGGCGCCGGCATGAACGACCCCGTCGTCACCCCGGAGCGCGCACGTCTCATCACGGGATACGACGAGGTTCGCGCCGCCGCCTTCGACGCCGGCGCCGCGGGCGTCACCGTCAGCGGCGCTGGCCCCGCTATCATCGCCGTCTGCCGCGAGGACCGCCGGCGAGGGATCGCGGCCGCGATGCTCGACGCCTTCTCCGGCGCCGGCATCGACGCCCGCGCCTACCAGACCCGGATCGGAAAGGGGTCGACGGTGTTGGAGGGGTAGGGGCGGGCGACGGGACTCTACCTGAGCCGCGCTCAACAGTTGTTCTCGATCTCCGCGGCCTCCCAGACCTCGTCGACGAACGCCTCCCGGTCGAGCTCTCCGCGATCGAACGCCACCGCGGTCTCGGCGCAGACGTGCCACGTCCCGGTCGTGCACTCGTGGAGCGAGGTGGCCCGCAGCGACACGCCGTCCGGCCGATTCGACGCGAACGCCGCGGACAGCGCCGAGATCTCATCCCGAAACCGGTCCTCTCCGGCGTGGAGGGCGCCGTGATACCTGATCTCCCAGACGTCTCCGCCTTCGCTGAACCCGACCCGCTCGACGCCGTCGTCGGTGAACCGGGTCACCCCGTCGGTCTCCGCCTCGACGGCGGCCAAGAGCTCTCGGGCACCGGGATTCTCGGGGGTCTCGTTCGCCGCGAGGAATCGCTCCTCGCCGTCGCCGGCGGTCGCCGGGGTCTGCGCGCAGCCACTGTCTGCGGTATCGCCGTCATCACCCTCCTCTCCGGGCGTTCCTCGGAGACACCCCGCGAGCGCCGCCGCGAGACACCCCGCGGCTCCGGTGAGGCAGCCTCGTCGGTTCATACGCTCGCTACTTCGGGCTCGCGAGTAATTATGTTGGGTGCTAACGCTCCGGTGTGGTTTTAGCGTCGATGGGTCGCCGACACCCGTCGCTCCCGTCGTACGCGGAAACCGCACCGAAATCGGAAAATGCTACTTAAACGCCGCGGCCCTGCAGCTTCTCTTCTTCGGCCATGTCCGCGTTCGACTGGCCCTTCATCCCCTTGCCGGGGCTCTTCGCAATCTCCTTGAGCTTCTCGGGGTCGTCGTAGTTGTTGACCGCCGCGACGATGGACTCGCCCATCGCCGGGGGGTTCTCCGCGCCGAAGATACCCGACCCGACGAAGATGCCGTCACAGCCGTGTTGCATCATGAGCGCGGCGTCGGCGGGCGTCGCGATGCCGCCGGCCGCGAAGTTGACGACCGGGAGGCGACCGCGGTCCGCCGTCTCGTGGACGAGCTCCCGGGGGGCGCCGTGTTCGCGGGCCCACTCGTCGCGCTCCTCGTACGCCATCCCTTCGAGCTGACCGATAGCACGCTGGATATTGCGCTGATGGGTGACCGCCTGGTTCACGTCGCCGGTTCCCGCTTCGCCCTTCGTACGGATCATCGCCGCGCCCTCGTCGATACGGCGGAGCGCCTCGGGGAGGTTCCGCGCCCCGCAGACGAACGGAGCGGTGAACTCGCGCTTGTCGATGTGGTAGCGGTCGTCGGCCTGCGTCAGCACCTCGGACTCGTCGACCATGTCGGCGCCCGCGGCTTCCAAGATCTGTGCCTCGGCGGTGTGGCCGATCCGAGCCTTGCCCATCACGGGAATAGACACCTCTTCGATGACTTCTTCGAGTTTCCCCGGGTCGGCCATCCGAGCGACGCCGCCGCGCTTGCGGATGTCGGCCGGGACCGATTCGAGGTGCATCACTGCGACCGCCCCGGCATCCTCGGCGATCCGAGCCTGCTCGCGGTTGACGACGTCCATGATGACTCCGCCCTTCTGCATCTGTGCGAAGCCGCGCTTGACTAGGTCAGTCCCGCGTTTTAGTCCCTCCAGGTCGGTGTCCTCTGCCATATCCTATATGTGGCTCCCCGACCACTTAACGGGTCGCTTTCGCCCGGAATCGACTCGCGTTTCCTCGACGTACCAGCCCGCCGTGAGCCGCTTCCATGTCGGCCTCGCCACGTCGACTCCGTCGCCACCGCAACGGCGAAGTCCCCGCCGCTCGCAGATCCGTTCGTGACCACCGGAGCCATCGTCGCCGGCGGGCGCTCGACCCGCTTCGGCGACCGCGACAAGTCCGTCGCCGCGCTCGCCGGGACGCCGATGATCCGCCGGGTCGCGGACCGGCTCGCGGGGGCGGACGACCCGGTCCCGCCGGGTGCGGCCCGCGCATCGGAGGGTGACCCCGTCGTCGACGACCTCGTGATCAACTGCCGGCCCGACCAGCGCGAGGCGATCGCGACCGCGCTGGCGGGGCTCTCGCTCCCGGTTACCTGGGCGCTCGACGGCGAGCCCGACCTCGGGCCGACCGCCGGGATCCGCAACGCCTGCCGGGCCGCCCCCTCCGAGTACGTCGCCGTCGTCGCCTGCGACATGCCGTTCGTCGACCCGGAGTTCCTCGCCTCGCTCCGCGAGGACGCGGCGGGCCGCGAGGCCGCGGTCCCGCGGCTCGACGACCGATGGCTCCAGACGACGCAGGCGGTCTACCGCGCCGACGCGATGGCCGACGCCTGTGATCGCGCGCTCGCCCGCGGCGACCGGAAGGTGTTGGCGGCGTTAGAGGAACTGGACCGGGTCGTCGTCGGCGCCGAGGCGATCCGCTCGCGGACGACGGAACGGACGTTCACGAACGTCAACACCCGAGCGGAGCTCTCGGAGGCGGAGGACGCGATCGCGGAGGCGGTCGGGGCGGCCGGTAACGGCGACGGTCAGGAGTAATCCCGCGCCCCCAACGCCCCTCAGTTCTTCAGGAGCTCGTACGCCTCGTTCAGCTCCTTGAACGTCTCCTCGTCGCCGTCCTCACCGTCGGGGTGGAGCCGCTTCGCCCGCTCCCGGTACGTCTCGCGGATCGTCTCTTGGTCCGCGGTCCGGTTGAGGCCGAGCGTCTCGTACGCGTCGCGCTCGGTCATCCCGGCGGTCGGCGGGGCGCGGTCCCGGGGGTCCCGTCGTCCGCCAGCGCCCGGGCCGCGCGCACCGGGACCGCCCGTGCTCCGCGCGCCGCCGGCCGCCGCGCCGCCGAACCCGCCGTCTGTCGCGCCCGCGGTCCGGCGCGCGGAGCGGCGGTGTTCGGCCGTCCGGGCGCGGCGTCGCGCCCGCTCGCGCTCGGTCGGGCCGGCGTGAGCGGCCTCCCGGCGGACCCGATCGCGGAGCTTGCCGCTGGCGTGGTACCAGAGGAAGTACGAGACCACGCCGAACGGGACGGCCACGGCCAGCAGGACGGGCGAGACCACGACCCCGGCGACGAGCAGCAGGGCCGTCAGCCCGATGAACGTCGCCGCCATGCCGACGATGATCGTCCGATTCGTCACACGCGTACTGAGGCGTCCATCGTTGTAAGGCTCCCGGCGGCCCGCGCCGTCGCTCGGCGGGTTCTCCTCCCGCCCGCCGCCCTCCGTACCGTTTATGCTCACGGGCGCCCGGGTTCGCGGTATGCCAACCCCGGACCGAGCGGTCGCGACGGGGCTCCCGCCGGGCGTCGCCGCCGCCCGCGAGGAGCTCACGCCGATGCTCTCGCAGTACGCGGACCTGTGTGCCGCCCACGAGGACGCGCTGGTGCTGTTCCAGGTCGGCGATTTCTACGAGGCGTTCTGCGAGGCGGCCGAGGTCGTCGCGCGGGTCTGCGAGGTGACGCTCACGGAGCGCTCCGACTCCACCGGCGACTACCCGATGGCGGGGATCCCGATCGACAACGCCGCTCCGTACCTCGAGTCGCTGCTCGACGCCGGCTACCGCGTCGCCGTCGGCGACCAGGTCGAGGACGCCGAGCAGGCGTCCGGGCTGGTCGACCGCGCCGTCACCGAAGTGATCACGCCCGGAACCGTCGTCGAGGACGACCTGCTGGAGGCGGGGACGACGAACTACGTGGCGGCGGTGGCCGCGAGCGACGGGGGCGAAGTCGGCTCCGAGATCGAGGTCGGCCTCGCCGCCGTCGACGTCTCCACGGGCGAGTGCCTCGTCACGTCGGGCGACCGCGACGCCGTCGCCGGGGAGCTCGACCGGATCGCGCCGGCGGAACTGATCGCGGGGCCGGACGCCTCCGCCTTCGAGCCCCCGGACGCCGAGAACGGTTGGACGACCCACGAGCACGACCCGAGCGCCTTCGGGCGGCGCGCCGCGACCGAGCGGCTGGAGCCGTACCTCCCGGCCCCGGACCGGCGGTTCGAGGCCGACACCGAGCTGCGCGCGGCCGGGGCGGTGCTCGCGTACGCCGAGTACACGCAGGGCGACGACGGCCCGCTCTCGTACGTCACCCGGATCCGGCGGTACGACCCCCGCGACCGGCTCCGGCTCGACGCGGCCGCCCAGCGCAGCTTGGAGCTGTTCGAGAACCGCGGGCTCGGCGCCAGCGACACCCTGTTCGACGTCCTCGACGAGACGAGCTGCGCGCTCGGCCGACGCTGTCTGGAGCGGTGGCTCCGCCGCCCCCTCGTCGACGCCGACGCGATCCGGCGCCGCCACGACGCGGTCGGCGAGCTGGCCGACCGCACGCTGGCCCGCGAGGGGGTCGCCGACGCGCTCGCGGCCGCCTACGACCTCGAACGCCTCGTCGGGCGCGTCTCTCGGGGCCGGGCCGACGCCCGCGACCTGCGCTCGCTCCACGCGACGCTCGCGGTCGTGCCGGAACTGAAGGCGACGCTGGCGGGTGCTGACGACGCGGGCGGGGGCGGCGCCGGGGACGACGCGGACGAGGCAGACGACAACGACGCCGATCGCCCCCGCACCGACCACCTCCGCGACCTCCGCGACCGCCTCGACGAGCTGGTTGAAATCCGCGAGCTGATCGACGAGGCGATCGCGGTCAACCCCCCGCCCGAGATCACCGACGGCGGCGTGATCCGGGAGGGGTTCGACGACGACCTCGACGCGCTCCGCGCGACCGAGCGCGAGGGCCGCGAGTGGGTCGCCGACCTGGAGGCGGGCGAGCGCGAGCGCACCGGGATCGACTCGCTGTCGGTCGGGCACAACAAGGTCCACGGCTACTACATCGAGGTGACCGACGCCAACCTCGACAGCGTCCCCGACGACTACCGCCGCCGGCAGACGCTGAAGAACAGCGAGCGCTACGTGACGCCCGAGCTGAAGGAGCGCGAGGAGGAGATCGTCGGCGCCGCCGAGCGCGCGGACGCCATGGAGTACGAGCTGTTCGCCGACGTCCGCGAGCGTGTCGCGGCCGAGACGGAGCGGATCCAGGGGCTCGCGGACGCGCTCGCGGAGCTCGACGCGCTCGCGTCGCTGGCGACCGTGGCGGTCGAGGGCGACTACGTCCGCCCGAAAATTCGCGACGACCCCGACGCCGGGATCGAAATCGAGGGGGGTCGCCACCCCGTCGTCGAGCGCGCCGAGGCGTCGTTCGTCCCGAACGACGCCGACCTTCCCCGGGGGTCGGTCGCCGTGATCACGGGGCCGAACATGAGCGGGAAGTCGACGTACATGCGGGCGGTCGCGCTGGCGGTCGTCTTGGCACAGACCGGCTCGTTCGTCCCCGCCCAGGCGGCCTCGCTCCCCGTCTTCGACCGGCTGTTCACACGCGTCGGCGCCTCCGACGACATCGCGGGCGGCCAGTCGACGTTCATGCGCGAGATGAGCGAGCTGACGGAGATCCTCCACGACGCCGGCCCCGACTCGCTCGTCCTCCTCGACGAGGTCGGCCGCGGCACCGCGACGACCGACGGGCGCGCCATCGCCCGCGCGGCCGCCGAGTTCGTCCACGACGAGCTGGGCGCCACCGCGCTGTTCGCCACCCACTACCACGGGCTCACAGACCTCGCCGACGAGCGCGAGCGCGTCTTCAACCTCCACTTTACCGCCACCCGCGAGGACGGTGACGTGACGTTCCTCCACCGGGTCGTCCCCGGCGCCTCCTCCTCGTCGTACGGCGTCGAGGTCGCCGAGCTCGCCGGCGTCCCCGCGCCCGTCGTCGAGCGCTCCCGGTCGCTGGTGGCGGCCGACGAGACGGGCGAACCGTCCGAGGGCGAGGCCGCGTCGGAGGGCGACGGATCGGCGAGTCCGGACGCGTCAACCGACGCGACGACCAGGGCACCAACCGACGGGGCGGATCCAGACGACGTCTCCCTCCGCGAGTTTCTCGCCGAGGAGAGCAGCGATGACGCGACCGGCGACGACGCACCGACCGCGGCCGACGGGACCGAAGTCGGCGAAACCGAGGTCGACGATCCCGGCGTCGCCCCCGAGAGCGACCTCGCCGCCGACCTCCGCGACCTCGACCTCGCCCGGACGACGCCGATCGAGGCGCTGAACGCCCTCCACGACCTCCAGTCGAGGCTCGACGATGGCGGGTGAGGAGCGCGCCGGCGGGGACCGGTCGGACGAGACCGCGAGGCCGGCCCGGGAGGCCCCCCGCGTCCGCCGGCTCGACTCCGCCACGGTCGACCGGATCGCCGCCGGCGAGGTGGTCACCCGGCCGGCGCGGGTCGTCGGCGAGCTGATCGACAACGCGCTCGACGCCGGCGCCTCCGCGGTCGAGGTCGCGGTCGACGGCGACGGCACCGACCGGATCCGGGTCGCCGACGACGGCCGCGGGATGTCCCGCGCGGACGCCCGCCGCGCGGTCGAGCGCCACGCGACGAGCAAGCTCGCGCCCGACGGCGACCCGGTCGGCGTCGCGTCGCTCGGCTTCCGCGGCGAGGCGCTGGCCGCGATCGCCGACGCCGCGCGGCTCGAACTGACGACCAGCGACGGCGACGCCGTGGGGACGCGAGTGGTCGTCGACGGGACGCGGGCGACGGGAGAGGACGAGGGAGGCGATATTGACGTGGCCGACGCCGGGCGCGCCCGCGGAACCACGGTCGTCGTCGAGGACCTGTTCGCGACCCGCCCGGCGCGCCGGGAGTCGCTCGCGGGGGCGGCCGCCGAGTTCGCGCGGGTCTCGTCGCTTGTCGCCGACTACGCGCTCGCGAACCCCGGCGTCGCGTTCGCGCTGGACCACGACGGGTCGACCACGCTGTCGACGCCGGGAACCGGCGTCACGGACGCGCTGTTCGGCGTCTACGACCGCGACACCGCCAGCCGGTCGACCGAGCTCGCGGCGGGCGTCGACGTCGGGACGGACGGGGGGGAACCGCTCTCCGTCGACGTCGCCGGCGCGCTCGCGTACCCCTCGGTGACGCGGGCCTCCCGCGACCACGTCCGGGTGTCGGTGAACGGGCGTCCCGTGCGGAACGACAGGCTCGCGGCCGCGGTCCGGGCCGGGTACGGGCGCCTGATCCCGGACGGGCGCGAGCCGGTGGCCGCCGTCGACGTCGCGGTGCCGCCCGCCCGCGTGGACCCGAACGTCCACCCCGCGAAGCGCGAGGTCGGGCTGCGCGACGCCGACCGGGTCGCGGACGCGGTCGAGTCGGCCGTCGCGGACGCGCTCACGGGCGCCGACCTCCGGCGAAAGGGGGACGTGGACACCGGGATCGAGTCAGCGCTCGACCCGGTCGGCGGGGAGGCGGGCGAGCGGCCCGGGACCTTCGCGGAGGCGGACCCGGTCGGCGTCTTCCGCGACCTCTACCTCCTCGTCGAGGCGGGCGACGAGCTACTGGTCGTCGACGGCCACGCCGCCCACGAGCGCGTGAACTACGAGCGGCTCTCGCGGGCCTTTTCGGATGAGCCGGTGCCGACGGCCGCGCTCGACCCGCCCGCGACCGTCTCGCTGTCGGCCGACGAGGCGGCGGCCGCGGAGGCGCACGGCGACGCGCTGGACGCGCTCGGCTTCGAGGCGGAGCCGTTCGGCGGGGGGACCGTCAGGCTCCGGACCGTCCCGGCGCCGTTCGGGCGGGCGGCCGACGCGGACGCGTTCCGCGACGCGCTCGCGACCCTCGCGGGCGGCGAGTCGCCGCGGGACGCCCGGGAGGCGCTGCTCGCCGACCTGGCGTGTCACCCGTCGCTGAAGCGCGGGGAGATCGGGGGGCTGTCGCGCGGCGAGCAGCGCTCGCTTTTGGACCGGCTCGGCGAGTGCGACCGGCCGTACTCGTGTCCCCACGGGCGGCCGACGGTCCTGTCGGTCGACGAGGCGACGTTCGCGGCCGGGTTCGGGCGGGACCGGTGAGGGCGGTACGTGCGGTGAGGGGGCGGTAACGGTCCCTCTAGGCGGGGCGGTCGCTCGCGCGGTTCTTCCCGTCGCCGTCCAAGCGCTCGACGCGCTCGACCGTCTCGTCCGCCTCCCCCGTCTCCGGCGGGTACGAGACGGTCCGCTGCGGGTACGGGATGGAGATCCCGGCGTCGGCGAACCGGTCCTGGATCAGCTCGACGGCGCTGGCCTTCGAGCGCCACCGGGCCTGCGGCGTCGGCGGGTCGATCCAGAACCGCAGGTCGAGCAGGATCGCGGAGTCGCCGAAGCCGGAGGGGATGACGTACGGCTTCGGGTTGTTGGCGACCGTGTCGATCTCCGTCAGGACGTCCTCGGCGATCTCGCTGGCGGCGTCGGGGTCGTCGTCGTAGCCGATGCCGACCTCCATGTGGATGCGGAGCCGGCCCTCGCGGCTCCGGTTGGTGATCGCCTGGTTGGTGACCAGGTCGTTCGGGACGACGACGTACTCGCCGTCGAAGTTCCGCATGTGGGTGTTCATGATCGTGATCTCGGTGACGAACCCCTCCTGGTCGCCGATCTCGACCCAGTCGCCGATCTCGAACGGGCGCGCGAACATCAGCACGAAGCCGGCGATGAGCGAGCCGAGGGTCTGTCTGGCCGCCATCCCGAGCACGATCCCGAGGAAGCCCGCCCCGACGAGCAGGCCGCCGAGGTTGACGCCCCAGATGCCGAGGACGGTGACGCCCGCGATCACGAGCAGGCCGACCTGCATGATCCGGGTGAGGAGCTGCTCCTGGTGGGCCGTGATGCGGTCGCTGTCGTCCGAGAGGTCCGCGACGTACTCCTCTAACACGTCGCTCGCGACGTAGGCGCCGCCGAGCAGGAGCGCCGAGAGGACGGCCCGCCCGGCGACCGTCGCGGCGTTCTCCGCGACGGGGAGCACCGCGACGACGACCGCGAACTGCCCCCACAGCGTCAGCACGGCGACGGCGGCGAGCGCGAACAGCGCGAGCTGCAGCAGGCCGACGAGCAGCCGTAAGCCGAACGAGACGGGTACCGCCTCGCGGAGCGTCTCGACGGAGGACTCTCCGCGCCCGTCGAGGAAGCGCTCCAGCCGGTCCGCGGTCACCCGCTCGCCGGCGCGGACGATCCGGGGGAGCAGCAGCCATCCGATAAGCGCCGTCAGGAGGAGAATGCCGACCGTCACGGCGAGCCGGGCCTCCGTCGTGGCGACACCGCCCAGCGTCGCGTCGATCCAGGGGCCGAGTCGTGCGGTCACTTCCTCCGTATTCGTCGTCGGCGTTAAAAATGCACCTCCGCGGCTATCGATTCGGAGAACCGGACCCGGACGGCGGTCCCGGTCTCAGCGCCCGCGCCGGAGTTCCTCGATCAGCCGTTCGATGAGCGCCGACTGCCTGTCGAGCCGCTCGGACTGCTCCTCGACGACGCGGCGGAGCTCGGCAACCTCCGTTGCGAGGTCCTCGCCCTCGACGCCCGCGGTCTCGAACGGGGACCCGTCGAAGCCGTCGTCGGTCGGCGCCGCGCCCTCTCGCGCGGCGGGCTCGTCGGAGTCGGCCGGCGCGGCCCCATCGGACGGGGCGGTCCCCTCCGCGGGCGGCTCCCCGGCGGTGTCGCTCGCGAAGTCAGCGCCGTCTCCCGGGTCGACGTCGACCGCCGATTCCTCGGCCGGGCTCTCGGCCAGCGGGTCGGCGTCGGCCGCGCGACCGGCGACGGCGTCGTCGCTCGCGCTCCCGGCGGTCTCGCCCAGCGGGTCGGGACCGTCACCGGAGTCGGCGTCGTCGACGGGACCGGGGTCGTCTCCGGGTTCGGCGCCGGCGACGTCGGTCGCGGACGCGCCCGCGGGGTCGTCCTCCGTGGCGCCCGTCGCGGCGGTCGGATCGGCGTCGCCGACCCCCGCCGAGAGGGGGTCCGCCGCCGCGTCCGCGTCGCTCTCGGCGTCCGTCCCCGGCTCGGCGTTCGTCCCCGGCTCGGTGTCGGCTCGCGTCCCGGCCGCCGCCTCCGCTTCGGCCTCCGCGTCGGCGACGGGCGAGGCGGAGAGGGGGTCGGGCCCCTCGCCGAAGTCGGTCGCGCCGTCGGCGTCCGCGTCGGCCTGGGGCTCCTCGTCGTCGGCGACGGTGACGCGGAACTCCTCCAGACTGTCGACGCCGTGGTACGCGCAGACGGCGTCCACGAGGGTTTCGCGGAGCGCGCGGGCGGACTCGTTGGGGGCCTTGAAGCGCTCGGAGCGGCCGCCGTGGGCGAGCACGACCGCGGTCGCGACCGTCCCCTCCTCGAAGTCGAGGTCGGTGAGGTCGGCGAACGGGAACTCCTCGAACTCGTCGTCCCAGACGGCGGAGCCGACGTGTTTGACCAGTCGGTCGCTGGTGACGACGAGGGTGAGCTCCGAGAAGCGGAAGGTGCGGAGGACCGACTCGCCGGGGTCGGTGACGCCGGTCGCCGAGAGGACGCCGGCGAGGATCGGGTGGAGCGCCTCGTCGGCGCGCTTCGCCGGCAGCGAGAGGGTCTCGTCGCCGTCGAGGCCGTAGCCGAGGGTGAGTTTCGCCTTGCGGCGGCCCGTCGAGACCGCGATGCGCTCGACGTCGTGGGAGTACTCCGCGACCGACTCGTCCGACAGCAGCCCGTCGCCGCGATAGACGAGCGTCCGCGTCGGCGTCACCGCGAGCCGGTCGTCTCCTCCCAGCGAGACCTCGGCGACGGCGTCCTCGTCGCCGACGGTCTCCGCGAGCAGGTCGGGAAGGCTCATACCCCGGAATTTTCCCCGTCCCGCATAAATCCGCGGGGTCCGATTCTCGGATCGGTCACCTCGGGCACCGCCGCGACCGGCGGCCCCGTCGCCGCCCTCTGTCACCGCCTCACATCCCTCCGACGGATGGGAAGCTTAAAGGGTCTCATCGCGGTACGAGAAGGTGAGGCCGGGTGGCTTAGCTGGACATAGCGCCGCACTCATAGGGTTCGGAGATTCGGTGCGGTGACGCCTTGGAAGCGTCCGCGTCCTTCCCGTGGCTCCGCCGAGCCTCGGACCTGGGACATGCGGAGATCGTGGGTTCGGAGCCCACCCCGGCCACTACCCCAGTTCGTTACAACGGCCAGCCGCGGCGTTACCTTCTGAGTGTGCTCTTCGCGCGAAATACGACGGCGGAGTGACAACAACTGAGGTAAGCCGTAATTATATCCCAATCAACTGTCTCTTGTCAGACGCTGAAGCGCCGATGGACGTGTCGCCGTGACAGCGCAGTTCAGCGGTCGCTTCAGCGTTGCTTTGTGTTTCTCTCGTACGTACGCGCGCTAAGAACTCACCCCGCGATTTTGTCTCGATAGCGATATTTATGCCAGATTGCGACTCGCCGCGATCCCCGCTCAATAGCTGATCGGCCGTCTCAGGCCCCAACGAGCCATTGTGATGGGTTCACACACCCTAAACACCACACAAAGTATTTATAGCGAACGCTGTATGTTTCGCTTGCAACCCCTACCCAAATGACTGCAGTACTGAGTACCATGCACCGAGTCCGGTCGCACTCTGACGAGATTGTTGGCGGCGACGAAGATCGGGCGTCAGGTGAGGGGAAAGCTGCTGTGGTCGACGCGAAACACAACTAACAATGACAAACGACACAAACTATCGCGGAAAGGCCAACGCGGTCTTCTTCGCGGCGGTCATGGTCATCTCCATGGTTGCCGTCGGCTTTGCGGCTGCTCCCGCAGCTGCGGTCGGTACCGGCGACGATGTCACATTCGATGACCAGGAGCTTGCTAATGATGACACAGTCGAAGTGGATGTACAGAACAATAGTGGAACGATTGACGGCTCTGTCGTCATCACCTACAATGACTCTTCCGGCACTCCGATCGTTGCCGGCGTTGAAAACGTAGATGATGGCGGCACCGTCAACGTTGAAGTTGAAGACGACGGAGGATTCCCCGGTGCCCACACGGCTCACCTTACCTCCGACGATGCTTCCGCACAGACTATTGGCGAAGCCGTTGACGCCAGTAACGTCGAAAACTCCAGCAGTGCAACTGTCTACGCGGATGACCTAGTTACCGGTGCGACCCAGTTCCAGGGCCAAGAGCTAACCCAGAACGTTACGGGCGAGTTCGGTAACGACGATCTCGAACTGCGTGAAGTTGACACGAGTGACAGCACGAACACCATTGCTGGCCTCGAGCAGGCACTCACGATTCGGGAGTCCTTCGGTGTGGAGACTGTCTCCTTTGAGACGGACGACCTCGAGCCTGGTGTCTACGCAGTTACCAACAAGACGCGTGGAAGCAGTCTCGGTGCTGAGACCACTTTCGAAGTCGTCACTCAGAGCGTTTCGGCTGAGTTCGACGAGGATTCTGTCGGCAACGTCGACGGTGAAGACGAAGTTGACTTCGAGATCAGTTCCAGCCAGCGGAACACCTACGACGCCGAAGTCAGCGCTGACGGCCTCGACGGCGACGAACTCGAGGACATCTTCGTCAACTCTGGCGCGTTCGACTCGTCCGACGTGGACGTGGACAGCGACGACGACATCGTCACCCTCACCGACGCTGAGGGTGACCACACGCTGAACTTCACCGACATCGACGCCGGTGAATACGAGTTCGAAGTCGCCGTCACGGACACGACCGCGGAAGACACAGCGAACGTCACCGTGGAAGACGTGGCCGACGGCGAGATCAACATTGAGGAAGGTAGCCTCACCGAGCAGCAGGGTGACACGGTCGAATTCACCGTGACTGCTGACGGCGCAGTGAACAGCGGTACGGTCGTCATCGGTAACGAGGACGACTTCGGCTACCAGACGAACATCACCGTCGATGACTTCGGCGACGACGAGCAGATCACGCTCGCGTTCAACACCTACGCGGCTGGGTTGAACCAGAGCGACCTTGACCCGGTTCAGGTTGTCGACACCGACGACGATGACGACGAGATCACCGTCGAAGGCGAGACCGAACTGGACGACATCCTCGCTACTGGGGACTACGACGTCTCCTCGTCCGCAACGACGGGCGACTTTGACGAGACGATCAGCGGGGCCGACGACGTTGCGACGCTCTTCATCGAGGAGCGGAGCACGGATGGCTTCCAGACGTGGACCGCGTCCACGTCCAGTGCTGACGAGGTCCTCGACGCTGACGAGGACGAGCAGCTCGAGACGCTGACCGGTGCCGTCGAAGATGACCTCATCACGCAGACTGATACGGTCGCAAACGGCGACGTCATCGTCCACCAGATCAGCGCCAGCGGCCTCGAAGGCCCGATCAACGCGCTCATCGATAACAGCAGTAACTCCATCGATAGCGAAGAGGCGGCCCTCGACGCGCTCGTGAACAATGCGCAGGACGGCGAGTTCAACGAGAACTCCCCCATCCAGCTCCGGATTCGCGAGACCTCCTCCAGCGCTGGTCCGAACGCGGACCGCGAGACCGTCCCCGTCAATGAGGGCGACATCGATGTCGTCGTCGACGAGGAGAACGATGACTACTACGTGATCCAGCAGCCCAGCGGTTACAGCAACCTGGCTGACGACGAGGATTACGAGTTCAACGTCGACTTCGCTGTCCGCGACGAGCGGTTCTACGTCGACAGCTTCGACGATGACTTCGATCAGGACGATTACGACAGCGCGGTCAGCGAAGACCGCGTCAGCACCACGCTCGGCATTGACGAGCGCTCGGCTGAGTTCGACCAGGATCCGTTCAACGTGACGAACACGGAGAACGAAACGGTCACGGGTACGACGAACGTCGCGCCCGGAACTGAGTTCACGGTCCGTGCCCGCTCCGATTCCGGCACGCAGCCCTCGTTCGTCAAGACTGACAGCGAGGTCACCGTGGCCGCTGACGGTGCGTTCGGAGCTGAGTTCGACTTCAGCGACACGTCCGTTGGCGACGAGTACACCCTCTCGGTCCAGCAGCTCCAGCTGAACGACGCCGTTGAGGCCGACGGTACGGTTGTCGAGTCCACTGAGGAAGTCGCGACCTTCGAGGTCTCGGACCTCAGCCCGGCCGAGGCGACCGCCTCGGCTGGCGATTCGGTGACCGTCTCCGCGACGATCGAGAACACCGGCAACGCAGAAGGCACCCAGTCTGTCGCGCTCACGCTTGACGGCGAGGAACTCGACAGCCAGGAAGTCACGCTCGAAGCCGGCGGTAGCCAGACCGTCGAGTTCACGGCCGACACGTCCGGCCTCGACGCTGGTGACTACGAGCACGGTATCTCCACCGACGACGACGAAGCGACCGGCACGCTCACCATCGAATCCACCGGCGACGACGGTGGCGACGGTGACGACGGTGGCGACGGCGACGACGGCGGCGACGGCGGCGACGGCGGCGACGGAGACGATGGTGGCGACTCCACCGACGACTCCACGCCCGGCTTCGGCGCTCTCGTGGCCCTCGTGGCCCTCATCGCGGCTGCGCTCCTCGCTACGCGGCGTACCGAGTAACGCAGCAGCGACACTCCACGCTCGATAACTATCGGCCCTCGCGGGCCGACTCCTTGCGGCACTTCTTTATCGGACTCGACCGCCCAGCGACGGCCAGACGCGTCGCACGGTCGAAACGCCTACACCCCCAGACCGCCTCGGCGACGGTATGCAAGCGCGTGACCTGATGGAGACCGAGGTGAAGACGGTCGCCCCCGACGACGACGTCGCCGACGCGTTCAAGAAGTTCGCCCGCTACGAGTTCAGCGGCTTCCCCGTCGTCGACGACGAGGACCGCGTGGTCGGCGTCGTCACCGAGTCGGACCTCGTCGACCTCTTCGAGCCCGACGACGAGACGCTGTGGATCCCGATCGGGCTCCCCCCGTTCGTCGACACGCTCACGTATCAGGTGAAGGCGCCGTGGGCCGACCTCGATCTGGGCGTGGACATGGTCCGGAACGCCGACCGCCCGATCTCCGACGTGATGAGCACCGACGTGGCGACGGTCACCCCCGACGCCTCGATCGACGAGGTGCTCGACCTGCTCGTCGGCGACGACCCCGACATCAATCGGGTTCCGGTCGTGGACGACGACGGACGGATCGTCGGGATCATCGCCCGGCAAGACGTCATCCGAGCGTTCCACGACAAGCGGCTGGCGTAGCCGGTCTCTCGGCGTGAGAACGCTCCCCCCGGTTGATGTTCGAACCGCGCGTATCGACGCGTATGAGCGACTCATCTCAGCAGATCGCGACGTTCGACGCCCGCACCGAATTAGAGGAGGGAACCCGGGTCCGCGCGGAGACCCGCCACTTCGAGTTCGCCATCGACGAGCCGGACTCGCTCGGCGGCACCGACGCGGGCCCCAATCCGGTCGAGTACCTGCTCGGCTCGCTGGGCGGCTGTCTGAGCATCGTCGGTCGCCTCGTCGCGGACGGGATGGAGCTCGAAATCGCCGAACTGACCGTCGACCTCGAGGGGGACCTCGACCTCGCGACGTTCCAGGGCGCTGCCGTCGACTCGCGCGCCGGCTTCCAGGAGATCCGCGCGTCGGTTCGGGCGGAGCTTCGGTCGCGAGACGGCGACCCGGTCGGTGACGACACCCGCGAGGAGTGGCTCGCCCGCGTCGAGCGGCGATGTCCGGTGAGCGATAACCTCGGCGGAGAGACGCCGATAGCGCTCGATCTGTCCTAACTCGCGGCGTCGGCCGTCACGGGTTCACCCGCACCAGCCACGCCTCGGGGTCGTCGAGCTCGGACGCGGTCGGGAGGTTCTCGGGGCGCTCCCAGACGGCGCCCGCGGCCTCGATCCCCCGCGCGTCGGCGACGTGTCGGAAGAAGGCGGCGCCCCGCTCGTACTGCCGGCGCTTCATCCCCAGTCCGAGCAGTCGTTGGGCGAGCTGGCGGATCGGCCCGCCGCCCCCGCGGCGCTCGTCGAGCTTGCGCCGCAGGTCGGCGTACTCGTCGTCGAACGCGCGGTCCATCAACACCTCCGCGTACCCCTCGACCGCCGTCATCGCCGCCTGTAGCTCCGCGAACGCCTCCGTGTCCAGCCCGCCGATCGTCATCTCGCCGGCCGTCAGCCCCTCGACGCCGCGTTCGACGCGGGACTCGAGGTACTCCGGGAGCCACGGCGCCGCGCCGAACTCGGCCGCGTGCGTCACCTCGTGGAAGGCGATCCACCGGCGGAATCGCGGGTAGTCGACGTCGAGCGACGCCGCGACGCGCACGATGTTCGGGTGGACGAAGTAGAGGCCGTGCTCCGCGTCCGGCTCGTCCGCGAGCAGCAGCGGGTCGTACTGCCCGAGGACGTTCCGCGCGAGGAAGCCGAGCGCGAACGCCATCGTCCCGGTGTTGGCGACCCGCGAGACGTCGCGCGAGAACGCGGCGATCGGGCCGCCCGGACCGCCGAAAACGTCGATTTCACCGGACCCCCCGGCACCGCTGGCGCTCCCTTGTCCCCCGCCGAACGGCTCTCGCACTCGGTCGAGCGGGCCTTCGCTCGTCCAGTCGCCACCGGTCGCCGGTCCGTCGGGGGCGCCGCTCGCTTCCGTCTGCCCCGTCGCCGCCGCCTCGATCGGCGCCATCACGTTCCGGAACGTGTCGACGCTCGCGTCGATCCAGTGGTGACGGTTCTGCACCTCGATCTCGTCGGGGACGTCGAACGCGATCCCCGCGACCTCGCCGAGCCGCGTGCGGGCGTCCCGGACGTCGGCGGCGTACCCCTCGCGCTCGCCCGGCGTGAGCGCGACCGAGCCGGGGTCCGTGCTCGCCTTCGCGGCCGCCGCGGCCCGGTCCCAGTCGACGACGCCGGTGCCGGACGCCTCGGAGACCGCGCGTAGGCTTCGGAGGATGTCCATACGCACGGGACGGGTGCGCGACTCAAATCGCTTGCGTCGGTTCGGTCACTCGTCGCCGGCGATGCCCGAGGGGACCTCGTCGTCGCCGCGGAGCTTCACGACGCCGACCGCGACCGCGACGAGCGCGGCCAGCGCAAGCAGGAGCCCGGCGACCGAGAGCGCCGACACGCCGCCGGCTTCGGCGTCGGCGGCGTCGGCGCCGCCTTCCGCTTCTCCTTCCGAGTCGGAATCCGACTCGGCCGGCTCGTCGTCCGTACCGAACAGTTCGAACGGGCCGATTCGCACGTCGCCGTCGCCGAGGTGGAGCTCCACCAGCGTGAATGACGAGTCGGTCATATCCCGTCGTTCGCACGGCAACGATTTATGCGTGGCGGCGCGGTCGTCGCGGTTCAGTGCGGTTTCGTCGAGCATCGCCGGGAGGGCCCCGTCGAACTCGCGGACCGGCGCTTTCTTGGCCGGTCCGGAGCCACTCGCGTGCATGCACGAGAGCGGCCGGACGTTCCTCGACGACCTGCTCGCGACCGCCAGTCCCTCCGGGTTCGAGACCCCGAGCCAGCGGGTCTGGGCCGACTACGCCCGGGCGTTCGCGGACGACGTCTCCGTCGACGCCTACGGCAACGCCGTCGCCGTCCACGAGGGCGACCCCGACGCGCCGACGATCGCGCTCGCGGGCCACGCCGACGAGATCGGGTTCATCGTTCGCGACGTTCTGGACGACGGCTTCCTCCGGATCTCCCGGATCGGGGGCTCCGACCGCACCGTCTCGAAGGGCCAGCACGTCACGGTCCACGCCGACGAGCCCGTCCAGGGCGTGATCGGCCAGACCGCGATCCACCTGCGGGACCCGTCGGACGAGGAGTACGAGGAGATCGCCGGACAGTTCGTCGATATCGGCGCGACCGACGCCGCGGAGGCCCGTGAGCACGTCGAGGTCGGCGACCCCGTCACCTTCTCGACCGACTTCGAGGAGCTGGTCGGCGACCGGATCGCCGCCCGCGGGATCGACAACCGCACGGGGACGTGGGCGGCCGCGGAGGGGCTCCGCCGCGCGGCCGAGCGCGACGTCGAGACGACCGTGTACGCCGTCTCCACGGTCCAAGAGGAGGTCGGCCTCCAGGGCGCCCGAATGGTCGGCGTCGACCTCGACGACGTGGACGCGTTCGTCGCCGTCGACGTCACCCACGCCACCGACAACCCCGACGTCGACCGCGAGCGTCAGGGACCGATCGAGCTCGGCGCCGGCCCGGTGATCGGCCGCGGGAGCGCGAACCACCCGTCGCTCGTCGCCCTCGCGCGCGAGGCGGCCGAGGACGCCGACGTCGACGTCCAGCTGCAGGCGGCGGGCTCGCGGACCGGCACCGACGCCGACGCCTTCTACACCGCGCGCGGCGGCGTCCCGTCGCTCAACGTCGCGATCCCGAACCGGTACATGCACACGCCCGTGGAAGTGGTCGATCTCGGCGACCTCGACGCGGTCGCCGACCTGCTCGCCGCCGTCGCCGACGGCGCGACCGAGGCGGCCCCGTTCGCCGTCGACGTCTGAGTCGCGCCGCACCGTGGTTCTTCGACCCGCTCTCCCCGCCGCCGTCGGCGAAAAACGAGCCACGGTAAACCGGAGCACGGCGCCGCCGAAACGGAACTGTTTTACAATATCCAGTCGTATCCGAGAATGCGTCGAACGGACGTGCGCTCTGGTAGTGTAGTCCGGCCAATCATATTGCCCTCTCGAGGCAATGACCGGGGTTCAAATCCCCGCCGGAGCATCCTTCGGTCTTCCCACTTCTAACGGCGGTTCTCGGCGATATTAAGTTAAGAACGAGACGGTCGGTGCTTCGAATTGTCTCCGTCCGAATCCAACTGCCTCAACGGTTCTACTGAATGGGTAGACTTGGATTTGGGGAGCGAGAACGGACATCCCACGAGATCATTGAAGCCGGTGTTCAGTTCCACCTTGCTGTAATGCCACTTTCAAATACAAAATAGTACTTTGAGATGTTGGTGTCGATCGAAGTCGAACAGCAATCCACGACTGGATTCAAAAGGCCGACCTACAGCCAGCTGACGGCGCGAGGTCGAATCGCGTTGCGGTCGATGGCACCGCGATTCAATCGACTCAGACGGGTTCTGGCCGTATGTCACCGTAGATTTCCGTGAAAATGAATTTCTCCACTTTGACTCTTCTACCGTTCAAAAGAAGCAATTTAACCTGGTGTTCCTCCGCGATCTCGGAGAGAAAACACCGTGTTGGGCATACGCAATTTCTCGTTGACGCTGGCGGACGTCTCATAGCTTCGCTCTCACGAATCTCACTCCGATTTCAAACCGCCCGCCACGGAAGTATATACTGTCTGATGTGTCTTTGAAAAACTAAAACGCAGAAATTATTTATTTTCAAATGTGTTTAAAACGCGTATCTGACGACAGTGGAATCATCGCTCCGAGCCTTCGCCGTCTGCTGGAACCGACGCTTAAATTAACATGATCGACTGACGGCGGTCGCGTTCCGGATAATTCCGAAACGGGATATTGATGCGGGTCAAAACGTCAGGTTCAGTAGTCGATGTCCGCTGCCGTTCGACGGTACGACTCGTTGAGCGCCGGACCGCCGAGTGCGGTGTACAGTTCGATGAGGTCGGCGACGTCACTGAGGCAGTAATCTTCGAGGAGTCGCGTGAGTTCTCGGTGGACGCTCGTGTCTTCGATGCCGGCGGTGACGTTGTCCACGTACCGTTCGCCGAGCACCTGCCCGACGTGTTTGCCTTGGACGCCGCGATCGTCGATCTCTGAGAGGTACGTGGCCGGGAACTCGTAGTCGTCGTACCAGACGCTGTCGTTGTCTATTCCTGCAAGTTGGTACGCTTTCCAGTCGGGGAGGATGTGCTGGTCGTCCCAGAGTTCGTCGGCATACTCGTCGGCCGCGGCGAGCGCGACGTCGACATGGTTTTCGAACAACGCTTCGGTGCGTGCGAGGAACTCGCGGGTTGTCGTGGCGTCTATCTCGCGGGCCCATGCGAGAAGGTGTGTTCCGTCGAACCACGTGCCGTTGTAGGTGAGGAGCCGGTCGATAGATCGGTCGTCACACCAGTCAAACAGTCGTTCGTACAGATCGATGGTGTAGGCGTCGTCCCAGTTTCCGCGGCGGAACAGCACCTCCGTCTCTGGCGGTTCGTCCAGGTCGTCAGCGTACGCGAGACTGACGGCGAACCACTCGTAGTGCTCCGTGTCGTTCGTGTGTTCGGGCGGTTCTTCGAACGGACTTGCGGTTTCGATATCAAGGACGAGTGTCCCCATGTTAGGAGAGCCTTCTCCGAACGGTCACTTTGAGATTCCCGTTTTGCGGCGCCATAGACTGGCCTGGCTGGCTGTCAGGATAAGTATTATTTTATGATCGAGATGCTCCGACACCATCCGAGTGTCATAGCCGCATCTCGTTTTGAAGACTGCATCGTTGTCGCCAGTGTCACCCGGTGGGTTCACGTGGTGTACAGTTGGAATTCGAATTGAGAGCGACTCCTAATCTCTCGATATTCGGGGCCGTCGCAGCATGGTCGTTGTATCGGTGACGGTGCGGTGTCGGGTGGTGAGTGAGGGTGGTTGACAAACTTTTAACCGGCACCGCGGGTTTCGTGTGGTGTGTCAGTTCCCCGTGCGAAATCGCCGTCTCGGCTCTATCGTGACGTCCGGTCGTACGACCGGGTAATCGTGCCGGACGGGCCGCTTGCGAGTGCGCTGAACCGGCAGCTCGATCGGACGCATCTCGGGCCGTTCGCGATTCCGCCGCGGCGGTTGGCGGCCGGTCGGCGACAGGAGTCAGAGGACCGCTTGGCGTTCCTCGATATCATCGCCGCAGAGGACCTGTCGTGGAAGCGGTGTGCGTACGCGGTCGGGAACATCCTGCAGTGCTGGGAACACCGCGGGTCGCACGACGCAATCCTGGAGTACGAGGCGTACGCTGATGCGACGACTGAACGCGCCGTCGAGCGGATCGCGGAGCTCGAGACGGCGTCGATGCGGCTGACGACCGAGACCATCGACCCGGAGTTGGACGTCGTCGTCGTCGAGCCGGCGATGCTCACGCAACTCGAACGGTCGTATCTGCCCGCCGAGTACGACACGGTCGGTCTGTTCACCGACGCGGCGTTCGACGTGCCGCCGTTCCGCATTCACGATTCACCGACGGCGATCGTGGCGGCGGTCGTCGACTCCGTGACTGAAGGGACCGCTGAGAGCGTCGGGATCGTCCTCGATCAGGAGAGCGAGTATTCCCCGCTCATCGAGTCGGCGCTCGAGTCGGCCGGCATCCCGTTTTCCGGCGGCCCCGGGTTCACGGATCGCAGCGATCACCGGTTGTTCCTCCAGTTACTTCGAACGGCGTTCCGTGGCACTGAGACGCGGGTCGGTGAGGTTCGGTCGTTGCTGACGGCCGTCGGGTGTGATATCCGTGAGCGTGACGCGGAGAAACGGCTGCACGAACTCGACGAGGACGGGGTGTCGTGGCTGGTCGGGTTTTGTCACGACATCGGGTCGTACACGTTCGCCGACGCGCTCTCGGTGTTCGAACGCCGCACCAGCAGTTCGCTCGACGCGTTCCGTGCGGAGTTGGAGACGCTCGGGCTCGCGGGGAAAGCCGTGACTGAGGCGCGGCTGGACGAGTTGGCGTTCTACTTGCAGACGTACGAGGTTCCCGTCGACCGGGAGAACGAAGGGGTGTTGCTCGCGGATGCGAAATCCGCGTCGTACGTGGGACGCGAGGTCGTGTTCCACCTCGGGCTCGACGAGCGGTGGACGCACGCCGCGCCGCGTCGACCCTGGGTGGATCGGGACGCGCAGTTCACGCGGAATCTGAAGAGCTTCCAACTACTGCTTCAGAGCGGATCGCAACAGCACTACCTCGTGCAGGACGCGGCCGGCGGGTCGCCGGTCACGCCGTGTCTGTACTTCGAGGAGCTGCTGGACGCGGAGTTCGATCGGTTCGCCGACCTGCCGTCGACGACGCATCACACCGCGTCCGCACCGCGGGGCGACGCCGGGTTCGACAAGGAGCCGGTCGAGGCGTCGTCTGAGCCGGTCGAGACGATCAGTAAGTCGAGTCTGAACACGCACGTGAACTCGCCGCGGGAGTACTATTTCAGCCGCGTGGTCGACGGCCCGGAGAAGGCGTATCTCACAGAGGGGACGCTGCTGCACGACTTCGCGGAGTTCTACGTGAACCACCCGGACGTCGTCGACGACGCGGCGCTCACCGAGGTCGTCGAGCTGATGATCGATGCGGTGCGGCCGTTGGTCCGGGGCGTCGACGAGGCGACGCGCCGCACCGAGTACCGGGCGAGTCTGGAGACGATCGTCTCGTACCTGGATGCGAACCCGCCGACCGACGGGGCGTTTCTCACGCCGTCGAGTGGCGGCGAGAACGCGGTCGCCGCGCACTTCGACACGGACGTTGCGTCACCGGTGACCGAACGCCGGTTCGTCGACGAGGAACTGGGGATGAACGGGATGATCGACCTCGTCCAGTCGGAGCGCGCGTTGCTCGATTACAAGAGCGGCAGCAAGCGCAGCGCGAACGCGATCGTGAAACACGCCGCGTTCGACGAGGCGACCGACAAACCCGATTTCCAGGCGGCGTTGTATCTCACGTATTGGCGGACACAGGCCCCCGACGCGGAACTCTCGTTCACGTTCTTCTACGTCACCGAACTCGTCGACGACCTGATCACCGGCGACGCCGACGTGACGGAGGCGGTGACGACGGTGCCGTACTTCCCGGAGTCGGTGACTGAACACGTGCGTCGAGAGGCGTTCTTCGAATCGTTGCGCGAAGCGGGAGCGAACAAGTGCCAGAAGGTCCTCTCGAAAATCGAGTATCCGACGTACGACGCGTTGTTCGACGCTGCGCCGCTCGTCGAAACGACCGACAGCGACGAACTCATCGAGTCCGAGTTCGGTCAAACGATGATCGAGCGGCTGAAAGCCGGGATCGGCGACTACAAGTACGTGACGACGGGGAGCGAGCAGGTGATGCGGGCGATCGCCGACCGGCAGCGGTCGGCGTTTTTCGAACCCGATCTCGACGCGTTCGAGTCGTTCGTCGACGAGCAGCTGACGGCGGTGAATCGGCGGCGGACGGGCGCGGAGCGGTTCCCGATCGAGGGGCTCGCCGGGGAGCCGAACTACCGGCGCGTGGATAACCGTGACCTGTTGTTGGAGGGCGAGCGATGAGCGGTGTCACGCCAAACCCGGAGCAACGCGATCTCATCGAGGCGACCGACGGGCTGTACCTCGTCGACGCGGGCGCTGGGACCGGGAAGACGTTCACCGTGACGCGGCGGTACGCGAACATCGTCGCGCAGGACGGCATCGCGCCGGACGACGTGTTGTTGGTGACGTTCACGAACAACGCGGCCGAGGAGATGCGCGACCGGATCGTCCGGCAAACGACGTACGGGCTGCGTGAGTTGTCGAACGCGCCGATCCAGACGTTCCACTCGCTGGCGCACGACATCCTCGATGAACACGGGCACGACGCGCCGACGCACCTCGGGGTCGACGAGACGATCACCGGGTCGACGCGGATCGTCGAAGACGAGATCATCGAGGAGGCGCTGTTCCGCGAGTTCACCGGGCAGTTCACCGACGCGCACCCGGAGTACGACGCGTTCTTCACGGCGCTGTCGGAACCGGCGGAGCTGCTGGACCTGATCAAGGAGCTGTCGGCGAAGGGCGTGTTCCCGACGGCGGACGGCTGGTACCGTGACGGCGAGTCGCATCTCGACGGTGAGTTCGAGACGTTCGAGTCGCTGTTCGCTGAGCTGAACGAGCCGCGGAACGACGGGGGCAAGCAGTCGAAGCTCCGGTCGAAGCTGTACCGGTACGGACAAGACAAAACGTACCTGCCGGACGCCCCGGACAAATCGGAGATACGCGGCGACGGCAAACAAGTCCCGGAACGCGTCGCCGCCCGGGCGTTCGAGGCGGACAGAACCGCGCTCAAGCGGTTCGTTCACGACGTGTATCACTCGTATCTCGCGTTCGCGTTGCGGTGGAACTACCTGAACTTCGGGTTCCTCCAGCTGTTCGCGTTCGTGCTTCTATGCGAGGACCACGGCCTGCGAGAGGACCTCGGGTTCGAGTACGTGATGGTCGACGAGTTCCAGGACTCCAGCGAGATCCAATTCAAACTCATGCTGTTGCTGGCCGGCACGAACAACATCTGCGTGGTCGGTGACTGGAAGCAAAGCATCTACGGCTTCCAGTACGCCGACGTCGACAACATCCGCGAGTTCGACGACCGCCTCGACCGGTTCGCGGCGGCGTTGAACCGCGACGCGGACCGCGTCACGTTCCCGACGACGCCGATCGAGGAGAAGCGACTGACGCGGAACTACCGGTCGACGCAGTCGATCCTGGACTTCTCGACGCGCGCGCTGACGGCCACCGCCACGAAACGCGAGTCGGTCGACGAGGAAGCGATCGCGGAAGCGGTGACGCCGCTCGACGCCGACACGGACCGCGATGACACTCGCATCGAAGCGCTCACGAGCGCGGACGAACGCGAGGCGATCCTGGCGAAAATCGACGCGGTCGTCGGGAACGACGCGTACGCCGTCGAAGGCGACGACGGTGAGTCCCGCGCCCCGCGGTACGGCGATATCGCGGTGTTGACGCGGACGCGGGCGTTCGGTCGTGAACTACTCGACACGGCCGACACGTACGGACTCCCGATGGCGTACGAGGGCGGGATGGAGGTGTTCCGGACCGACGCGGCGAAGCTCGTGTTGGCGTGGCTCCGGATCCTCGAACGCGACGCCGACCGCGGCTGGGCGCTCGCGTTGGAAGACGCGGGGTACACGATCGACGAGGCGAACGCGGTCATCGACCGCGAGGCGTACCCGGACGCGATGGTGGCGTTTCGAGACGAGCTTCGGGAGTTGGAGACGGTCGGCGGCGTCGCACGCCGCGTGTTCGACCGGTACGACCGGACCGGGCCGACCGCGGACGTCGTGCTCGACACGATCCAGTCGGTCCACGGCACGACGACGTTCACTCGCGGCGAACTCGTCCGGTTCATCGAGCAAGCGATCGCGGACGGCAGCACGCACGAGGTCGACGCCGGGGCCGGGACAGACGCGGTGACCGTCCAGACGATTCACGCGACGAAGGGGCTCGAATACCCGATCGTTATCCTGGCGAATATGAACGCGAACGCGTTCCCGTCGACCGGCGGGAGCGGGAGCACGATCGCGTACACCGACCCGATCGGGCTCCGACAACGGAAGGTGTTCTCAGACGCCGCCCACGGCGTTCCGTACGTCTACGACGACTGGCGGACGGACGTGCTGAACGCGTGTCTCCCGCAGGACTACGACGAGGAACGCCGCCTCCTCTACGTCGCCATCACGCGCGCCGAAAGCCACGTCATTTTCACGAGCGGCACCGACCCGAACGCGTTCCTCGACGCGCTTCCGGTCGCCGTCGAGGCCGTCGATCCGGACCTGTCGGGGTTCGAACCGCCGGCGCGTGACCACTCGCCGTTCACGGCTGACATCCCGGCGACTGACGGGCCGACGGGCTTCTCGCCGCACACGTTCATCGACGATTCGGTGTTCGAAGGGGATACCGGCGGTCGCGGCGTGGAGTTCGGGTCCGCGGTCCACGACTTCGCGGAACGGTACGCACTCGGCGAGCCAGCCGAAGCGGACAACCCGGACAAACGACACGTGAGGGCACTGCTTGACTCGCTCGACGGGGAGACACTGGCGGAGATCGACGCGTATCTCCCGGTGACTGTCGACGGGAAAACCGTGTCGATCGGCGGGATCGTCGACGTACTCCACGTTACCTCTGATCGCGTCGACATCATCGACTACAAGACGGACCGGACCACCCGGGCAGAAGACGAGTACCGGAAGCAACTCAGCATCTACTACCACGTCGTCGTCGACCAGTACCCAGACCGATCAGTTGCTGCGTCGATCTTTTATACGGACGACGGTGATCGCCGTGAGATCGACCCGCTAAGTAAATCCGAACTCAAAGACCTCGTGCGAGCACACCAAGCGTAACTGTCTCCCGGGTTGGGCGGTCATCGACGAAAATCAGGAGGGTCGCGCCGCGTCGTCCGCCGGAGATGTCGTTGTTGACGTTGTCGGCGGACATGATGACGGGATAGGGATGCTGTGATCCGCTCATGACGGCGCCTCCCCGAGTGGAGTCGTCAAAAGCGAGGTTCGATCTCTCTCGAGTTCTCTTCAGCTGAGGCCGAGATGGTGCTGAAGAATTCGTTTCGATACACGACCACTTGTCACAACCTATATGAAAATACAGCCCGAACGGTGCGGGAACTGTTTAGACACGTCGAGTACCTCGGGACATGGCCTCGAGGTGGTTCACGCTAGATCCAGTATCTCTCGTGGATTCTCGTAAACGACTCGACGGACGTCCTCACGATCGACGCCGAGACGGAGCAGGTCGAGCATCGTCCGCTTCATCACGAACGGGTCGTTGTCCATCGCGCCGATCAGGTCCGTGTCGACGACGATCCGGTCGCTACCGTGTGCGTCGATCGCCGCGGCAATATCGCGGGCATCAATCCCCCGAAGCCACGGTGCACTTACGCTGTACGCGAGGTAGCAACCCGTGTTTTCCAACACGAAGTCCCGGACGCTCCGGCCGGCGTGATCGATCACAAGCTGCTCCTCGGACAATCCCACTTCGTCGGCGAGTGCGAGGTCGATTTCAACGGCCTCCGATTTCGGGTCATCCGAAGATAACAGCGGGTCGGTGAAATTGCGGTTCCCCTCCTCGTAGCTCTGGACATGTCGCGGGTCAACATCGCCTTTGCTCGACCCCGGCGTGTGGACGAGCACCGGAAGCCCCGTGTCGCGTGCGACACGAAACTGCTCGCGGACGACTTCCTTTTGACCCTCTAGCGGCCAAGATACGGTGTGTTGTGTCGACTCGATTCCAGTTTCACCGATGGCGATCACTCTCTCATCCTTACAATACTCGGGGAGCACGGCGACGAGTTCGTCGGTGTTCTCGACCCGAGACCACGTGTGAATCCCGACGGCAACGTATTGATCGTAGAAGTGCCGGTGATCGAACGCGGCGGCCCGCCGAAGTGCGTCGTCCCACAGAAACCGGACATCATCGGAACTCACTGGCCGATACGGTGCCCAATAGTACCCCGCCGCTATCGCGACCGCCGCCTGCCCGCCGCTCAGATCGAATTTCTCGCGGTCATTCCACGTCAACGACTGTGTGTGCTGGTGAATGTCCACCCACGGGATGTCGACCGGATCCGGTGTTGCCCCCGCTTCCGGCGAGTCACCTATCGGCCGTTTCGACGGTCCACTCATCGGTGTTGCCACTCGGGACGTTCAAACTGTCTAGGCTTGTCTCGCTCGCTCTGTTGATATGTCGACGGAGGGTTGCGCCTGTTCTCATCGAGATGGTGTGTACGTGTCGGTGAGCTTCGGATCCCGCTCTGTGCTCCGTTCTCGATTTGGCCGACACATTTTGTCATGTGTTACCACAACTGACCTCGCCAACGGCTTAACAGTTTGCTGAAAGCAGCGTCTCGTGTTATGTGAATTTGGCTCTGTTGGAATCCCTGACCGGTGATCGTTTTTCGCTGTCTCGCTGAATACGGGACGCGTATTCGGCTCGAATCAAACCGTATCAAGAGCCGTCGGCTTCGCTCGACCGGTTTCGCCGCGCCCACGGTTGCAGAATCGCGTAGATGGCCTCGTTCATGGGGACGGCGACGTCGTGTTCGCGGCCCCGCCGGACGACCGCGCCGTGTAGGGCATCGAGCTCCATCGGCTTCCCGTGCGTCATGTCGTAGTGGAGAGACGAGTACGAGTCCGCGCCGAGATCCTCGGCGAACTCCATCCACCGGTCGACGGTCCCCTCCGGTAGATCGGCGCCGGTGGCCCGGCCCACCCGACACACCTCGTCGACGATCCGTCGGTACATCTCCCGTGATTCACGGTGGCTCCGTATCTCGCCGAGCGGGAGGCGTACCGCCGCGGTCATGCCGGCATGCGCGCAGATGAACGCGGTCTTCTCCCAGAGGTCGGTCCGTATCGCGTCGGACAGCTCGGCCTCCATTCCGTCGGCGCGGTCGCACCACTCCAGGAAGCGTTCGGCGCGGTCGCTGCGCGCGTCGTCCAGTTCGCCGTAAGTGAAGCTGGTCGGCCCCCCGGTGTGTTCGACGACGCCCGGTTCCGCGATCGTCGAGAAGATGTAGGCGACACCGCCCATGACGTGCTCGCGGCCGATCTCGGCGACGAGCGTCTCCTCGTTGTCCAGGCCGTTCTGCAGCGAGACGACGGCGGTGTCGTCGTCCAGGAGCGGACCGAGTTCCCGGGCCGCCGCCTCGGTGTCGAACGATTTGACCGTGAACAGCACGACGTCGCAGCGGCCAACGTCGGCCGGGTCGTCGGTCGCGGGCAGATTCACCGAGAAGTCGCCGTCGACGCTCTCGACGCGGAGACCGTCCCGCCGGAGCGCGTCGAGGTGGTCGCCTCGCGCGATGAGGTGGACGTCGGCGCCGGCCCGAGCGAGACGGCCGCCGAAGTACGCGCCGACGCCGCCCGCCCCGTACACCGCGACCTTCATCGGTCCTCACTCTCCGTCGGAATCGGACTTGGGTCTGACATCGTTCAGTACGGTTCGGACCGGTCGTGTTAACGCTTGTCTCGTCGCACCGACCGCGAAGTTGTCGCGGAATTCCCTCGCGACGCTACCCTCCATCGCGGCGAGCGGCGATCTTGACACGGCGCAGTTCGAGAGCCGGTACGATACGGTCGAAGAGCACCGAGTTGGCCAGCCGCAGATCGAATACAAAAACTGGGTCGGTAACCGACTCAGGGAACGCCACACGGTGACGGTCTCCGACACGGGAGACAACAACGTCACGTACACGAAAACGTGCGAGCCGACGCGCTCGGACGTCCTCTCCCGATTTTTGCCGTGAACGAATCGGAGAGAAACCCGCGTTCACGGGCGATTCCGGTTGGGGCGCGGAACGTTTTGCACTGGCGAGACGCCCACTCGGCCATGAATCCGACACGTCGACGCAGCGGGTGACCGCTCACAACGCTACTGCGAGCACGTTCCCGTCGTCGTACTCGAAGCTGATCTCTCCGTGTAACTTGCGCGTACACCAGTAGGCGATCCACAGCCCGATCCCCTGCCCGTGTTGGAGTGCGGTCTCCTCGCCCGCCCGCAGGGTCTCGACCTCGTGCTCGGGGATCCGGTCGTTGCCGTCTCGAATCTCGATGCGAACCTCGCTGCTCGACTCTGTCGCCTCCGTGACCGCGATGTCGACTGTCGGCTCCGCGGCGTCCGAGTGAACGATCGCGTTCTCGACGAGATTGTCGAGGAGCACCGACAGGATCTCCCTGTCGGTACGAATCTCGTGGTCCACCGGTTCGACCGTCGACGTGATCGTCGCATCGCCGTGCGCGGTCGAACGCGTCCGCACGATTTCGGCCACGACGTCTTTCACCGAGAGCGACTCCGGTTGCACGCCTCGTTGTTGCACGTCCTCGAACTCGCGGACCTTCTCGGCGATCGAGTTCAGTCGGTCGCTCGCAGCGGCGATCATGCCGGCCTGCGTCGCTTGGGTCGTCTCACCGACGGTCGTTTTCAGCAGCTCCGCGTACCCGCCGATAACCATCGTCTCGTTTCGGAGGTTATGCCTGAGAACGCGGTTGAGCACCTCGAGCTGTTGCCCGCGCTGCCGTTCCTCGGTCACGTCGTACAGCACGGCCATACTCCCGACCGATTCGCCGACCGGGTTCGTCAAGTCGGTAAACGACACGGCGAACGTCCCGCCGCCGTCGGTCCCGACCGTGATCTCGCCAGTCTCGCGAAGCTCTTCGGACGTGACGCCGAGGACCGACTCCAACGAAATCGGAAGCGACGTCGACGACGGGGTCAAAAAGAGCTCTTCCACCCGGTCGTTCACCCGGACGACCCGTCCGTTGGTATCGAGGACGAACACGGGGTCCGATAGCGAGTCCAACCCGGTCTGCTCCGCCATCCGCTGTGTCGCCGGGTTCGTCTCGAACATGTGGGTGCCCACGAACGCGTACGCGTCGAGCGCGACGTGAATGAGCATCAACGGCGCGGTGAGATGCAGCTGCGGGATCGGTCCGACGCCGAGCAGCCACAGCGACACGCCGACAGACGGCGGGACGGTACTCAGAATGACCGCCGTCGCTTCACGCCGGTACAACGGCCCGTAACTCAGTATCGCTCCGATGAGCAGCAGCGAGCCGACGCCCGCGGTCCCGATCGAGAACAAGAACGCGAACGCCCCCCACGGTTGAACCGTGTACGTGGCCGTGGCGAGGCCGAACACCGGGTCGAGCTGGAAATCGGTCCACACGAGCTCATGAATCGGATTCGTCACCGCGAGGGCGACCGACACGAGCGGGACGACGGCGACGATCCCGAACAGCGGGGTGCGGATGAGGTTCCCCCGTCCGGTGTAATCGAGACCGAACGCGAGGAAGAACGGGCCCATGAAACACACGCAGACGAACGCCACGACCGCGAGCGCGATCCGCACCGTCGGGTCGAAGACGAGCAACGCGACGCCGTACGCGAGACAGAACACGGCGACCGACGCCATATTCCCCATGAACCAGTTCGCACCCGACTTCCCGCGCTGCCGGTACAGGTACCGCAAGAGATACGCGGCCCCGCCGCTGGCCGCAACCGAAGCGCCCACAATCGCGAGTCCAACCACTCCCGGAGTCATCAGTCGATACGCGTAATTGGCGTATAAACGATTATAACATTGTGGATACCGCCCATCGAGTCCGCCGAGTGGAGAGAGGACCCCGCTGAATTCGGTGTCGTACTCCTCGACCCACGGTCTGTGACGGACTGTTCGAGCCGATCCGCGCGAACTGTCTTCTGGAAAGTCAACTCAATCCTTGACGCTCGCCGTGCCGCGCCTCGAGCCTACCTCGGCGAACTCGTTTTGAGAAAGAATTATTTTCCGGGTGACACACACGCAGCCATGCACCTTCTCTGCGTTGACGACGACGCGGACTTCTTAGATCTCGCCGCCACGTATTTAGGACGGAAGCTCCCCGCGGCCACGATACACACCGCGACACGGGTCGAAGACGCGCGCGAACTCATCGAGACGGAACCGATCGCGTGCGTCGTGAGCGATTACGAGATGCCGACGCGAAACGGGCTCGAACTCCTCCGCGAAGTCCGCGACGCGCACCCGGACTTACCGTTTATTCTGTTCACCGGGACGGGGTCGGAGGAGATCGCGAGCGAAGCCATCTCCGCCGGCGTCACCGATTACCTCCAGAAACGAGGGCCGGAACAGTACGACCGGCTCGCCGCCCGCATTCGACACGCGGTCGCCGAGCACCGAACGGAACACCAGCTACGGGAACGCGTCAAAGAGCTCACCGCGATTCAAACGATCAGCGGCCTCCTCACCGACGGCGACGACCGGTCGATACACCCGCTCACCCACGTCGTCACGTACCTCCCGCAGTCGTTACAGTTCCCGGACGAGGCCGTGGCGGCGCTCACCGTCGACGACACGGAGTTCACCTCGCCCGGGTACGACCCGCCGGTCGAACGGCTCACGGTCCACGACGTGACGACCGCCGGTACCGAACTCACGCTCACGGTCGGGTACACGGCGGAGGTCGAGACCGCGGCGGACGGCGACGCGTTTCTCCCCGAAGAGCGGGAACTGCTGTCCACCGTCGTACGGCTTATCGCGGCGTACCTCGACCGGCAACGCGTTCTCTCGGATCTCCGAGAAGCGGACCGTCGGCTCACCCTCATCCTCGAACACACGACCGCGGTGATGTATCTGAAAGATACGGACGGACGGTACGTGTTCGTGAACGCCGCGTACGAGCGGTTGTTCGACGTAGACACCGAGGATCTCGTCGGCCGGTTCGACGAGGACATCCACCCGTCGGACGCGGCCGAACGGGTCCGCGCGAACGACCGCCGCGTGCTCGAGACGGGCGAGCCGATCGAAGTCGAAGAACGGATCACGGTGGACGGCGAGGAGCGAACGTACCTCTCACTGAAAGTCCCCGCGGTGGACGACACCGGCGACGTGGACGGAGTGTTCGGCGTGTCCACGGAGATCTCTGAACACAAGAAACGAGAACACCAACTCGAAGCGCTCAACCGAGAGATCCCGCGGTTACTGTCCGCGGAGACGGTCGAAGCCGTCGCCGAACGCGGGGTCGCCGCCGCGCGCGAGATCTTGGACCTCCGGGCGAACGCGATTCACTTGTACGACTCGGAGACCGAGGAACTGGCGCCGATCGCGTACACCGATGAGGTCGTAGCGCTCGTCGGTGACCCGCCGTCGTTCCGTGCCGGAGAGGGTATCGCGTGGCGGGTCTTCGAGGACGGGACCGCGACGGCGATCGACGACGTCCACGCCGACCCGGACGTCTATAACCCGGAGTCGCCGATCCGGAGCGAGTTACACCTCCCGCTGGGCGAGTACGGCGTTCTGATCGCCGGGTCACCGTCCCCGTCGAACTTCGATACGCAGGACGTGACCGTCGCCGAGATCCTCGCCGCTCACGTCACCACCGCGCTCTCGCAGGTCACCACCGAACGGACGTTACGCGAGCGAGAGGAGGAGCTGGAAGCGAAAAACGAGCGACTGGAACAGTTCGCTAGCATGGTCTCACACGACTTGCGGAACCCGCTGACAGTCGCGTCCGGGAACCTCGACTTGTACCGTGAAACCGGCGACGAATCCCGCCTCGACACGGTCGACACGTCGCTCGATCGCATTCGAGACCTCGTCACGGACCTCACCGCGCTCGCCCGCCACGGCGACTCCGCGGAGCCCCACGAACGGCTCGACGTGTGCGACGTCGCCCGCGACGCGTGGAAGCTGATCGATACGCGGTCGGCGACCCTGTCAGCGGAGCCGTGCACGGTGACCGGCAACGCCGGGCAGCTCACGGCCCTGTTCGAGAACCTCTTCCGAAACAGCGTGGAACACGGTTCCACGAGCAGCCGGGCGGAACCCGGCGACGCCGTCGGGCACGGCGGCGACGGCGTGACCGTTCGCGTCGGTCCGCTCGACGGCGGCTTCTACGTCGAAGACACCGGTGACGGGATTCCTCCGGAGGAACGAGACGACGTGTTCGATCACGGATACACGACCGGGTACGGCGGCAGCGGCGTCGGACTCACCATCGTCTCACGCATCGCGCAGGCACACGACTGGGAGGTCACCCTCACGGACGGCGCGGAAGGCGGCGCCCGGTTCGAATTCCGGACACCGGAATCGGCTGACCCGTCCGATTCCTGAATAGCACCCGGTCGAGAGGACCGGCCGGCGGTCGTCGTCGGGCGCCATCTCGGGGCAACGGCTGGGGCGTACGTCCCGCCGGCGCGGCTCACTCGTTCCCGACCTTCGTCGTCACCCGGAACGTCTCCGGCGGGTCGAGGATCCCCGCGACCGTTCCCATCGAGTGGATCACGGTGATCAGCGGCGCCAGCGGGAGCGCAAGCGCCCAGTGTCGGTGAGTGTCGCCGTAGTACGCGACGCCGAGCAGGAACCAGCCGAGCGTACACAGCGCCAGCCCCATCGACGCGAGGAAGAACCACCCGCCGTACGCGATCGTCACGCTCAACAGCGACAGCGGAACGGCGATCAGCGTCACGATCGGCGAGAGCGCCCACGCGTAGTTCCGCACGCGAGTCAGCAGTTCGTACCGGAACGGGAGCATCGTCGAGGCCTGCACGTTGCCGGCCGCCCAGCGGCGACGCTGCTGTAGGATCTCGTACAGCGACGGCGGCGCCTCGTTCCGACACACCGCGTCGGACAGCGCGAACGTCACGTCGAGCTCCTGGAACGCCGCCCAGACGAACGCGGTGTCCTCGACGAGCGTCTCACGGTCCCACGTCGTCCGCTCCTCGACGTCGGTGCGCACGGCGATCCCGCCGCCCCACGCGAACAGCGGAATCGAGAGGCGAGCGAACGCGCGCTGTTCGAACTGCACGCCCATCCGGTAGACGTCGGCCAGATAGCTGAGGTTCGACCCCGTGCGGCGCGGCTTCTCCCGGAGCTGGACGATGTCCGCGTCCGGAAGCCCGTCGAGCGACTCGACGACGCTGTCCTCGTCGAGGTACAGTACGAACTCCCGCCGGCACTCCAGCGCCCGCCGCGCCCACTCCTGCGCGCGGCCCTTCCGCACCGCGCGGCACGTGAACTCCTCGGGGACGACGTGGACCGTCGCCCCGCTCACGTCGATCGGCGACTCCGCGATCACGTGAACGTCGTCGAGCCCGTCGGGCAGCGAGTCGACGGTCTCCTGGACGACCTCGGCGGCGTCGACGGTCATGATCCGCACCTGCATCTCGTCGAGGCCGTACTCGTTCGGCGGCGGCTCGTACCCCGCGCCGACGACCGTCGTGAGGACGAGCCAGACGAGCGCGGTCGCGCCGAACAGCAGCGTCACGCCCCACAGCGCGATCCCGAACAGCGACGCGACTCCGCCGTCCCCGACGGCGGTCGTCGCCGCCGCCTGAGCGGGCGCCGTCCCGGGCCCGGTGATCACGGTCGGTGCGACCACCGTCGCGACCCCGCCGACGACGAGCACCAGCGTCACCGCGACCAACGCGATACGTTCGGTGTTCATCGTACCTCCCCCTCGCTCCCCGACCCCTATGAACCGTCCAAACGCTGCACCCGGATTCACCCGCCTTCTGACCGGATTTACGCCCTTAATCTCGCGTAATCCGACTTAATCGCACGACCCCAGCGCCGTGGTGAGTGTTAGTGTGACTGTGTATACCAATCCACACGAACACCGCCGAACCGACCGGTCACCCCCGCAACCGTGTCGCGCGCGTCGGACTGAGATCCGTCCCCGGCTACGTCCCTCCGTCCCCGACTACGTCGCGCCTCGTTTTCACCGCCAGTCCGTCGCGTGGGGTCGGGGAAATCAGTTCGATCGCGCAGCGAACACGCTCGCGACGAGGTACGCGTAGCCGAGCGCACCGAGGAGCGTGAGCCGACGGCCGAAAGCGATCGGTTCGGCCGAGACGGCCGCCGTCGCGGGACCGAGGATGGCGGGCGCGACGACACCGAGAATTTCGATCCCGAGCCCGCACCCGAGCGTGGCGATCGTCACGCTCGCCATTCGATTCGACGACCCGGGAAACACGCCCAGCCGCGGCGGATAGAACTGAAACGAGGTGCCGACGATCATCAGGCCGAGAAAGCCGAGCAGATTGACCCGGAGGTGCGTCTCGATCAACGCCGCAGAGGCGCCGCCGAGCGCGAAGTGACCGCCGAAGAGGACGCCGATGACGCCGAACGCCGCGCTCGGAGGGAGGGCGTACAGTCCGATTCGGCGCGTGTCGGACCGGACCCACATGCCGGAGACGACGAGCGCGAAGCCGACCATCGCGATCGCCATCAGGGCGGCACCGATCGGGAGCCACCGCTCGTCGACGAACCCGACGGCGATGAGCCCGGGAGCCGTCGCGGCCGCGGGCAGGACGAGCGCGGCCGACCACCGAGCCGGACGCGCGCCGAGGAACCGCGGAAGCAGTCGAAATCCGAGCGTGACCACGAGCAACGTCGCGGCACCGGCGGCCAAGAGATGCGTTGCGGCGGCCCGCACGCCGATCAGCGGCGGGAGCGCTCCCGTCTGCCCGGCGACCGTCTCGTAGGTGCCGGCGAGGAGATACAGGAGCACGACCGGCACGAAGTGGTTCGCGAACCGGTCGACTCGGCGGCGGTCGGCGTTGTGATCTCCGGTCCCGGTCGCCCCGCGTCGGAGCGGTCCGCCGATCGTCACTGCGATCGACCCGACGAACACGGCGACGCCGATCGCCCACAGCACGCTGCCGAGAGCGGCGAGCTCGACGCGGAGGCCGCGACCGAGAAGCGGGTCGATCGCGAGACACGCCGCTCCGGCAACGGCGAACGGGAACTGGACCTGCGGCGCGCGCTCGGAGACGAGTTCAGCGTCGAAGTACGCCGGTACGAGCGCGTAAGCCTTGCCGAACACGACGTTGAACACGAACCCGAACAGGGCCAACGCCACCGCCGTGCGCCGTGGGAGGCCGGCGACGGTGGCCGCCTGCCAACAGCAGAATGCGATCGCCCCGACGAGAACGTATCGACGCGACCAACGAGAGATTGCAGCGGCCATGACTCACCCGTTCGGGGTCGGAGCGGCGACCATCCCCACGATGACAGGACGATCCGTCATCGTCTCTCCGTCGAAGTCCTCCCCTTCGACTGTACTTTCACGGGACACCGCCGTTCGCTTCCGATCGCTTACTAATAAACGTTCTGTCAGAACCGTTCGAACGGTCGACGCACGGCGATGGTCGAGTGAGGCGCGACCCTGACCACAGGACGCCGGCGGATCTCGCGACACGTCGATTGACCTGCTGTCGCGGGCCCGTCGGCAGCGGGGGCCACCACCGACGCGCCGACGACTTCCGCCGCGAGTCACCGGCTCGACCAGCGGACGAACGGCTCTCCGCTCCCGGCCTGCCGGATGTACTCCCGTTGCATCCCGGCGATGGCGGTGTCGAGATCCTCGCCGTCGTCGAGCCGCGCCCTCACTCGGTCTCGCTTCCACGTCGCCGGCGTCGTGCGGGTCGTCCAGCGGCGCTCGACGGGATCGAGGAGATCGTCGATGCGGGCGTCCGTCAGTCCCCGGTCGCGGAGTCCGGTGCGAGCCAGGGCGAACAGATCCGAATAGAGAACGCTCGGATCGTCGGTTCGGCCGCCGTCGCGGGTCACCCACGCGAGGGGTGCGTCGAACCCCTCCCGGCTCGCCGCGTAAAGCGACTCTCGGGCGGCCCGCCACGAAAGATCGAGCAGGGGGTGATCGGTGATGACGACGCCGTGGAGCAGGCCGGCGACGAGCGCCTGGAACCCGACGACGTCGGCCACGCTCGGTTGGGCGGCGAGCGGTCGGTACTCGATCCGGGGCCCGTCGGGGCCGAACACGGGGCGGACCCATCGCCAGCAGGTACTCTGCTTGTGGAGCAACTCCCAGTAGTCGGCTTCGAACCCCCTGCGGGGCTCTTCCGTACGCCACTCGCGGAGGTACGGTGCACACAGTCGGTCGTCGACGATGCGATCGACTGCGTCCGCCGGGGAGTCGATGTCGCGGGGGAACCGAACCTTGCCCCGGTCGCGGACGTTCATCGACTCGAACACGGGGAGTCGGAGCTCGACCCCGGCGGACAACACCGTCTCCCTGTCGGCGTCGGTGTACAGCTCGGGCGGGAGAAACGGGGCGTTCGCCGCCAGCGCCACCACCGGGCCGACGGTGCGCAGCGCCGCGTTGAAGTACGGTGCGAACTCGTCGACCGGCGACTGGAGGTGGATCTGTAGCGAGGCGGCTAACGATTCGACGAGGATCGTTCGAAACGTCCGACGGCAGCCGGGGAGCGCTAGCTCGACCGACCCCTGGGTGGTGATGTCCGCCTCCAGCGCGTAGTACCGGTCTTCCGGCGAGAGGTTCGCTGACACTTCGAACCCCCCCTTCGTTTCGGTCGCGGAGAGATACGTCAACGGTCCCTCCGGGGGGCCGACTGTCCAGATCCCGTCGGTGACGAACCGCCGGTCGCGGGCCGCGAACGCCTCTCGGACAGCGGTTACGCGCTCGGTGAGACAGTCCGCCTGTCGCGCGACTCCCTCGGGATCGAACGCCGTCGCCGGCGTGTTCAACTCGGCGTTGTGCCGCCCCAGCTCGCGTTCACAGACCGACGGCATCGCCGTTTCGGGAGCGGCCGCGAGCCGGCCGTCGCCGTCGACGGTGTAGCCTTCGAGCTCGAGCCCGAGTCGAAATCCGCCGTCGAATTCACCGGCCTTGAGACGCTCTCGGAGCGCCGCCGCCTGTCGTTTGACTCGCCGTCGGAATGTCCGCCGCGTCGCCGCGCTCCGACTCCGTCGGACGATCGCAGCGCAGTCCATACCTCGTGTTCGGCGCCCAACATTATGATACTTGGTACCAATAGTCAATGTCGGCCCGGATCACCTCACGGGCGCGACGGCCACAACACCTGGCAGTAAGGTATACCATACGGTTATGTGAGTCGGTGACGTACCTCGCTGCGGAGTACTGAACACCAAATGAGAGACACTCGTCCGGTCGTCTGTGCGCGGTGCGGTGGCCCGAGCGGAGTCGACGACGTCGTCGTGAAGCATTCCTCGTCCGATCCGCTGGTCGTCTCCGAATGTGCGGGCTGTGGCGCGATCGTCGGTGTTGGTGCCCATCGGTAGCCCGTCGCCCGCGCGTTCCCCGACCTGTCGCTCCCCCGTCCGATCGGACGAGCTCGAACGGTCGACGACGCGTGAAAGCGACTGGCCGAAGCCGTTTTCGCCAGTGAGTAGCCCGTTACCAACTACCGGCCGGCTCGGGGTTTAAAACGAGGTCTCGTCAGACTCGGTGGCGGCGCTCCCGCGGTCGTCGTATCCCTTCCGCCCGACCGCGTCCTCCGGGAGCAGCGAGGTGACGAACTCCTCCAGTTCGGCCTCGGACCGGAAGGCGTCGGGCTCGTCGTCGACCACGCCGAGGATCTCCGCGAGCGGCATCGTTTCGCCGTTCGCGAACTCGACGACGGCCTCGTCGCACTCCTCGACGACGGTGTCGAACGCGACGGGGTACTGGCGGTCGCAGACGTCGGTCATCGCCGTCTCTCTGTCCATGCTCATTTTTCGTGATGAATACTGAAAAGGCTGGTGCCGGGCGCGCTCGCCGGCGATCGTGGCGGCGGTCGGGGAACCAGTACCGCTCGGCGGTCCGACGAGAGCGACGCGATAGGTGAGCGCCTCCGCGCGGTCGGAGGGTATACGTGACCGCGCGCCGCAGGACGCTCCATGTCTCCCGCGTTGCGGTGTTACCGATGTGAGGAACGATATCAGGACTCGCTCCGCGTCCGGTGCGACTGCGGAGAGCCGCTCTGGTTCGAGACCGACGCGGCGGCGTTCGACTGGGCGGACTGCCGGGAGTACGACGGCGCGTGGCGCTACGAGCCGCTCTTGCCGATCGACCGGCCCGACGGCGTCGCTCGGGCCGCGGGCGGCACCCCGCTGGTCAGGAGCGAGGGGCTCGACGCCGCCGCGGGCTGTCGCGTGTACGTCAAAGACGAGGGCGAACACCCGACCGGCGCGTACAAGGACCGGGGCAGCGCCGTGGCCGTCCCGCACGCGATCGCCGCGGAGGACGGCGCCGTCGGCACCGTCTCGTACGGCAACATGGCGATGAGCACCGCCGCCCACGCCGCGAGCCTCGCCCGCGAGTGCGTCGTCCTCGTCCCCGACGACATCTCCCCTGTCCGACTGGAACTCATCGGCCAGTACGAGCCGACGATCGTGCGGGTCGACGGCGACTACGGAGCCCTCTACGGCGACGCGCTCGCGCTGTCCGAGGAGCTCCCAGTCCGGTTCCTCGTCAGCGACGCCCCGGCCCGGATAAGCGGGTACGCGACCGCGCTGTTCGAGATCTGCGAGGCGTTCGCGCCCGACGCCCCCGACGCGATCGTGGTGCCGACGAGCTCCGGGGGGTTCGCCTCGGGGCTCTGGCGCGGGATCCGCGACCTCGACGCCGCCGGACTCCTCGACGAGCCCCCTCGCCTGTACCCCGTCCAGACCGCCGCGGCCGACCCGATAACGCGGGCGTTCGAGTCGGGCGCGACCGACCCGACGCCCCTCGCGCCCGACGAAACCGGCGAGACGATCGCGCACTCGATCGGGAACCCGGACCCGCCGAGCGGGGGTCGCACGCTCGCGGCGGTCCGCGACACCGGCGGCGCCGTCGTCTCGGTCACGGACGACGAGATTCGGGCCGCACAGTGCCGGTTCGCCGTCGAAGGCGGGTTCTGCGTCGAGCCGGCGTCGGCGGCGTCGCTCGCAGGCGCGACCCGGCTGTCCGAGCGCGGCGAGATCGCCGCCGACGACGACGTCGTCCTCGTCCCGACCGGGACGGGATTCAAAGAGCTCGGGACCGGCGACGCGTCGGTGGCGTCCGAGCGGACGGACCGGTCGGCGCTTCCGGAACGGCTCGCCTCGCTGCTCGGTGTTCGCTGATCCCGCCGGTAGAGAATCTCCGAGTCGGCTTTTCCCGTCGCGGTACGAACGCCGACTGATGAGACTCACGCCCGGATCGGAGACGGGATCGATTCGGCCGCACGCGTTCCTGTACCCGCTTGGGGTCTGGGCGGTGATGGCGGTCGTCGCCGTCGTCAACGGCGTCTTTCGAGAACTCGTTCTAATCCCCAGAATCGGCGACTACCCCGGGCACGTGGCGAGCACCGCGCTCCTCGTCGCCGCGATACTCCTCGTCTCGTTCGCCTACTTCTCGCGGACCCCGACCGAGTACGGACGGATCGAACTGATCGGTGTCGGCGTCCTGTGGACGATGCTCACCGTCGGGTTCGAGTTCGTCGTCGGGTGGGCCGAGGGCACGCCGGTTTCGGTCACGCTCGGCCAGTACGACGTGCTCGCGGGGCAGGTCTGGATCGCCGTCCCGCTCGCGCTGCTCGTTTCTCCGCTGCTGTTCGGCCGGTATCTGGATTCTTCCGCCTCGGAGCCCCGGTAATCGGGCGGACGGGGGAGGCGAGCCGTCACTCGGTCCGGATCCACCCGAGCGTGTCGCCGATCTCGAACTCGTCGTCCTCGCCCACGACGATCTCGTCGAGAGTCCCCGCCACGGGCGCGGGAATGTCGACGCTCACTTTCTCGACCTGTATCTCACACAGCGTGTCGCCGGCCTCGACCGCCCGGCCTTCGCGGGCGAACCAGTCGACGAGGATCCCCTCGGTCTCGTCGACGTCGGCCTCCCAGTCGCCGGTCGCGCGGACCGCGACCCGCATCCCGGAGCCGCCGTCGGCCGCCAGTCGTCGTCCGCTCATTCTGCGGACAGGACCGCTCGAACGCGCTCCTCGATGTCGTCGGCGTCCGGGATCACCTCGTTCTCCATCGGGCGGGCGTACGGGATCGGCACGTCGGGAACGGCCACCCGCTCGACGGCGTCGAGCGCGTCGAGGTCGCGGTCGGCGACCCGCGCGATGATCTCTCCGGTGACGCCGAACGACCGGTAATCCTCGTCGACGACGACGAGCCGCCCGGTCTTCCGGACCGACTCGAGGACCGTCTCGGTGTCGAGCGGGACCAGGCTCCGGAGGTCGACGACCTCCGCGTCGATCCCCTCCGCCGCGAGCGACTCCGCCGCGTCGAGCGCGCGGTGGACGTGGAGCCCGAGCGTGACCACGGTAACGTCGTCGCCCTCGCGCTTGACGTCGGCCGACCCGAACGGGATGGTGTAGTCCGTCTCCGGGACCGGCGTCTTCGGGCCGTCCGGCGCGGGCATCCAGCCGATCCCCATCAGCCGTTTGTGGAACAGGTACATCACCGGGTCGTCGTCGCGGATCGCGTTGTGCATCAGCCCCTTCGCGTCGTAGGCGGTCGACGGCACGACGAGCTTCAGTCCCGGAACGTGCGCGAACGTCCCGTAGAGGGTCTGCGAGTGCTGGGCGGCGTCGTTGTACGTCCCGCCGACGGCGGCCGTGAGGACGAGCGGCACGTTCACGTTGCCGCCGCTCATGTAGGTGTTCTTCGCGAGCTGGTTGTAGATCTGGTCCATCGCGACGCCGAAGAAGTCCGCGAACATCAGCTCCGCGATCGGACGCATCCCCTCCTGCGCGGCGCCGACCGCCGCCCCGAGGTACGCGGTCTCGCTTATCGGCACGTCCATGATCCGGTCGCGACCGAACTCGTCGAGTAACCCCTGGGTGCTGTCGAAGATGCCGCCGTAGTCGGCGACGTCCTCGCCCATGTAGAACACCTCCTCGTTCTCGCGCATCTCGTGGGCGATCGACTCGACCATCGCGCGGCTCATCGTCAGCTCGCGGTCGACGACGCCCTCCGACTCACTCATCGCCGTTCACCTCCGCGAGCTCGAACTCCGGTTCGTCCGTCGTCACGCCCGAGGGCGGGTTCACGAACACGTCGTCGTGGGCATCTTCGGGGGCGGGCTGCGGCTGCTCTTTCGCCCACGCGATCGCCTCCTCGACCCGCGCCTCCGCGTCCTCCCGGATCCCCGCGAGCCCGTCATCGTCGACGCCGTGGTCCCGAAGCTCCGATTCGAGCCTGTCGATCGAGTCGCGGGCGAGCGCGGCCTCCTCGTCCTCGTCGGACCGATACGCCTGCGGATCGCCCATGAAGTGGCCCATCCGGCGGTGGACCTGCACCTCCAGGAGCGTCGGTCCGTTCCGATCCCGCGCACGCCCGACCGCCTCGCCGGCCGCCTCGTAGACGGCGAGGGCGTCGTCACGGTCGACGCGAACGCCGGGCATGTCGAACCCGGCCGCCCGATCGGACCCGTCCTCCACGTCGGTGACGCGCTCTTTGGGCATGCTGATCGCCCAGTCGTTGTCCTCGACGACGAACACGACCGGCAGGTCGTGGACGCTCGCGAAGTTCAGCGACTCGAGGAACGCCCCCTGGTCGATCGCCCCCTCGCCGAGGAACGCGACCGCGACGGCGTCCTCGTTCCGCTTTTTGGCCGCCAACGCCGCCCCGGCCGCCGGCGGACACCCCTCGGCGATGATCCCGCTACACGCGAAGTTCACGTCGGGGTCGAACAGGTGCATGTGCCCGCCTTTGCCCTTCCCGAGGCCCGTCTTCCGCCCGAAGATCTCGGCGGTCATCCGCTTCAGGTCGACGCCCTTCGCGATGGCGACGTGATGGGGCCGATGCGGCGCCGTTACGGTGTCGTCCGGTCGAAGGTGGTGACAGACGCCCGCGGCGGCCGCCTCCTGACCCGCCGCGAGGTGGAGCTCCCCGGGAATCGGCCCCGCGGAGATGTCGAACGCCGGCTGTTTCCCCTCCAGGTACTCCTCCTGGAGGCGTTCCTCGTAGTACCGCGCCGTTACCATGTCGGCGTACAGCTCGCGCATCTTGCCTACTGATACCATGCCACAGTAATGTACACGGTTAATAATATTAGATACTTCTGGTGGCATCCGAACGACATATCCGGAGCACACTCGCCATCGGCGGGTCACCTTCCGGTCGCGTTGCCGCTGTTCCCGATCGGAGTCTCCGGCGCCTACCCGAGATCGGCGACGATCCACGGCTTCTCGTCGGGGTCGTACTCGTCTATCGCCCCGCTGTGGCTCCGCGTCTCCGGAGCGAGCACGCCGACGTGTTTCAGCTGCTGGACGAAGTTGAAGAGGACGTTGTTGCGGATCACGTCCCGCCAGACCGACGGGTCGCGATAGAGGCGCGCGGTCTTCCCTCGCTCGATCAGCTCTCGGGCGCGAGCGGCGCCCCGCGTCGTGCAGAACGCGCTCAGGAAGACGTTCGGGTACTCGCGGACCAGCCGCTCGACGAGGTCGAGGAACTGCACGCGCGGCCCCTCCTTGCGGAGCGCGTCGAGCAGCAGGCCGAACTCCGGGTGCCGGGAAAACGAGTTCCGGAGGAGCACCGCGAGCGGCGGGTGGACCTCGGCGACCGTCTTCCCGGTCACGTCCCGCTTCGTCAGGCGGAGGTCGTCGAGGTCCTCGACCCCGTACCCGCGGAGCACCGTCGCGGCCAGCTCGCCCTGGGAGGTCAGCGCGTGCGGCGAGCCGAGCGCGAGGAGTCCGAGCGTCCGCGCGCTCGCGACGGTCTCGTCCCCGGCGCCGAACCCGTACTCGTCGGCGATGACGTCGACGAGCTCGTCGCGCGCGAGCGGCCCGTACCGGTCGAGGGCGACGACCGGCGCGAGGTAGTTCAGCGGCTGCGCGAGGCTCAGCGTCGTGACGTCGCCGCCGAACGCGTTTCCGCGGAGCCGGATGGACAGCTGCCCCTCGACGTCGGCGACCTCCTCGGCCGACTCCGCGCTCGGCGGGTCGCTCCACGAGGTCGCCCCGTCGCCGTCGACGCCGATGACGCCGACCCCCTTCGACCGGAGCAGGTTCGCGTGGGGCGCGACGGCCTCACCGTCGCCCGCGAGGTACGAGACGTGCGCGCCCTGCTGGTACGTCATCGCCTGCCCGATGCCGCGGAGGAGGTTCGTCGACCCCTTCACCTCGATCGCGAACACGCGGTCCGCGTCGGTGAAGCCGAGCACGTCCGGGTACCGCCTCCGAATCGAGATCTCGTGGCGGCGACACCGGTCGAGCACGTCCGCGTACGTCTCGCTGTGGGCCTCCGGCACGTGCACCAGCGGCTCGTAGTTCCGCTCGTCGAGCGCGGTCACCACGCGGTCGAACACCGCCGCCTCGTCCATACGGTGCCGTCTGACCCGCGGACAATAAACGGTTCTCTCGCCTGCCCGCCGCGGCCATCGAACTCGCCGACGCGGTGTCGACGCCGCCGCGGATTGACGTGTCTATACGGTAGGCCAGCCGAACGGACCGAATCGGACCGGGCGACGACGCTCGACGATACGTCTAACTACCAAACAAAAATACATACTATATTTCTTATATTTATACGTTCCCGGATAGTCGCACTCGATCTCGACGGATGACGGTATCGGCGTTTTTGTCGGCTGAGAGGTGCCGAGTGCCGGAGAATGAGCGACAACCGTCGACCCCACCGCGAACCGGCTGATCGATGGATATCCGTTCGTCGAGGAAACGGCGTTAGTGCCTATTTCAAGGTTCGTATTCGCCGAAGAATCGCAAACTGCGTGAGCGTTTCGGGAACGACCGACTCTGAACGATCCGATCTCGTAAATAAATAGTATGTTTGTTAGGTTAACAGAATAGTATAAACACTTGTGTATCTGCGCCCACCGGTTCCGACGCGACCGCCACCGTCGACGGACCGCACCGTCACCGAAACGCTCGTCGTGCGATCACCGGTTTCGACGGTAGTCGAGATAGCGGTCGTCTTCCATCACCTGCGACCGGCCGCCGTCGACGAGGACGCTCTCGCCGGTGACGAAGCTCGCGTCGTCGCTCGCGAGGAACGCCGCGACCCCGGCCACGTCGGCGGGTTTCCCGAGTCGACCGACCGGATGAATGTCCTCCGTGTTCCCGTAGTCGTCGCCCAGCTCCTCCCGGGTCCGGTCGATTTCGATCCAGCCGGGGTTGATCGTGTTCACCGTGATCCCGTCCGGGCCGAGCTCCAGCGCCAGGGCGCGGGTCATCCCGTTGATCCCGGCCTTGACCGCGTTGTAGGGGAAGAGACCGGGCATCGTGAGGTACGCTTGGTTCGAGGCGGTGTTGAGTATCGTCCCGCCGGCGGGCATGTGGTCGGCCGCGTGCTTCGCGCACAGCCAGAACGACCGGAAGTCGGTCTCGACGACGAACTCCCAGTCCTCCACCGTCGCCTCCCGAGCGGTCGTCTCCGTCTGGACGCCCGCGTTGTTCACCAGCACGTCGATCCGTCCGTACTCCGCGGCGGCGTGGTCGACGAGCGCCTCGATCTCAGCGGGCTCGCGCATGTCGGCCCTGACGAACGTCGCTTCGCCGCCCGCCGCCTCGATCCCGTCGACGGCGGCGAGGCCGTCGCGAACGAGGCGTACGCGACGATCACCGAGAACGCGCGCCGGACGGTCGACGCGGTCGCGGCGGCCAGGAAGCGGTAGGCCGCCAGCCGGCCGAATCAGTCCCCGTCCGCCGCGGCGTCGTCGGTCGCGCAGCCGCAGCCGCCCCGGCGGATGAGTTCGCTGACCGGCGCGTCCGCCCCGCAGTGCGGACAGACGGCCCGCACGTCCACGAGGACGTCGTAGTCGTCCCGATCGAGCTCGCCGGCGTTCGCGAGCGACGAGATCGCCGACTCGCTGACCGCCGAGAGCCGCCCCTGCAGCTTCTCGATCGTCTGGATCTTCCGGTCGACGCGCCCCTCCTCGTCGCTGGGGAGGCTCGCCCCGCGGTCCTCGGTGAGGTACGTGTGGATCGCCTGGTGCGTGACGAAGTCGGCAGTCAGTTCGTCGACGTCCACGCCCTCGCGTTCGAGTCGCCGTCGCGCCCGCGTCGCCTCCGGGCCGGTCCCGTTCCGCAGCGCCTCGTACGTGCTCGAGACCTCGACGTCGAGCGACGAGCTGGCGGACTCGCGGACCGCCGCCGCCACCACCGCCTCGTTGAACTCGTCGGCGAGGTCCCGCAGGCTCGTGCGCTCGCCCGTCTCGCCCGTCCACTCGGCCTCGAGCGTCGATCCCATCTCGTCGAGATCGTACGCCTCGATCACTCGCCCGACTTTCGTGTTCGGTCCGTCCTCGCCGGTCATATCGGTGGTTCGAGGGGTAGCGTTACAAGGGTATCGGTGCGACGACGCGGTTCCGACCCGAACGGCGCCGGTCCGGACTCAGTCGATCCGCTCGACGTACGCGTACTCGTCGGGGAGCGCGGCGGCGTCCTCCGGGAGCAGGGCGGCCACGAGGTAATCCGCGTGGTCGCGGAAGTAGTCGACCACGCGCGCGATGCGGTCCGAGTCGATCGCCTCCAGCGAGTCCAGGATGATGAACGGCACCGTCTCGTGAACGTCGTGAACGAGGTACCCCGCCAGCGCGAACACGAGTCCGGTCACCTCGCGCTCGCTCTCCGAGAGGTGGTCGACGGTGTCCTCGTAGGCGGCGCCGTCGGGCGACGAGCGGACGATGTGGAGGTCGAACCGCGTCTGCGTGACCTTCCGCCGCCCCTCGCGCACGTCGGTCTCGCGGCGCTCGATCCAGATCCGGTCGAGGTTCTCGTACCCGAGGATGTCGAGGACCGTCGCCATGTGCTCGTTGAACTCCTCGACGGCGCTCTCCTCCAGCCGGTCGACCCGCGTTCGCAGCTCCGTCAGCCGGTCCGCGATCGCCTCCCGCTCGGCCTCGAGCTCCTCGCGGCGTTCGATCGCCTCCTCCCGCTCGTCGATCTCCGCTTCGATCTCCGCGATCTCGTCTTCGAGCCGCCCGATCCGGAGCTCGATCTCGTTGGCCTCGCGGTGGCGCTCCAGCGCCTCGTCGTGACCGTCCACGTCGATCGACTCGGCCTCCGCCTCAAGCTCCTCGATCTCCGACCGCTTCGCCTCGATCCGGTCCTCGAGATCCGCGATCCGAGACTCGGTCCCCTCGATCTCCGACCGGACCGCGTCGAGCCGCTCCTCGGCGCGCTCGACCTCGCGCTGCGCCTCGCGCAGCTCTGACTGCCGGTCGGTAAGCTCCTGGATCTCCTCGCGGAGATCGCCTCGCTCGTCGAGCCGCTCCGACCGGAGGTCTCGGAGGCGGTCGAGCGTCGCCTCGATCTGTTCGGTCTCGACCACGGAGCCGCAGGTCCAACACGTCGTCCGGTCCTCGCCGGTCAGCGCGTCGGTCGGGCTGTCGCCGCCCCGGGACGCGCCGGCGGCGGCGACCGCCTTGTCGCCGCTCCCCTCGACGTCGATGGCGGGAGCCGAGCCCTCGAGCATGTCCTCGTTGAAGTTGATGACGCTGCCGAGCTCGTTGATCGCGTCGTCGAGCGCGCGCTGGCGACGGCGCAGCTCGCCGATGCGACCGGCGAGCTGATCGGGGCTCTCGTCGGGCTCCTGTGCCGACTCCACCGTCTCCTGGAGCTCGTCGCGCTCCGCCTTCAGCTCCGTCAGCGTCGACCGTTCGGTCTCGAGGTCGAACTCGAGGTCGTCCAGCTCCGAGCGGGCGTCGCGAACGCGCTGGAACGCCTCTTCGAGCTCCCGCTTGCGGGTGCGGCTCTCCTCGACGCCGGCGTCGAGGTCGTCCAGCTCATCCCGGACCGATTCGAGCTCCGCCTCGGCCTCCTCGAGCTCCGACCGCTTCTCGCGGAGCTCGGCCTCCAGCTCGGGGAGGTCCTGTTCGAGCCCGTCGAGCCGGTCGATCTCGTCTTCCAGCTCGGACCGCTCGCGCTTGCACTCCCGGATCTCGGCGTCGATCGAGTCGGTGTCGATCGGCCGCATGATGATCTCTTGAAGGTCGTCGCCGCGGGCGACGGCCCGGCGCGCCTCGTTGTTCTCCAGCAGGAACGCGAACAGGTCCGCGAGCTCCGGGTCGTCGAGGTACGGGTCGCCGCCGAACGCGACCGAGTCCCCGCGTCTCTTCAGCGTCCGGGTGTACGTCTCGTCGCCCAGTTCGAGGGTCACTTCGCCCTCGTCGGCGTCGCCCTTCAGCGAGCTCCGACGGCTCCCGAGTCCGGCCATCAGCGCCTGCAGGAACGAGGTCCGGTTCGTCGCGTTTCGCCCGGCCAACACCGAGACCCCCTCGGGGAGGGTCACGGACGCCTCGTCGATGCCGCCCACATTTCGGACGTCGACGCGCACGGCCGATTGAGAGGTCTGATCCATCGATTATCTAGTTGAACTCTCTCATATCCTTAAATCTATCTCTCAGCCGCCGCGCTCTCCGGTTTCGTGCGGGGTCGGCGCGACGAACCGGCCGTCGTCGAACTCGATCGGGCTCGGCTCCGCGACGACCCGCAGGTCGTCGCGCTCGCGGGCCTCGTCGACGAGCGCGGGAGAGGCGTACAGCCGGTCGAGCCGCATCGTGTCCGTCGCACGGAGCACGCGGACCGTGTCCGGATCGACGACGCCGACGGTCGACAGCGACGCGACGAGCCCCGCGCGGTCCGTCTCGACGACGGGCGGGAGCCGAACCCCGCGCGTCGTGCTCGCGGTGATCGCGTTGATGAGCGTGGTCGAGCTGTCCAGCTCGGCGGCGAGATCTCGATGGACGAAGTCCGCGGAGCCCATCCCCATGGCGTTGCCGTGGGTCGTCTCCGTCAGCCCCCGCACGAAGATTCGCTTGACGTCCGGCAGCTCCGGCTCCGGCTCGTTGATCGCGAACGGGCGCCGGCCGATCACGTTCGTGTCCATCCCCTGCCCGCTGACGTCTTTCCCCTGCCGATCGAGGACCAACACGTCGACGTCGTCGAAGGGGACCGTCGGCAGGCGGTCGTACGCGTCCTCCAGCAGCTCCGCCTCGCGGTCGAGGAAGCCGGACGGAGGGACGCCCTCGATCACGGCGGTGTCGTCGAACTGGTCCTCGACGATCGCGACGCCGCCCGCGACCGGGAGTTCGGCCAGCAGCTTCTCCGCGATCTCCGGGATCATGTTCCGGAAGCTCCAGTCGACCGCCCACTCGTGGGCGGTCTTCGCCCCGCGCTGTTTCCCCATGCCGATGACGAGCATCTTCGAGAGCCCGCTCTCGACGGGGCCGTCGTAGTCGGTGTGGGGTTTCACCCGGTTGACCGGAACGATCGCGTCGGCGGCGGCGGCGTTGGCGTCCGCGTACACGGGAACGCCTCGATCGGGGGTCTCGCCGACCCGCACGACCTCCATGCTCGACCGGATCTCGCAGCCGATCGCCTCCGGGGTCACGCCGAGCGATTCGAGCATCTCCCGCTGGCCCTCCGCGGTCGCCCCGCCGTGGCTCCCCATCGCCGGGAACACGAAGGGGTCGTAGCCGGCGTCCTCGATCGCGCCGACGACGCCGCTCACGATCGACGGGAGGTTCGCGATCCCGCGACTGCCGGCGCCGACGGCGACTTCGCCGCCCTCGGGAACCCCGTCGAACTCCAGCGACGCCACCGCCTCGGCGGCCGCGGCCTCGACGCGGTCGCTCGGGATCGGGTCGGTCTCCCATGCGCGCTCGATGAGCCCCAACTCCGGGAGCGGCCGGTCGCCGCACGCGTCGAGCACGGTCGCCTCGGGCACGACGAGATCGTCGAGTGAGTCCATGTGATCGACTCCCGCTCGACCGACATAAACGTGGGGGCCGCGACGCGATCCGTCCCGGAATCGCCCCCGCGAGCGGTATCGCCGCGACGTCGAACGCGTGCGGCGGACGGAATCTCCGTTACAAACGTACGGCTGTAATGAAACACGACGAGATCGAATCTAGATCCGAATAATCCGGATCTGTTATACCCGACGACGACGGGTCTTTCTCGGCTTGATTACCGATAACGACGCGCTGGCCCGCCGAGAGGCGTTCTACATGCTTAGACGATGACTCAAGACGCCGACGGTTCTCGGCGACACCGACGGCCTCGTACGGCCAAATATTCTTTATTATCCGAGTACACGGGAAGTTAAGTAGTTAGGAGCGGACTGTGACGTATGGAAAAAGAACTCAAATCGGTCGCTAAAACGACTGAAACGTCGTTACGGGTGATGGATGCGCTGCGCGAAAACGACGGGATGACGATCGCCGAGTTATCCGAGTATCTCGGATTGGCCCCGAGCACGGTCCACCGCCACCTCGCGACGCTGAAGAAACACGGGTACGTCGTCCGCGACGGCGACGTGTACGCGCTCGGCCTCCAGTTCCTCACGGTCGGCGGGCAGATCCAGCGCCGCGTGACGGCCTACCCCATGATCAAGGAGAAGGTCGACGCCCTCGCCGACGAGACGGGCGAACGGGCGCAGTTCATCGTCGAGGAGAACGGCGAGCGGGTGTACCTCTACACCGAAGTCGGACAGAGCGCCGTTCAGACGGGCGCCCACGTCGGAAAGCGCGGCGCGATCCACACGAGCGCGGCGGGGAAGGCGATCCTCGCGGCGTACGACCGCGACCGGGTCGAGGCGATAGTCGACGCGCACGGACTCGACGCCGGCCACGACGCCATCACGACCCGCGAGGACCTGTTCGCGGAGCTGGACGGGATCCGTGAGCGCGGCTACGCGTTCAACCGACAGGAGACGACGGCGGGCGTCCACGCGATCGGTGCGGCCGTGGTCGCCGGCGGCGAGGTGGTCGGCGCGCTGAGCGTCTCCGGGCCCGCCAACCGGATCACCGGCGACCGCTTCACCGAGGCGCTCCCCGAACGGATCCTCGGCGCGGTCAACGAGCTGGAGCTCCACATCGAACACTCGGTGTGAGGATCGCCGGCCCCCGAGAGTTTATAATGTCTCTCGGCGCTCGTCGAACCAATGAACGCGAACGATCGGTCGCTCGTGCGATTCACCTCTCTCGCCCACGGGATGTTTCACACGTACGAACTCTCGATACCGCTCTTCGTCGGGCTCTGGATGGCCGAATTCGACGTCTCGGCGGCCGTCATCGGCACCGTCATCGGCGCCGGCTACGCGTTCATCGGCCTCGGCGCGCCGGTGAGCGGGATCCTCTCGGACCGGTTCAGCTCGCGGCGACTGATCTTGATCTCCATCGCGGGAATGGGGATCGGGTTCGGGATCGTGGCGCTCTCGCGCGGCGTGGTCTCGCTCGGCGCCGCCGTGCTCCTGTGGGGCTGTTTCGCGAGCGTCTACCACCCCGCGGGGCTCTCGCTCATCAGCCGCACCGCGGACGCCCGCGGCTCGGTGTTCGCGTATCACGGCGTGGGCGGCAACGTCGGGACGGCGTTCGGCCCGCTCCTCACGGCGCTGTTGCTCATGGTCGCCGACTGGCGGCTCGCGGCCGGCGCGCTGTCGGCCGTGGCCCTGCTCGTCGGGCTGGCCGGGACGCGGATCGAGTTCGAGCTCGGCGAGGCCGAGGACGCGGGCGAGACGGGGTCGATCGCCGACGAGCTCCGACAGACCGCTCGTGACTCCCGCACCCTGTTCGCGACCGCGTTCGCGGTCGCGCTCGTCGCGGTGCTGTTGTACGGCACGTACTACCGCGGCCTGTTGACGTTCCTTCCCGACGTCCTCGCCGAGTCCCCGGCGCTCCAGTCCTTCGAGCTGCTCGATCAGACCGTCCAGCCGGCCCAGTACGTGTACACCGCCCTCCTGACCGTCGGCATCGGCGGCCAGTACGTGGGCGGGCGGCTGACCGACCGCGTCTCCAGCACGACCGCCTTCTTCGGCTTCTTCGCTGTCTTGGCCGGCCTCGCGGCGGCGTTCCCGTTCGTCCGGGAGCTCGGCACCGTCGCGCTCGTCGGCGCCTGTCTCCTGCTCGGCTTCTTCGTGTACGGCACGGCCCCGATATACCAGGTCGTCGTTGCCGAGAACGCCGACGAAGCGGTGCAGGGGCTCTCGTACGGCTTCACGTACCTCGCGATGTTCGGCGTCGGCGCCCTCGGCGCGTCGCTCGCGGGGTTCGTGCTCACGCACGCGACGAGCGCCGTGCTGTTCTTCCTCCTCGCCGGGATCGCCGGGCTCGGCGGCGCCGCGGTGTTGCTGTTGATGCGGCTGTAGCCGTTCCCCTCACCGCCCGCGGTCTCCCAACCTTTATGCCGTCGTCGTCGGAGTGGTAGGTATGAGCCCAGACGAGAAGCGACAGCGACTCTTAGAGGAGATCGTCGTGGTCGACCTGACGACGTTCGTCACCGGCGGCTTCGCCACGATGATGTTAGCGAATCAGGGGGCGGAAGTGATCAAGGTCGAGCGGCCGGGCGTCGGCGACGACAGCCGGTACTCGGGGCCGCCGTTCGTCGACGTCGAGGGGTACGAGGGCCCCGGGAAGCCGGCGTCCGACGAGGGGGAGTCGCCGTACTTCTGGACGGTGAACTACGGTAAGCAGAGCATCGAACTGAACCTGAAGACGGAAGAGGGGCTGACCGCGCTGTACGACGTCGTCTCCGAGGCGGACGTCGTCGTCGAGAACTTCCGGCCGGGCACCGCCGAGCGCCTCGGCGTCGACTACGAGACGCTCCGGGATCACAACGACGACCTGATCTACTGTTCGATCTCGGCGTTCGGCGAGACGGGCCCGTGGAGCGACCGGCCGGGGTACGACCTGCTCGTGCAGGGGATGAGCGGCACGATGAGCGTCACGGGCTACCCCGACGCGCCGCCGGCGAAGGTCGGGCTCCCCCAGACGGACCTCATCACCGCGATGTGGTCGGCGTTCGGGATCGTCACCTCGCTGTACAACCGCGAGCGGACCGGCGAGGGCGAGCGCGTCGAGCTCGGGATGCTCGACGCGGCGCTCCCGTGGCTCACGAAGCAGGCGGGCAAGAGCTTCGTCGGCGAGGAGACGTCGCGGATGGGGACGAAGGACCCGGTGCTCGCCCCGTACCAGATGTACCCGACGGCCGACGGCCACCTCAACGTCGCCTGCGGGAACCAGAAGCTCTGGGAGGAGTTCTGCGACGCGATCGGGCGCGAGAACCTCTCGTCGGACGAGCGCTTCGCCACGAACTCGGCGCGGGTGAACAACATGGACGCGCTCGAGGCGGAGCTCTCGGAGGTCCTGCGAACCAAGACGACCGACGAGTGGGTCGACCTGCTGGCCGACGAGCGCGGGCTCCCCGTGGGCCCGGTGTTCGACGTCGACGAGGCGCTGGACAACGAACAGGTGCGCGCCCGCGGCGTCGTCAGTTCCATCGACCACCCCGCCGCGGGGGAGATCCCGGTCATCGAACACCCGCTCAACTACGACCGGGCCGACTCCGGGTTCGAGAAGGCGCCGCCGCTGCTGGGCGAGGACACGGTGCGCGTGTTGAAAGCGGCCGGCTACGACGACGCCCGCATCGACGAGCTGATCGAGGCCGGCGCGATCCCCGAGCCCTGATCAGCGGCCCGTATCGAGGACGACCTTCCCGAGCGTCCCCGAGGATCTCAGTTCGGCCAGCGCCTCCGGCACCGCGTCGAGCCCGAAGGCCGAATCGATCGCCGCGGTGAACGTCCCGTCGGCGAGCCCCTCGCCGACGCGTTCGAGGATCGCCGCCTGATCGCCCGCCGAGGCCACGATCGACATGAACCGGAGGTCGGCGTCCGCCTGCTTCGCCGCCATCGACGTCCCGCCGTCGACGGTGATCGGCCCGTTCTCTCCGATGACGACGATCCGGCCGCCGCGCGTCAGGCAGGCCAGGTTCGCCGCGAGGTGCGCGTCCGCCTGCGGCTCGAACACCACGTCGACCTCGCGGCCGTCGGCCGCCGCCGCGATATCGTCTGCGAGCGACTCGCTCCGGTAGTCGACGACCGCGTCGGCGCCGAGTTCTCGCGCGAACGCCGCGGGTTCGCCCTCGCGGGCGGTGCCGACGACGGTCGCGCCCGCCGCCGCGGCGACCTGCACCGCCGCGTGACCCACGCCGCCGGACGCGCCGTGGACCAGCGCGACGTCGCCCAGACGGAGGTCGCCGCGGGTCACGAGCGCGCGCCACGCGGTCGCGAACGCCATCGCGGCCGCCGCCCCCTCCCGGAACGAAACCGACTCCGGGAGCGGCGCGAGTTGGTCGACCGGCGCCGCGGTGTACTCCGCGTACGTCCCGGGCGAGAACAGGCCGAGCCCGGTCGCGAACACGCGGTCGCCCGACTCGACCGCGGTCACGCCCTCGCCGACGGCTTCGACGACGCCGGCGAGGTCGGAGCCCCCGACGTGCGGGAGCCCGGACGGCGGGCTCACGTTCCCTTCCCGGACGTACGTGTCGATCGGGTTCACGCTCGCCGCCTCGATCCGCACGAGGGCCTCCCCCGGACCCGGCTCGGGGCGGTCGACGGTCTCCAGGGTCAGTACGCTCTCGTCTCCGTGTTCGTGGAATCTGACGGCACGCATACGGGTCGTACGACGAACGGACGTATAGTGTTGTGCCCCCGGCGCCCGCGGCGAACGTTTCGTCTCCCCGCCGAGCGCTTATGTGCTCGCCGCCCCGAGGGAGCGCATGCACGTCACCGGGCTCGATCACGCGGTGTTGACCGTCGCCGACGTCGACCGCGCCGTCGACTTCTACGCGGATACCCTCGGCGGCACGGCCGAGACGTTCGACGGCGGTCGGCGGGCCGTCTCGTTCGGCGACCAGAAGATCAACTTCCACCCGGCCGACGACGTGTACTCGCCCCACGCCGAGCGGCCGACGCCGGGCAGCGGGGACCTCTGTCTCGTCGTCGACGACCCCATCGAGGTGCTCCGCCGGGACCTCCGCGACCGCGGCGTCGAGATCGTCCACGGCCCCGTCGAAAAGGTCGGCGCACGAGGGCGAACGGAGTCGGTGTACGTTCGCGACCCCGACGGCAACCTGGTCGAGCTGGCGCGGTACGACGAGTAGCCGACCGCTCAGGCCGGGCGAGTATCGCGGCGACTCACTCCGCGGCGGCGATGCGGACGCCCCACAGCGGCCCGTCCTCAGTGACCCGAAGCTCTCGGTCGCCGACCAGGCGCACCTCGTCCCCGATCGAGAGCTCCTCGTCGAGCTGGGCGACGACGTTCGCGCCGCCGGGGAACGCGGCGAGTCCGAGCGCGTTCGGCTCGCGGACCCCCTCCGGCGTGACGTGCACGGTGGTCACGGAGAGCAGCTCGCCGTTCCCGGCCGGAACGGCGTCGAACTCCGCCCCGCCGCACTCCAGGCAGCGGTGTTTCTCGTAGTAGGTCCGGTGCCCGCAGTCGCGACACTCGAGCAGGTCGGTCACGCGTCGCCCTCCAGCAGCGTGCAGACGGCGTTGTTTCCGAACCCGGCGACGTTGACGGCGAGCCCGCGGGCGGCGCCGTCGACCGCCCGCTCGTCGGGCAGGTCGCCGCGGAGCTGCCACACGAGCTCGATCACCTGCGAGATCCCCGTCGCGCCGAGCGGGTGCCCGCGGGCCTTCAGCCCGCCGCCGGGGTTGACGGGGAGCGCCCCGTCGAGGTCCGTCTCCCCGTCGCGAGTGAGTTCCCACGCGCGCCCTGCCGGGGCGAGCCCGAGCTCCTCCATCTCCAGCCACTCGAGGATCGTGAACGCGTCGTGGATGCACGCGATGTCGACCGCGTCCGCCCCGAAACCGGCCGCGTCGTACGCGCGCTCGCCGGCCGTCCGCACGCTCTCGATCTCCAGCGGGTCCGCCCGGTCGGCGACCGCGTGCGTCCCGGTGGCGCTCTCGCAGGCGGCGACCCTGACCGCGTCGTCGCTCTCCGCCGGACCGGACTCGATCAGGACCGCCGCGGCCCCGTCGCTGGTCGGACAGCAGTCGTAGAGGCGCAGCGGCTCGGCGACCGCCGGCGACGCCAGCACGTCGTCGACGGCGATCCGCTTGCGGAACTGGGCGTACTCGTTCGAACTCGCGTTGGCGTGGTTCTTCACGGCGACCCGCGCCAGGTCGCGCCGGTCCGCGTCGGAGCCGCGCAGGTAGGCGGCCGCCGCCAGCCCGCCGAAGGACGGCAGCGTGACCCCCTGTTCGTACTCGCGGTCGTGTGTGATCCGGCTGATGATCTCCGTGGCCGTCGCCGTGTCCGCGGCGGACATCTTCTCGCCGCCGACGGCCAGCGCTCGGTCGCTCCGACCGCTCGCGACCGCCGCGACCGCGCTCTGAAACGCGCTGGCGCCGCTCGCGCTGGTGTTCTCGATCCGCCGGGCGGTGACGCCGGTCATCCCGAGGCCGCCGACGAGCGCGTTCGCCAGCCCGGACCGCTCGTTGAACGCCTCGGCGGCCATGTTCCCGACGTGGACCGAGTCCACGCCGGCGGGGTCGCGGTCGGCGTCGTCGAGCGCGCGCTCCGCCGCGACGAGGAGGAGTTCGAGGAGCGACCGATCGTCGGCGTTCGCGAACGCCGTCATGCCGGCGCCGGTGATCGCCGGGGAGTCGCCGCGGACCGGTGATGCGTCTACTGCCCGCGCTTCTCGCTTCTGGGCGGTCATCGTACGTTCGAACTCAGACGCTAGACCGGTTTATAGGTACGGTTCGCGCCACTCGTTGCACGCGCCTCGCGGCCGCCGCGAACGACCCCGTCGACGGCGGAGAGTGCTCGTCAGTGGTCGAACCGGGGAAGCCGTCTTCAAAATGGAACCGAGAACTGCGACGCGAACTGCGTCGGTCGGCGGACGTCCGTCGACGCCGACCGAGTGTCGAAGCGATCCGCCGTGCCGGGGCGACCGGCGGCGCGCTACCGGCGGTTGCTCACCGCCTCCTTGATGTACGGTCCGACGAACGGCCCGACCAGCACCACGATGATCAGGATGGAGATGCTCAGCGTGAGCGGTCGGCTCGGCGACACGAAGATGCCGTACCCGCCGCCCGATAGCTGAAGCGCCCGGAAGAAGTTCTCCTCGGCTATCGGCCCCAAAACGATCCCGAGGACGAACGCTATCACCGAGTACTTGTACTTCACCATGTAGTAGCCCAGGATGCCGAGCGCCAGCACGCCGAAGGCGTCGAACCAGTTCCGCCTGAGGCTGAACGCGCCGATGAACGAGAGGACGATCACCATCGGAATGATGACGTCCGTGTCGATCTTGGTGATCGCGCTCGCGTACGGGATGACCGAGTAGCCGACGGCCAGGATGATGAAGTTGCCGAGGAACACCGAGACGAACAGCGCGTACGTGATGTGCAGCTGATCGCCGAACAGCCCCGGACCGGGCTGGAGCCCGTGCATCAGGATGCCGCCGAGGAACACCGCCGTCGAACCGCTCCCCGGGATCCCGAAGGACAGCGTCGGGACCAGCGACCCGCTGACGGTCGGGTTGTTCGCCCCCTCCGGGGCGATGATCCCGCGCGGGTCACCGTCGCCGAAGATCCCGTCGGCGGCCGAGGAGCGCGCCTCCTCGGCGTACGCGACGAACGTCGATGTCGTCGCACCGGAGCCGGGGACGGCGCCGATCAGCATGCCGATCACGCCCGCTTTGAACAGCGCTTTCGGGTAGTTGAACACCGTCTTGATCCCGTCGGTGATGCTGCCCGTGATGCCGACCGCGTCCTCCGCGATCGACGTCTGCACGGCGAGTTTCATCATCTCCGCGAACGCGAACATCCCGATCAGGGCGGCGACGAAGTTGAGCCCGTCGTACAGCGCGAGCTGTCCGAACGCGTAGCGCGGCGTCGGCGCCATGATGGCGACGCCCATCGTCGAGATCATGAAGCCGAACGCGCCCGCCACGAGCCCCTTCACGATCGACCCGTCCGCGACGATCGTGATGAGCGAGATCCCCAGGATCGCGAGCAGGAAGTACTCCACCGATCCGAACAGGAGGACGACCTCGATGAGGACCGGCGAGATCGCGATCAACAGGATCGCGGCGACGAACCCGTTAAATGCGGAGGCCGTCGTCGCGATCGCGAGCGCGTTCTTCGCGAGCCCCTTCTTCGCCATCGGGTAGCCGTCGAGCGTCGTCGCGGCCGCCGACTCCGTCCCGGGAGCGTTCAACAGGATCGCGGCGATACTCCCCCCGAACATCGCGCCGCTGTAGATGGAGATCAGGAGGATGAGCGCGGGCGTCGGATCGAGCGGGACGGTGAGCGGGAGGACGATCGCCATACCGACCGGCGAGCCGATCCCCGGCAGCGCACCCAGAACGATCCCGGCGAGCAGTCCGGCGGCCATCCAGCCGATGACCGGCCAGCTGACCGCGATCTGTATCCCCTCGACGAGGCTTGCGACCGCCATCTAGAGACCCCCCGTGAAGACCAACGCTCCCTGGTCGAACGGCATGAGCAGGAAGACGATGAATCCGTACACGATGACCGTCGCGAGCCCGGCGAGCAGGGCGCTCTTGATCACGTTCACTCTGAACCACGTCATGTACGCGAAGACGAACAGCGGCGTCACGTAGAGGAAGCCGATCGCCCACCCGAGCGCGAAGTAGACGCTCGAGAAGACGATCATGATCACCGTGTTGTTGATGTCGAAGCCCCACTTCTGGTGCAGCGGGGGACCCTTCACCTCGACGTCGTCGGCATCGTCGTCGTCGTCGGTGTCGATGTACTTCTCATCGATGTCGGTGTCTTCGACGTCCGTGGAGTCCTCGTCCTCCTGGGCGTCCTCGACGGCGCCGACTCCTTCCGTGCGGTCCTCTTCGAAGCTCTCCGTCATACTCACTTCCTCGGCGACGATCTTCTGGAGCGGTCCCGGGAGGTAGCTCTGTATGAGGAGGAGGAACGAACCGATCCCGACGACCTGTGCCATCAGCTGCGGGAAGATCGCCGCGTTCTCCGGGTAATCCTTGAGTATCGGGTCGACGTAGAACACTATCGACAGCCCGAGAAGCGTTACGAGTAGTACGTGTTCTGCTGTGATTCCTTCAAGTCGTTGTGAGTAATTGACCATGACAGTGTTAACTGATCCGCCGGACTCCAAGTATAAATAAATTAAGTACGACGCGCGACGCGTCGCAACCGGCTCAGGGCTGGTTCTCGTTGACGAGGTCGAGGATTTCGAGTTCCTCGTACTGCGCGAAGGCGTCCTCGAAGTTCTGCTCGGCGACCTCCGGTCCTTCCCACACGACCGGGTTCCCCGTCTCCTCGCTCCACGACTGCACGGCCTCGTGCTCGGTGGTCGCTTCCAGCGTCTCGGCGTAGAAGTCGACGATCTCCTGATCCATCTCCGGCGGGCCGTACATGCCACGCCAGACGCCGCCGACGAAGTCGATCTCGGGGTAGCCGAGGTCGGTGACCGAATCGATGTCCGGGTAGACTCCGGTACCGGGCCCGAAGAATGTCACCACGGGGTAGATCCGACCGGTGTTGACGACGGACTGGGTCCCGGCGTCGGTCCCGATACCACAGGGAACCTCGCCGCTGGCGACCGCCTGCGCCACCGGGCCCGTCCCGGTGTACTGCACGCGGTTCTGCCAGTTCCAGCCGACCTCATCTTCGTACGCGTACTTGTACAGCAGAACGATGATGTCCTGCGAGCTCCCGGACGACTGGACGCCGATGTTCTCCCACTCGCCGCTCTCGTACTTCGCGAGGACGTCGTCGAACGTCTCGACCTCGCCCTCGTACTCCTCGTTGACGACGAGACACCACGTCGACTGCCCGACCACGCCGAGTCCCGTGAGGTCGCGGATGTCGAAGTCCGGCTCGTTGAGCAGCTGCGGCGCGACCTCGAGCGGGCCCGCGTTGCCCGCGATAGTCTGTCCGTCGGGCTCCGAGCGGTACAGCTCGCCGAGACCGTTCAGGCCGCCGGCGCCGGGAATGTTGTCGATCTGCAGCGATTCGCCCAGCTCCTCCTGGAAGCCCTCCTGGATACCGCGGGCGTACGTGTCGGTTCCGCCGCCCTCGTCGTACGGGACGATGTACCGGACGGTTCCGTCGGGGGACCATCCGTCGCCGCCGTCGCCGCCGTCGCCGCCGTCGCCGCCGTCGCCGCCGTCGCTTCCGTCACTGCCGTCGCTTCCGTCACTGCCATCGCCGCCGTCGCCGCCGTCGCCGCCGTCGCCGCCGTTGCCGGAACAGCCGGCGAGCGAAATGGCGGAGGTTGCGCCGATCGCCTGCAGGAAGCGTCGCCGCTTCGTGTTTGACGTCGATTCGACCGAGTCGGTTGGTGTTTCTTCAGTCATCTTGTCACGTTGGTCGGCTTAGCTGGTTTTTTCTCGCCCGGATCTGCTTTCGGGGTAGGCTTTCGCCGTATCCATGCATGCCATTCGATGGCATTATCATAAATGTTTCTATCAAAATCTCCGTTATTCGCCGTCGCTCCGGGATCCACCGGAGACGATCTTTCCGGTCGACCGGCGGAAGCCCGCTCGGTCGCGTCGCGTTCGTCGGTACGCCGCGTTCGCCGGTAGTGCCGCGGTCCCGTGTCGCGAGCCTGCCCGTCGGAGGAACATTTTATATTCCGGGGCTGAATACGGTCCCTATGGTAATCGTTGCAGCCGTCGATCGGTCGGAGAGAGCGCCGAGCATCGTCGAAGAAGCGAACGAGCTCGGCGAGGCGTTCGACGAACCCGTCCACGTCGTCCACGTGTTGACCCGCTCGGAGTTCGTCGGACTCGAACGAACCAGCGTGAGCGACACCGGAAAGTCGATTCCGACAGACGACATCCGAGAACTCGCCGAGGACTTCGCACAGGAGGCGATCGACGAGTCGGGCGTCGACGACGCGACCCCGGTGGGACTTCTCGGCGAACCGGACGACGAGATAATCAACTACGGCGAGTCCAACGACGCCCGGTACCTCGTCATCGCCGGTCGGAAGCGGTCGCCGGTCGGGAAGGCGCTGTTCGGGAGCACCGTTCAGTCCCTGATGCTCAACTCCGACGTCCCGGTCGTCTCGCTCCGAACCGACTGATCAGAGCCGATCTTCGATCGCCGCGACGACCTCTCCGGTCGACGCCGACCCTCCGAGGTCCGGCGTCGACGGAGCGTCGTCGTCGGCGAGCACCTCTCGAACCGCACTCCAGAGAGCGTCGGAAACGGCGGTCTCGTCGAGGTCCTCGAACAGCATCGCGGCCGAGAGCACGGTGGCCATCGGGTTCGCGACGCCCTGCCCGACGATGTCGGGGGCGCTCCCGTGAACGGGCTCGAACATCGACGGGTACTCGGCGTCGACGTTGATGTTCCCGGACGGCGCGAGCCCCATGCTGCCGCTGACGATGGCGCCGATGTCCGTGAGGATGTCGCCGAACAGGTTCGACGCGACCAACACGTCGAACTCCTCCGGCCTGCGGACGAGGTCCATGCTCCCGGCGTCGATGAGCAGCGACTCGACCTCGACGTCGGGGTAGTCGGTCGCGACGTCCTCGACGACGTCGTCCCAGAACGTCATGCTGAACGCTTGGGCGTTGGACTTCGTGATGCTCGTCAGATGCCCCTCGCGCTCCGTCGCCGCCTCGAACGCCGCCCGCACGATCGTCTCCGTCCCCTCGCGCGTGTGGACCGCGCTCTGGATCGCCACCTCGTGGTCGAACCCCTCGTGGACCCGACCGCCGGCGTCCGAGTACTCTCCCTCCGTGTTCTCCCGGTACACGACGAAGTCGATGTCGCCGGCCTCGTACCCGCGGAGCGGGCTCTCGACGCCGTCGAAGAGGATCGACGGGCGCTTGCACACCTGCTGGTTGAACCCCTTCCGGATCGGCAGCAGGAGCCCGTGCAGCGTGATGTGGTCCGGGACGTCCGGATGGCCGACCGCGCCGAGGAGGATCGAGTCCGCGTCGACGATCTGATCGAGCGCGTCGTCGGGCATCATCTCCCCGGTCTCGAGGTACCGTTCGGTCCCCCAATCGTACTCCGTGAACTCGACGTCGACGCCGTGGCGGGACGCCGCCTCGTGAAGGAGCGGGAGCGTTTCGTCGACGACCTCCGGACCGATACCGTCGCCTGGTATCGTCGCTATCTCGTACGACATAGTTCCGGAATTCGCTCACACAAGCTAAACTCTTTGGACTGTGACACCCCTTGCCCGTCCGGTGCGCGGGGCGATCATCCCCCGCGTCTGACGGGACTCGTCGCCCGTGATCGCTCCACTCGCGATCCCCGCGATTACCCCACTCACAATACTTTTCACTCCCCGATGGGAGTGTGATTCATGGTAAGCGAGACAGCCTACGAGAGTATCTCGCTCGACGTCACCGACGGAGTGGCGACGATCGAGTTCCACAGGCCCGAGGTGTACAACGCGCTCAACGACACGGTCATGCTGGACCTGCTCCGGGCGTTCGACGAGATCCAGCTCGACCGGTCCATCGACGTGGTCGTGATCACGGGCGAGGGCGACGACGCGTTCTCCGCGGGCGCCGACATCTCGCAGTACGCGGGCTCCGCCGAGGAGCACGACCCGCGACAGAAGGACCGCCAGGAGCTGTTCTACGAGATGTACCGCAAGCCGTTCGACTGCCACGCGCCCGTCATCGCGAAGGTCAACGGCTACTGCGTGGGCGGCGGCCTCATCTTCGCGATGTACTGCGACATGCGGATCGCGGTCGACGACGCGAAGTTCGGCGTCCCCGTGACCGACATCGGCCAGATCCCGACCGGGAACTCCACGTGGCGCGCGATCGAGCTCGTCGGCGAGGCGAAAGCGAAGGAGCTCGTCTACACGGCCGGGATGATCGAGGCGGACGAGGCGGAGCGGATCGGCCTCGTCAACCACGCCGTTCCGCGCGAGGAGCTCGACGAGACGGTCGGCGACATCGTCGAGGCGATCCAGAGCACGGGACGGAGCGCGGTGAAGAACTCCAAGCGCGCGTTCAACCACGCGGTCGACGCGCAGAGCGCCGAGGAGAACCGCGAGTTCGAGTCCGAGGTCTGGTGGGAGCAGTTCGCGACGGACGAACGGGAACGGCTCGTCGACGAGTTCAACGACGCATGACCGGGGGACCGCTCGCCGACCTCACCGTCGTGGAGATGACCGGTCACCGCGCGGGCCCGTTCTGCGGCGCGCTCCTCGCCGACATGGGCGCCGACGTCGTGAAGATCGAACGGCCCGGCGTCGGCGACCCCGCCCGCAGTCAGGGCGTCGGCCCCGACGGCAAGTCCGGTTACTTCATGGCGAACAACCGGAACAAGCGCTCCGTCACGCTCGATCTCAAGTCCGACGCCGGCACCGAGGCGGCGCTGTCGCTGCTGGAGGAGGCCGACGTGTTCATCGAGAACTTCGGCTACGGCGTCACGGACAAGCTCGGCGTCGGCCACGACGCCGCCAAGGAACGGAACCCGGAGATCGTCTACGCCAGCATCAAGGGGTACGGCGAGACCGGGCCGCGGAAGAAGCAGGCCGGCCTCGACCTCATCCTGCAGGCGGAGGGCGGGATCATGAGCGTCACCGGGCCGGAGGGCGGCGAGCCGGTCAAGGTCGGGCAGGCGATCGGCGACCTCACGACCGGCATGTTCACCGCGATCGGGATCCTCGCCCGCCTCTACGAGCGGGGGAACGCGGGCGGCGGAGATACAGAAGACGGCTTCAACGGCAAGTTCGACGTCGGTCTCTTCGACTCCATCGTGACGCTGATGAACGAGTACCTCACGTCGTACTCGATGGACGGGTCGGTTCCGGGGCCGCAGGGCACCTCCCACCAGACGCTCGTCCCGTACCAGCGGTTCGAGACCGCCGACGGCGCCCTCGTCACGGGCGTCCCGAGCGACGACCGGTGGGACGACTTCGTCGAGCTGGTCGGCCGCGACGAGCTGGCGGAGTACCCGACGAACGACGACCGGTTCGAGCACGCCGACACCGTTGTCGGGATTATCGAGGAGGAGTTCGAGACGGAGTCCACGGAGTACTGGCTCGATCGCCTCATCGACTACGGCTTCCCCTGCGGCCCGATAAACGACGTCGAGGACGTCGTCAACTACGACCAGACGCGGGCGCGCGACCTCGTCGTCGAGCACGACGACCCCGACTGGGGCGAGTGTCTGCTCCCAGGCCACCCGATCAACTTCCCCGACCACGATGACATCATCCGGTCGCCCGCGCCCCGGCTCGGTGAGCACACGGAGTCCGTGTTCGCCGACGTCGCCGGCGACCAGACGACGCTCGACGAGTGGCGGGAGGGCGGCGCGTTCGGCGACTGATACGGAATGTCGGTTTCTCGTCGTTTTTGTTTATAAACAGTCGACCGCGGATCAGTGGTGAATGCCTCCAAAGTCCCAGCCCCTCGACTGTACGCGATCGACGACGCTGCGGTGAACACCGCTAAAGCCCCAGCCGCGAGGACTCGCGCGGCTTGCTGCGCTCCTCGCTCAGTCGCTGACGCTCCTTCGCTGTGGTGCTTACTGCGCCGTGCTTCGCCCTCGCGGCTGCCCCTTTGAGTCCCGCCCGACCGCACCGCAACCGCACCTCACGCCTCCCCAGCCTCGCCGCTCGCTACGCTCGCGGCGTCCCTCGCGCGTGCTCCTCGCGGCCTACCGGCCGCTCGGAGGCACGCGCCACCGCCTCGTTTATTTATAAATAGCGTCGCCGTCGCTCGTCCCTATTTAAACAGCGAACGCCGCCGCGAGCCGAGGCGCCCTACGCCAGCGCGTCGGCGATCTTCTCGATCGGATGCGGCGGCTTCTCGTCGTACTCGTCGCCGATCTGCGTCCGGCAGGAGGCGCCGGGAGCGACGACCGCGTCGCCGTCGCTGTCGTCGATCCGGTCGAACAGCATCGATCCGATGGCCTGGCTCATCGAGTAGTGCTCCGACTCGTAGCCGAAGGTCCCGGCCATCCCGCAGCAGGAGGTGTCGAGCGGGTCGACCCGGAACCCGGTCCGCCGGAGGACGCCGACCGCGTGGTGGTCCTTCTTGACGGACTTCTGGTGGCAGTGGCCGTGGTAGGTGAGCCGCTCCGCGCCGCCGTCGACGTCGAGCGCCTCGTCGAGTCGGTGCGTGTCGAGGTACTCCAACACGCCGTAGGCGTTCCCGGCCACGCGGGTCGCGTCGTCGGACGACAGCAGGTCGAGGTAGTCGGACTGGAGCATGACGGCGTCGGACGGCTCGACCACGACGACGTCGCGCCCGTCGTCGACGTGCGGCGCCAGCGCCGCGACGTTGGACTCGGCCGTCTCGCGGGCCTTCCCGAGCAGTCCCTTCGAGTGCGCGGGGCGACCGCTGTCGGTGATCTCGTCGGCGACCGTCACGTGGACGCCCGCCGCCTCGAGCACCCGGACCGCCGCCTTGCCGGCCTTCGGGTTGTTGTAGTTCGTGACCGTGTCGGGCACCAGCACGACGCGCCGGTCCGCGGTCGACTCGTCCACCGTCGACCCGCCGCGGTCCGCCCACCAGTCGACGAACGTCTCGCGGTGGAACGTCGGGAGCGAGCGTTCCCGGGCGATCCCGAGCGTCTTCTCCATGACGACGCGCGCGCCGGGGACCTTGGTCCCGAGGTTCGAGAGCGGCGCCGTCGCGCTCCCGAGCTTCGAGAGCGCGTCGACGTTCGCGAACAGCTTCGACCGGAGGTCGGCCCCGTGCTCCTCGTGGTGGGCGTGCTCGACCTCCACCTTCATCTTCGCCATGTCCACCTCGCTTGGGCAGTCGATCGAACAGCCCTTACAGCCGACACAGAGGTCGAGCACCTCGCGCATGAACTCCGTGTCGAACTGCTCGCCCTCGGGGAGGTCCCCGCTCATCGCCTGCCGGAGGAGGTTCGCGCGACCACGCGTGCTGGTGATCTCCTCCTGCGAGGCGCGGTACGTCGGGCACATCACGCCGCCCGCCCCGTCCTGACTGGTGCGACAGCCGCCGCAGCCGTGACAGAGCTCGGCCATCCCCTGGAACCCGTTCTCGTTCTCCCACTCTAAGGCCGGCTCGAAGCCGGCGTCGAACTCGTACTCCTCCCCGAACCGGAGGTTCTCGCTCATGTCGTGGTCGCCGCAGACGCTCCCGGGGTTGAGCAGCCAGTCGGGGTCGAACGCGGTCTTCAGGTCCTGGAAGACGTTCCAGAGGCGGTCGCCGTACAGCTTCCGGTTCCACTGGGTCCGAGCGCGCCCGTCCCCGTGCTCGCCCGACACCGACCCGCCGTACTTCACCGCCAGATCCGTGGCGGCGTCGGAGATGGACACCATCGTCTCGGTCCCCTCGGCGGTCTTCGTGTTGATGAGCGGCCGGACGTGCATGCAGCCGGGACCGGCGTGCGCGTAGAAGCTCCCGAACGTGTCGTGGTCCTCGAAGATCTGCTTGAACTCCTTGGTGTACTCCGGCAGGTGCTCCGGCGGGATCGCGAGGTCCTCGATGAACGCGATGTGCTTCTCGTCGCCCGTCCGCGACAGCAGGATCGGCGTCGACGCCTTTCGCATCTTCCAGAACTTCTTCTGCGTCTCCTCGTCGTACGCCGCCATCCCGTCGAACGCCAGGTCGCCGACCCGGTCCTCGAGGAGGTCGTCGACCTGCCGCTTGGCCGTCTCCTCGTCGTCGGCGTAGAACTCGATCAGCAGGAACGAGTCGGTCTCGTCGGGCAACAGGCCGATGACGTCCTTGAACTCCTCGAGGTCGCGCGCCAGGTCGACGAGGACGCCGTCGAGCACCTCGACCGCCGCCGCGTCGTGTTCGAGGATCGGGCCGACGTCCTCCATCGCGTCGAGCAGGTCGTGGTACGTGAGCAGCGCGACTCCCTTCGTCTCGGGGATCGGTTCGAGGCTCACCTCCGCCTCGGTGACGATCGCGAGGGTCCCCTCGCTCCCGACCAGCAGGCGCGCGAGGTTGACGGTCCCCGCCTCCGCCTCCTCGATCAGCACGTCGAGGTTGTACCCCGACACGTTCCGCTTGAGGTCGGGGTACCGCTCGTCGACCTCGTCGGCCTCCTCGTCGATGACCCGGACGACCTCCGCGTAGATCCGTTCGAGGAGCTCCCCGCCGGGGTCGGCCGCCTCGCGCAGCTCCGATACCTCGATCTCGCCGAACGTCTCGACGCTCCCGTCGGACAGCACCGCCTCCACCTCCTCGACGTAGGCGTCGGTCTTCCCGTACTTCAGGGAGTGCGCCCCGGTCGTGTTGTTCCCGATGGCGCCGCCGAGCGCGCTCCGGTCCGCGGTCGACGGGTCGGGCGCGAACTTCAGGCCGTGCGGTTCGAGGGTGCGGTTGAGCTCGCCGAGCGTGATCCCGGTCCGAGCCCGGACCCGCGCGTTCTCCGGGTCGACGTCGACGACGTCGGTCATGTACCGCGTGAAGTCCAAGACGATCGCCTCGTTCACCGACTGGCCGGCGAGGCTCGTGCCGCCGCCGCGCGGGAGCGCCGGGATCTCCTCCGCGGCGCAGTACTCCATCACGGCGGCGACGTCCGCGGTCGAGGTCGGGTAGACGACCCCGATCGGCGTCACCTCGTACGCGCTGGCGTCGGTCGCGTACATCTGCTTGGAGTACTCGTCGAAGCGGACGTCGCCGTCGACGAGCGCGTCGAGGTCGGTCACGAGCGCCGAGTCGTGTTCCGCGTCGCTCTGGTAATCGTAGTTCGCCCGGGGGTCGGCGGACGGATCGGCTACTGTGTTTTTAGATCCCATCGGTCAGTTGAGTGCATTCGGCGTGGCGTGCTCATGAATGTTACGCGTCAACACGGTACGACAATCGGGCGGAACGGCGGGACAAACCGAATTAAAAAGAGTCGAGAGGTCGAGGACGCCCGACGGAGCGAGCTACTCGCGCTGTTGGGCGTCGACGACGGCGACGCTCGCGAGGTTGACGATGTCCTTGACCTCGTCGCCCCGCTGGAGCACGTGGACCGGCTCGTCCATGCCGACGAGCATCGGGCCGATGGCGTCCGCGTCGCCCAGCCGCTGGAGCAGCTTGTAGCCGATGTTCCCGGACTCCAGGTTCGGGAAGACGAGGACGTTCGCGGCCTCGTCAAGCTCGGAGAACTCGTAGGTGTCGGTGAGCATCTCCTCGACGAGGGCCGTGTCGGCCTGCATCTCCCCGTCCACCGGGAAGTCGACCGCCGGGTCGTCGCGGAGCATGGCGGCCGCCTCCCGCGGCGCCTCAGTCGTCTCGTCGTCGACGCTTCCGAAGTTGGAGTACGACAGCAGCGCCGCCCGCGGTTCGACGTTGAACTGTCGCGCCAGGTCGGCGGTGTGCCGCGTCGTCTCCGCGAGGACGTCGGCGTCGGTCTCCCGGTTGACCGTGACGTCGGCGAAGAACACGACCCGGTTCCCGATCGTCAGCATGTAGACCCCGGAGACGTACTCGGCGTCGTCGGCGGTCCCGATGACCTGCAGCGGCGGCCGGAGCGCCGAGGGGTAGTGGTGGGTCAGCCCCGTCAGCATGGCGTCGGCGTCGCCCTGGTCCACCATCACGCTGCCGAGGTAATCGGTGTTGTTGCGGATCAGGTCGCCCGCCTCGCTGCGGGTGATGCCGTTCCGCTTGCGGAGCTCGTGGAGTCGGTCCGCGTACTCGTCGTACTCGCCCGTCGTCGGGTCGACGACGGTCGCCTCGAAGTCGAGCCCGAGGTCGCTGACGGTCCCCGCGATCGCGTCGGCGTCGCCGAGCAGCACGGGCTCGGCGATCCCCTGCTCGGAGAGCTGGTACGCCGCGCGGATCATCTTCTCGTCTTCCCCCTCGGCGAGCGCGATGCGCTTGGGGTCCTGTCTGGCCTTGTTGGTGACGATCCGCATCATCTCGCGGGACTTCCCGACCCGCGCCTCCAGGTCGTCGCGGTACTCGTCGAGGTCGACCTCCTCGCGCGCCGCGCCGGACTCCATGGCCGCCTCCGCGACCGCCGGCGCGACCTCGAACAGCACGCGCGGGTCGACCGGCTTCGGGAGGATGTACTCCGGCCCGAACTGGAGCGGCTCGTCGCCGTATGCCTTCAACACGGCGTCGGGAACGTCCTTCCGCGCCAGCTCCGCCAGCGCCTCCGCGCAGGCGACCTTCATCTCCTCGTTGATCTCCGAGGCCCGGACGTCAAGCGCGCCGCGGAAAATGAACGGGAAGCCGAGCACGTTGTTCACCTGATTCGGGTAGTCGGACCGGCCCGTCGCCATGACCACCGTATCGTCGCGGGCGTTCTTCCCCTCGTCGTAGCCGATCTCCGGGGTCGGGTTCGCCATCGCGAAGATGATCGGGTTGTCGGCCATCGACCGCACCATCTCCTGCGAGACGATCCCGCCGGCCGAGAGGCCGACGAGCACGTCCGCGCCCTCCATCGCGTCCGCCAGGTCGCCGTCCTCGACGTCGCGGGCGAACTCCCGCTTGTACTCGTTGACGTCGCCCGCCTCGGCCCGATCCTCGGTGATGATCCCCGTCGAGTCACAGAGCGTGATGTTGTCGCGCTCGACGCCCAGCGAGACGTAGAAGTGCGCGGTCGCGAGCGCCGACGCGCCGGCCCCGGAGAACACGACCCTCATGTCGCCGAGGTCCTTGTCGACGATGTCGGCGGCGTTGATGAGCCCGGAGCCGTTGATGATGGCGGTGCCGTGTTGGTCGTCGTGGAACACGGGGATGTCCATCTCGTCTTGGAGTCGGTTCTCGATCTCGAAGCACTCCGGCGCCTTGATGTCCTCGAGGTTGATCCCGCCGAACGTCGGCTCCATCGCCGCGACCGCCTCGCAGAAGGGGTCGACGTCTGCGATGTCGAGCTCGACGTCGAACACGTCGACGTCCGCGAACCGCTTGAACAGCACGCCCTTCCCCTCCATGACCGGCTTCGACGCCGTGGCGCCGATGTTGCCGAGGCCGAGTACCGCGGAGCCGTTCGAGACGACGCCGACGAGGTTCCCCTTCGCCGTGTAGTCGTACGCCTTCTCGGGGTCCTCGGCGATCTCGCGGCACGGCCCCGCCACGCCCGGCGAGTAGGCCAGCGAGAGGTCGCGCTGGGTGTTGGTCGGCTTCGTCGTCGCGATCTCGATCTTCCCGGGCGGGTCGGCCCGGTGATACTCCAAGGAGTCGTCTTCCAGCGTCATACCGATCGATCACGCGAACCGCATAAATACTTATGGGCATCTCTCTTCGTCTCGCGACGCGCGCTCCTGCCCGCCGGCACGCTCGACCCGGCGAGCCCGGATCGAAATACGAGTATACGGGATGGGGCGGCAGGGAAGCAGATCGGCGTCTCGTCGCGATCCGACCGACGTTGCGACAGCCGCGCACTCGGACATAATCGAGGATCGGCCTCGGTCGGTTCGTTCCGCTCCCGCGACGGGGGCGGCGATCGATCCATCCGAGCATCTCGAACGCATTCGAACGACCGATGCCCACCGCGGGCCACGCGTGGACGGTCGGTCGTCGGGAGACTCGCTCTACCTCAGTCGAGGTCGGGTCGAGAGAGCTCGGTCTCCTTGGAGGTGATGATCTCCAGGAGGGCCGGCGTCCCCTCCTCGGTCTTCTCGATGGCGCGTTCGAGCGCGGGCGCGACCTCCTCGGGGTCCTCGACGCGCTCGCCGTAGCCGCCGAGGGCCTCGCCGACGTCGGCGAAGTCGCCGCTGAACGGCGTGTCGTACGACGCCATCTCGTAGTTGTTCAGGTGGATGGTGAGGATCGGGGCGTCCTCGCGGGCCGCCGTCTCGAAGTCGAGTCCGGTCATCCCGATGGCGCCGTCGCCCATGATGTTGATACAGAGCTTCTCGGGGAAACGGACCTTCGCGCCGAGCGCGAGCCCGAGCCCGTAGCCGAGCTGGGTCGTCTTCCCCCAGCCGATGTACGAGAGGGGCTCGTCCGTCTCGTAGAACGGCGCGAGGAAGTCACGCGGGTTCCCGGCGTCGGCCGTGATGATCGTCTCGTCGGGGTCGACGACGTTCGTGATCTCGTGGATCACGCGGTAGGGGTTGATCGGCGTCTCGTCGGACGTGAGCTTCGGCTCCCACTCGTCGAGCCAGTCGGACTTGACCGACGCGATCTCCTCGGCGACGTCGTCGAAGCGGCCGCGGTCGTCGTCGACGCGCTCCGCCACGGCGTCGGTCACCGCGTCGAGCACGATCTGCGCGTCGCCGACGAGCGCCATCTCCGAGTCGACGTCTTTGTCGATGTCGGTGGGGTCGAGCGTCGAGTGAATGACGGTCTTCCCCTCGGGAACCGTGATCCCGTACGCCGTCTCGGTGAAGCTGCAGCCGACGCCGAAGAGGACGTCGCACTCGTCGAGGAAGTGCGCGAGCTGTCCGGGCTCGCTCTTGCTCCCGGCGCCGAGCGAGAGCGGGTGGCTCTCGGGGAAGGCGCTCTTGCCGTTCAGGCTCGTGGCGACCGGCGCCTCGAGGGTTTCGGCGAGCTCCTTCAGCTCGTCCCATCCCTTCGCGTAGTGGACGCCCTGCCCGGCGAAGATGACCGGGTTCTCGGCGTCGACGAGCGCGTCCGCGACCGCCGGGACCGCGTCGGGGTCCACGCCGGCGCGGTTGGCGCTCGACGGGTTGTACTCGAAGTCGCCGATCTCCTCCCAGAAGACGTCCTTGGGCACCTCGACGACCGCGGGGCGGGGACGGCCGTTGCGGGCCGCGGTGAACGCCCGGCGGAACGTCTCCCCGACCGCGTCCGGGTCCGAGAGCTGCTCGCAGGTCTTGCTCACGCTCTGGTAGCTCACCAGGGAGTTGAACTTCGGATCGACGTCCGTCTTGGCGCGGTCGTAGCCCGCCGGGATCGCCACCAGCGGCGCCGACTCGCCGTACGCCTGCGCGACGGCGCCGATGGAGTTCTCGGTCCCCGGACCGTGCTGGCAGGCGAAGGCGACGACCTCGTCGCCGGACGTGAGCCGGCCGATAGCGTCCGCCATGTGGACCGCCGTCCGCTCCTGACGGGTAATGATCGTCCGCAGACCGGCGTCCTCGGCGGCGCCCGTGTCGAACAGCGGATTGCTCGGGAACCCGAACACGTACTCTACACCCTCCTCTTTCAGCGCTTGCGCAATGGCTTCTGTAACGTTCATCTTTTATTAGATCGTATACCACAACCACCGGCCCGGGGTTAGATAAAGGTACCTGTAGAGGACGGTTTCGTCACTAGGCTGTAGAGGACGGTTTCGTCACTAGGCTGTAGAGGACGGTTTCGTCACTAGGCTGTAGAGGACGGTTTCGTCACCAGGAGGTCGCCGCGGATCGGGCCGCCGCGACGGCTCCCCTATTTTGCCGGCTCCCGAAGGACTGATGTTGCACTGCGACGACGGTCCGCGTATGTCCGACCGAGCGCCGCTCGATACGCTGTCCGTCCACGAGTCCGTGGAGAACGTCATCCCGCCCGAGGCCTTCGTCGAGGCGTTCGACGACCTCGACCTCGACGTCGAACTGGTCGGCGACGGCGGGAGCTACGACGAGACCGACGCCGTCGCCACGTACGTCCCCCGTCCGGAGTTCCTCGACGCGGGCTGGGTCCACTGCATCCGCGCCGGCTACGACGAGTTCGACACCGCGGCCTACGAGGCGGCGGGCGTCCCGCTCACCAACAGCACCGGCATCCACGACACCACCGTCAGCGAGGTCGCGCTCGGCTACATGCTGTCGCTCGCGCGGCTCCACCACGTCTACCGCGACCACCAGAACGAGCGGAGCTGGTACACGCCGGAGTACGAGCGACCGTTCACCGTGGAGAACGAGCGGCTCTGCGTCGTGGGCCTCGGGACGATCGGCCGCGGGATCGCCGAGCGCGCGGACGCGCTCGGGATGGAGGTGGTCGGGATCCGGCGGTCCGACGAGTCGGTGCCGGGCGTGTCGGAGATATTCGACCCGTCGGACCTCCACGACGCCATCGAGGACGCGCGCTTCGTCGCGCTCGCGCTCCCGCACACCCCCGAGACCGAAGGTCTGATCGGGGAGGCGGAGTTCGAGGCGATGCGCGACGACGCGTACCTGATTAACGTCGCTCGGGGGCCGTTGGTCGACGAGACCGCGCTCGTCGACGCGCTCGAGAGCGACGAGATCGCCGGCGCGGGCCTCGACGTGTTCGAGACCGAGCCGCTCCCCGACGACTCCCCGCTCTGGGACTTTGAGGACGTGATCATCTCGCCGCACAAGGGGTCCGCGACCAACCGGTACCACCTCGACATCGCCGAGCTCGTGACGGAGAACGTCGAGCGGTACCAAGCGGCCGAATCGCTGCGGAACCGGGTCGCGTAACGCTTCCCGCACCGACCTCGTATCTCTCTGTTGTTTCGTCATTGCGAACGCCTTATTATCCGTTTTACGTAACACCGTACACGATGCTTCCGGGGAAATATCTGTGTAATTCGAACAGTATCTTCTACAACACCGATTATTAGAGAAATATCAAAGATTTTGATCGGTTCTGATGCGCAATTATGACGAAAAACAGTCGCGTTTTGCCCTCGCGTCTCCTGCGTCGGCGCGAATTCTGGTTTCGTATATGCGAACTCGGGGGCGCTCCATTCGTCCGGCGAGGGGGCCCTACTCCGCCGGAACGTCCTGTCGGTTCTCCCGTCTCATTACATTACTACACTTGTAATGATATTCTCCTTGCCATTCCTCGTTTGCTCACGGCCGTCCGTGAGTGAGGTTGACTTCGATGACGTTCGCGGTCTGGTTGAGGCTCTCGGTGTACTCGCGGCGCTGGTCTTCGGGTTTCAGGCGGCTTATCGGCGTCATGATGCTGATCGCGGCGTTCCGACGCTCCCCGGTTTCGATCGGCGTCCCCACGCAGCCGAGCCCGCCCAGCCGCTCCTCCTCGTTGTACGCGAACCCCTCCTCGCGGATCCGATCGAGCTCCTCGAACAGCGCGTCCCGGGTCGTGATCGTCTCGTCGGTCCGAGCCGGCAGCCCGTGCCGGTCGACGATCTCGTCGACGCGCTCGTCGGAGAGGCTCGCGAGCAGGGCCTTGCCCAGCGCCGTCGTGTGGAGGTAGACGCGCCGTCCCAGGTGGACGTCGAAGTCGATCGCCTGCTCGCCGCGGGCGGTGTACACGTAGATGCCGAGCCCCCGCTCCTCGAACAGCAGGTTCGCCAGTTCGCCCGTCTCCTCGGCCAGCTTGCGCACCTCCGGCTTCGCGACGTCGTAGACGCCGTCGTACTGTCGGGCGATCCCGCCGAACTCCAGACACCGGAGGCCGAGCCGGTAGCCGTCTTCGCGCTTGACGACGAGCCCGTGCTCCTCGAGCGTGATCAGGTGCTTGTACACCGTGCTCTTGGCCAGGTCCAGGCTCTCGACCAACTCCGCGATCGAGACCCCCTCGCCGCGGTCCGCGATGGCCGTCAGTATCCGCATCGAGGTCCCCGTCGCCCGCACCGACTCCGTTTTTGGCCTCTTCATGGGCCTATCTCACCGAAGACGGGTTATAAGAATTATGGGGCGCACACGCCGTCCGGACGGAGCGAAGGGCGTTCGGCGCCCCTCGGCAGCCATCGCGCCGGTCGCACTGCCACACCGACCCCGCGGACGGGGAGTACGACAGTTGGCGACTCACGCGATTCACCGAGAACGCCCTCCGACGGCCGCGCTACGCGCCCGGTGAAACAACTGTCCGATAAAGTATACAACCGCGAAATAACCATATTTCATATGTTATCGGCCGAACCGTCATCTGACCTCCGACAGCAGTCTCAGTCGAGAACGATCCGCACGAATTGTTCGTTCAGCAGTTCTCTTGAGCCCAGTTGTATCCTACCGGCCCCCTTTTTGAACCGACGTCCTCGATCGAGCGTCCCGTCTCCGGTCTCGGTTTCCGAAACGCCGCGATAGGAGAGGTGATCGGGCGATAGCACCCTTAAAATCCCGAAGCTCCAGAGCCGTGGCGCCAGGTTTATTCCGACATCGCACGTCCCCCACTCGGTTCCGACCGCATCGGGTACCACAGAAATATATCATATCCGTCATAGACTTTTTTGTTACCTTTCTGGCGGCGGTAGCGGTCCACGCTCCCGTTTGCGATCGCTTCGAGCGTCCCCCGTTTCACACGCGGGTCACCGACGCCGAGGCGGGGCGACCCCCACTCCGGTCTCGGTCGCCGGACGGCCGGTTCGCGCCGGCGTTAGCTCTCTGCGGCGGGAGACGAGGTCTCGGCCCGGTCGTACTTGTCTTCGAACTCCTGGATGAGCTGTCCCATCTTCGCGTACCAGTCGTTGAGCATCCGCTGCATGTCGTCGGCGACCTTCTCCGGATCCGTCGGCCTGTACACGTGGTAGTATCCGCCCTGGTCGTAGTTCACCTGCTCCTTCTGAATGAATCCGGCCTGCAGGAGCCGCTGTACCGCGCGGTACGCGGTCGACCGCTCGCGGTCCACTTCGTCGGCGATCTCGTCGATGGTCAGCGGCGCCTCGGTCCGGACGAGCTCTTGAAAGACCTGCTTGTCGAGCTGCTTGAGCCCGTGGAAACACTCTAGGAGCCCCTCGCACACCATGTCTTGCTGGAGTTGTTCCGACATCGAATCCGGCATTTTATCGGGAGTATGTACGTGGTACGCCGTTAAAAGACTTGTGTATAGATCACACAATTTCGCGCTAACGCCGACGGCTCGCGGGGAACGTCGGGACTTCGAGGCCGAGTGACCGCGTCAGTCCGCCGTCGCGGCTTGGCGACTGCGCGTCGTCCGCAGCGAGACGACCGACGTGTAGATGACCGCGGCGGCGACGACGACGGCCGCGCCGATCACGAGGACCAGTCCGACCGTCTCCAGGAGCGAGTTCCCGATGTAGGATCCGATCTCGCCGATGCCGACCGCGACGGCGCCGGCGAGCAGCATCCCGCCGAAGTAGACCTTGATGCCGTCGGCGTCGACGACGGCGGTCGCGGCGGAGCCGACGCGGGCGCCGAGCGCGCTCCCGAACAGCAGCGGAGCGACGATGCCGAGGTCGACGCCGCCGCCCTGTCCGTAGAGGTAGCTCCCGAGCCCGCCGGAGAAGACGATCTCGAACAGGTCCGTCCCGACGGCGACGGGGACCGGAACGCCGATCGCGTAGATCATCGCGGGCATCCGGATGAAGCCGCCGCCGACGCCGAGGAAGCCGGACAGGAGGCCGGTCGCGAAGGCGACGGCCGTGATGACCCACGCGGAGACGCGGACGTCGCCGCGGAGCGTCACCATCGGCGGAATCCGGACGGTCCGCTGGATCGTTTTGGCGATCTCGGGGATCTCGTACTCGCTGAGGTCCCGGTCGGCCGCCTCGTGGTCGATGCCGCCGCCGCCGTCGTTTTTCAGGGCGTCGCGGGTCACCATCGCTCCGACGCCGCCGAGCAGAACCACGTAGGCGACGCTGATGACGCCGCCGGCGAGCCCCAGCGATTCGAGGTAGTAGACGCTGGCGCGTCCGGCCTCGATACCGATGGTCGTCCCGGTGATCATGATCGCGCCGAGCTTGTAGTCGACCTGCCCGAGGTCGTGGTGTTTCAGGGTCGCGATGACGGCCGTCCCGAAGACGAACGCCATCCCGCTACCGACCGCGACGGGCGCCGGGTAGTCCAGCATCAGCAGGGCGGGGGTCACGAGGAACGACCCGCCCATGCCGAAGAACCCGAACAGGACGCCGACGACGAGGCCGAAGCCGACGAACAGGGCCGCCATCTCCGGGCTCGTCCCGAAGAGCCCGAGTCCGTCCGGGAAGCTACTGAGCATCCGCTTCGCCTCCGATCACGAGTTTCATGAAGCGAGGCCCGATGAGCCGCTCAAGCCCCCCGTAACCCACGTACAGCACGATCGCTTCCAGGAGTATCGCGCCGATGAGTAGGGCCGTCTCCGGGTCCCACGTGGGGATCTCTAACCCTGACATCGATTCGTCCTCCGATCTCCGCCGTCGGAAATTCGCTGTTGGCACATTTCTGTTCAACATCCCCTACCCGGTTCGTGCCTATAACAGTTTTGGGCTTACCACACAATACTATATCCGGATAACCTCCGCCCGACCATCGATAACTTATACGGAACGTACGACGCTCCGCCGGACCGGGCAACGTCGGTGCACGGCGTGAAATCTACCGATCGCACGCGCGGCACGGCGACGGTCGTTTTCGGAACAGGACGACGGGCGGGTTCAGAAAAGGACGACTGGCGGGTTCAGAACAGGAGGAACGCGGCGGCGTACGCGAGTCCGAACGACAGGACGAACGATCCGACCCACGCTCCCACCGTCACGAGGATCTTCCGCGCGTCCACCGCCTCCCGCCCGCCGACGGCGGCACCGCTCCCGATGATGGCGCTGACGACGATCTCGTTGAACGAGACCGGGACGCCCAGCATGACCGCCAGCTGCGCGATCAGGAACGAGGGCACGAGCGCCGAGATGGAGCGCCGCGGCCCGAGCGACGAGTAGTCCTGTGCGAGCGACTTGATCATCCGCGGCGCGCCCGTCCACGACCCGACGAGCATCCCCAGGCCGCCGCCGACGAGGACGGCGAACGTCGAGACCGTCCCCACCTCGTCGAGCAGCGGCAGCAGCGGCCCGACGGCGAGTCCGACCTGACTCCCGCCCGCGGAGAACGCGACGAGCGAGCCCAGCGCGAGCAGCACGCGTCGCAGCCCGCCGGGCTCGTCGCGACTGACGTCCCACCAGACGACGGCGCCGACGGCCAGCGCCGCGAGCCCCGTGACACCGACCGCCGACGCGAGTCCGTCGACCGCCAGCGCCCGCTGCCCGAGCCCGCGGAGGGTCCCCGACGCGCTCCCCTCACCCAGGAAGCCGAACTGGACGTTCACGAGGACCGCCCCGACGAGGCCGGCGAGGACGGGCACGCTGAACTGTTCGGGGACGTCGGAGCGCGGGAGCAGGCTCGCGATCGAGAACGCGATGCCGCCCCCGACGAAGGGAGTCAACACCCAGACGGCGGCGATCTGCTGGTACTTCGCCCAGACGGGCGTCCCGCCGAGCGCGAGGCCGACTCCGATGACCGCCCCGGTGACGGTGAACGCGGTCGCGATCGGGTAGCCGGTCGTGATGCCGACCGCCATCAGCCCCGCGCCCAACACGAGCACGAGGATGACCCCCGCTACGGGGAGGCTGATCCCGCCGACGAGACCGCTCCCGACGGCTTCCGAGACGTTGCCGCCCTGCGTGACGGCGCCGGCGAACCCGAAGATGCCGACGAGGAACGCGGCCCGCATCGTCGCGATCGCGTTCGCGCCGACGGCGGGTGCGAACGGGGTCGCACCGCTCGACCCGGCGCCGATGACCCACGCCATGAACAGGCTGGCGAGCGCTGCACCGACGGAGAGGGCGATGAAAACGGGGTCCATACCGGTTCGTTAGTCCGCGCCGGCCGCGGCGGCGTCACGCGCTTGGCTGCGGCTCCGCCAGTACCCCTGCGCGTACGCGCCGAGGAACATCCCGGCGAGCGCCCAGAGGATGGTGACGTTGCCGACGCCGAGGCTCGCGTACGCCGCGCCCGGGCAGATGCCGGAGAGTCCCCAGCCGACGCCGAAGACGGCGCCGCCGACCAGGACGTTCCGGTCGAACGGCTTCAGACGCCGCTCGTACCGGTCGCCGGTCAGCGGCGCGGCGTCCCGAATCCGGGGCATCACAGCGAACGCGATCCCGGAGACGACGGCAGCGCCGAACATCACGAACAGCAGCCCGAAGTCCTCGAACGTGAGGAAGTTCAACACGACCTCCGGCCGCGCCATGTGGCTGAAGCCGAGCCCGAACCCGAAGATCAGACCGCCGACGAAGATCAGCGGCTTGAACAGCGGATGTCTGTCCGCCATTACGGGCTCACCCCCAGCGCGGCGACGACTTGCGCCGTCCCGATCGCCACGGTCAGGAACGTCGCCACGCCGACCAGCGACGTCTTCGACGCCGACCCGACGCCGCAGACGCCGTGCCCCGAGGTGCATCCCTTCCCGATTCGGGTCCCGATGCCGACGAGGACGCCGCCGACGAACAGCCGCCACGGCTGGACGTCGGTCAGCCACAGGGTCACGCCGGCGAGCTCGTAGGTCCGCCCGGTCGTTCCGGGCTGGTAGAGCGACGTCGTGATGACGCCCGACTGGACCGTCGCCGCGAACGCCGCGCCGCCGAGGATGATTCCGAGCGTGAACACGACGCGCCAGTCGCGAGAGCTCACGTACCGCTGGAACCGCGACTGCCCCGACACGTACGACAGCGTCGACTCGAGGAAGGTGCTCGCGCCGGCCGCGATCCCCGTTCCGACGTATATCACGACCGCGCCGAGGCCGACGAGCAGCCCGCCGACGGCGTACCGGCTGACCCCGTTTGGGAACAGATCGGCGGCCGCCTGCGCGACGAGTGGGTCAGGCATCGATGGCAGTCTCAGTCACCCGCGAGCGAGTCCTGGCTCGCGGCGCAGTTGTTCGGCCCGAGTTCGAGGGTGAACGCCTCCTCGTCGTCGACGGCGTTCTGACCGAGGTTCGTCGCGATGATGTCCTCGTAGTTGGCCGGCCGCGGCGGCATATCGGAGAGGATGAGTTCGACGAACGCGTCTTCCTCCATCGTGAGCGCGTCCATCTCCTCGACGAGTTCGCCGATCGGAGCGGTGTAGGTGCCGTCCTCGGCGGGCTCGGCGGCGTCGCTGAAGTGCGCGCCCCCGATCAGCGTGTCGTCGGGCAGGGTGAGAACGCGCTCCTGCAGGGACTCGTACAGCATGCGCGCCGCGTCCGGCGCGCCGTCGTCGCCCTCCTCGAGGTCCGGGCGGGCGACGCTCTCGACGAACAGCCCGTCGCCGGTCGCGAGCAGGCTCTCGTCGACGAGGTACGAGGTCATCCCGGTCGTGTGGCCGGGCGTGGAGACGACCTCGATGGCCGCGTCGCCGACTTGGAAGGTGTCGCCGTCCGCAGCCGTGGTCAGCTCGTCGGCGTAGGTGACGCCGCGGTCGACGGCCGCCTCGGGGATGACGCCCTCGACGCCCTCCGCGTCGAGGTCGCGCACGCCCGAGATGTGATCGGCGTGGATGTGCGTGTCAAGCGCGTACTCGATGTCGACGCCGAGGTCGGCGGCGTCGTCGAGGTAGCGGTCGGTGAACGCGCGCAGCGGGTCGATGATCGCCGCCTCGCCGTCGTCGTAGAGGAGGTAGCCGAGACACCCGGACGAGGGGCGCTGGTACTGCACCAGCGTGCCCGCGCCGTCGTAGTCGGCGACTTCGACGGCCTCGTAGATGCCCGCCCAGCCGTTCATGCCCTCTTCGAGGTGGTTCACGTCGTAGCCGCGCTCCGCGAGCGTGCCCGCGACGTACTCGCTGGCGCCGCCCTTCGCGCACAGGACGGTCACCTCGCGGTCCTCGGGGATCCGTTCGAGGACGTCCCCGTCGATCTCGTCGTCGAGGAACTCGAAGTACGGGACGTTGATCGACGTGACGTTCTCGCCGTCGATGCGCCATTCCTCGTAGTCGGATTGCATGCGTGCGTCGAGGAGCGTGACGGCCTCGCCCGCGTCGATGCGCTCTTTCAGCGTGTCCGGTGCGATCGTTTCGACGTCGACGTCCGGCGTCGGGAAATCTTCAGCGTCCATGTTGTACACCCCATCCTACCGGGTGAACGTACAAAAGGGTTCTCATAGTAATTCAATAACTGCACAATATAATGTCGAGCTCGGAGCGCATATAGTACAGTTTACACGTTTAGGTGGCGACTTATCGGTGTTTCACGCAAACCCGTCGGAATCGGTTGTTCGCGACACACCCAAGAAACAACATTCTTTTAACCGTGGCGAGAATATTGTGTGATAGCTCCAATACAGACCAACGGAGCAGATAACCAATGAGTGCAGAATACGATATCGCGGAGACGCTCGACGTGAAAGGCGCATCGTGTCCCATGCCGGTCGTGAAGACGAAGGGAGCGATCGACGAACTGACCGAAGGCGAGGTCCTCGAAGTGCTGGCGACCGACCCGGGAAGCGTGAGCGACATCGACGGCTGGGCCGCGGGGACCGCCGGCGTCGAGCTCGTCGGTCAGGAGGAAGGCGACGACGTGTACAAACACTACGTCCGCAAGACGGAGTGACGATGAGCGCCGACACACCGTCCCCGGACGGGACCGAATCCTCGGCGGACGACGCGCCCTCGCGCGCCGAACTGGCCGCGCGCGTCGACGAGTTGGAGGCGGCGCTCGGCGAGGCGACCGGCGAGGACGACGCCAAGAAGATGAGCATCATCGCGACGAAGGGGACGCTCGACATGGCGTACCCGCCGCTCATCCTCGCCAGCACCGCCGCCGCCTTCGGCTACGACGTCACGGTGTTCCACACGTTCTGGGGGCTCGACATCCTCCACGAGGAGCGGTCGAAGAACCTCAAGCTCAGCTCCGTCGGCAACCCGAACATGCCCGTCCCGAACGCCGTCGCCGCGCTCCCCGGGATGGACCGCGTGACGACGAAGATGATGGAAAAGCGCATCGCGGACAACGACACGGCCACCGTCGAGGAGCTCCTGGAGACGAGCCTCGACATGGGCGTCGAGTTCCAGGCGTGTCAGATGACCATCGACCTGATGGACTACGACGAGGACGACTTCTACGACGGCGTCACCACGGGCGTCGGCGCCGCGACGGCCCTACAGGACATGGCCGAAGCCGACATCCAGCTTCTGGTCTGATCCGTCGACGGACGCGCGTCTCGGTCGCTCGCGAGCCTCGATCGGCTCGGTGGATTCGGGTCCGAATTCTCCGCCATTCGCCGTCGCAGCCGCCGTGACGGCAGACGCCTCCGAAGCTCCGGGCGCTCGCTTATAAACAGTTACTGACAGACCGACGAACTGTAACGGAAGCACCCACTGTCGATCGCAACCGCTCCCGATCGGCCGCAACGGTTGCAGAACAGATCACCCGCCGAGGGTTTCGCGAAGCCGAACCCGCCTCGCTCGCGCGCCGGTCGGTGATGAGTCGGGCGCGACGTCAGCGCTCGTCGCCGTCGGATCGCTTGCGGCCGAGCGCGCCCGCGAGCGCCAGCAGATAGCCGAGGCCGTGCTGGACGTCCGGATCGCGCAGCTCGCGGACCAGGCCGACGGGCCCGACCCGTTCGGGGGGCTCGCGCTCCGCTTCGCCGAGGCTCGTCAGCAGCGTCTCGACGCCGTCGCTCGTGTCGTCGTCCGCGGCCGTCTGCGCGACCTCCCCGAGCGCGGCGCCGGTGCCGGCCAACGAGGCGACCATCTCGTCGTCGAGCGCGGCGGTCGCCAGCGAGCCGACCTCGGCGATCTCGGCCAGTTCGTCCAGCGTCCCGCTCCGCTGGAGGACGACTAGCGTCTCGAGCGCCTCCCGCAGCTCACCGCCGTTCTCGCCGACCGTCTCGGCCAGCGCGACGGTCTCGTCGGTCGCGATCCCGTCGGCGGACTCGGCGAGCGTCGCCCCCGTCGCCGAGAGCTCACGGACCATCTCGTCGTCGAGCGCGTTCTCGCCGAGCGAGAGCACGTCGAGCAGCTCGTTCACCGCGTCGAGGCGCTCCACGAACTCGGCGACCGCCTCCGGGTTCTCCTCGATCGCCGCCTCGAGGTCGCTCCGCTCGGCGACGCCGTCCCCGGCGACGCGTTCCTCGGACATGGTCAGAGCAACCCCCGTGCGGTGAGCCAGTACGACTCGTTGTACGCCAGCTTCGACCAGTGGAGCTTCCGCGACGGCGGCGCCGGCGCCGGCGGGTTCTCGTAGTCGAACTCGACGTACGACGCCGCGTCCATGCCCGTCTCGATGAAGCACAGCGTCTTCCCGTCGTACGTCGCCGTCGCCGGCCGCCCGCGGATCTCGCTGGCGAGGCGCCGACCGACGACGCCGGCCTGGTAGTGCGCGACGCTGCCCGCGTTCGGGACGCCGGTGGCCGCGGTGTCGCCGAGCGCGTAGACGTTCTCGGCGGCCTCGGCCTCGAGCGTGTGCTTGTTCACGTCGACCCAGCCGTCGTCGCCGAGCCCCGCCTCCTCGATCAGGTCGATGCCGCCGTGCGGCGGAATCGACACGAGGAGGTCGTAGTCGAGCTCGGTCCCCTCCATCGAGGTGATCGTCTCCGCCTCCGGGTCGACCGATTCGGCGTTGAAGAACGTCTCGACCTCGATGCCGCGCTCGTCCATGATCGGCCTCGCCCACTCGGCGATGTGGGGGTTGCCGTGGACGCGCTGGATCGGGTACGTGTAGGTGATGTCGACGTCCTCTCGGAGCCCGCGCTGCCGGAACCAGTCGTCGGCCATGAAGACGAACTCCAGCGGCGCGGCGGGGCACATGTGCGGCGTGCCGACGACGCTCAACACGAGCTCGCCCTCGGTGAACTCCAGCAGCTCCTCTCGGAGGTCGGTCGCGCCCGACTCGCTGTAGTAGTTGTATCCCCCCTCCGCGAGGCCGGGGACCCGTTCGGGCCTCAGCGTCGACCCGGTCGCCAGCACGAGGTGGTCGTATCCCATCGTCGGCCCGTCGCTGAACCCCAGCTGTTCGGCCTCCGTGTCGATATCGGTCACGCGATCGATTCGGAGGTCGACCGCGTCGTCGACGAGCTCGTCGAGCCGACGTCGACCGTCCGCCGTCTCGCGCTGGCCGAAGGGGACGTACAGCCACACCGGTTTGTAAACGTGGTCGGGGCCGTCGTTGACGAGCGTCACCTCGACGTCGCCGGCGTCGAGTTTGGATTCGAGCCGGTCGGCGAGGTCGTTCGCGAGGACCGATCCGCCGGTCCCGCCGCCGACGATGACGACGCGTTCAGTCATGCTTTCTCCACGTAGAACGCGGTGTGATCGTCGCCCTCTTCGACGGCGAGCAGCTCGTTACCCGCCTCCTCGGCCCACTCCGGAACGTCGGTGCGCGACTGCTCGTTGTCGCTCAGGAGCCGTATCACCGCGCCGGAGTCGGCCCCTCGGATCGCTCCGATGAGGTCCATCAGGGGACCGGGGCAGGCGGCTCCTCTGGCGTCGACGGTCTTGTCAGGTTCGATGTCGGTCATGGGCGTCTCACGGGTGTCGATTGCGTCCGACCGACATTAGTATTGTATATGAGTTCCAAGAGTGTGAAAATCGACGAAACCGCACGCGGCCGACGGGCGTCTCTCGACTACGGCCGCGACGGGGGACCGTTACTGGGAGATCGCGGAGGCCCACGCCGACGGGAGCCGCGCGTAGACGAGGGCGTTACCCACGAGCGCGTCGACGGGCACGTACTCGTCTGCGGCGTGGACGGTGTCGGTCCCGAGCGCGAACTCGACGGTCGGTACCCCGGCGTTCCGGAGCGTCTTCGCGTCCCCGCCGCCCGTCGCGCTCCGACGGAAGACGCGCTCGCCCGTGACGTCGGCCGCCGTCGACGCCACGGCCTCGACCAGCGGGCTGTCGGGGGGCTCCGCGGTGCCGATGCTCCACGAGACGTCGGTGATCGTTATCCCCTCGCAGTCGGCGACGCAGGCCCGGATGCGGGAGAGCACGTCGGGCGTCGAGACGCCCGCGGTCAGGCGCACGTCGACCTCGGCCCGGGCCGACTCCGGGACGCTGTTCACCGCGTCGCCGCCCTCGAAGACGCCGAGGTTGATCGAGGGGAACCGGAACAGCTCTCGGGCGGCCCTCTCGCCCATCGCCGGGGCGTAGTACTCGACCGACTCCTCGACGATCGGCTCGACGTCGGCGCCGAGGTCCAGCCGCTCCGAGCCGAAGCGGTCGCGAAGCGTCTCGACCGCGCCGTAGAGGCGGTCGACCGCGTTGACGCCGAGCGCCGGCCGCGAGCCGTGGGCCCCCTCGCCGGCCGCCTCGAGCGTCAGCCAGATGCTGCCGCGGTCGGCGACCGTGACCGAGTGCCGACCCGCCTCGCAGGTCGGCTCGCCGATCACGCAGGCGTCCGCGTCGAGCCGTCCGGCCTCCAGAAGCGCGGGCAGGCCGGCATCGCCGCCGACCTCCTCGTCGCTCACGAACGCGAACAGCAGGTCGACCGGCGGCTCGGTGTCGGTCGCCGCGAACGCCCGAAGCGCGAACAGCATCGACGCCACGGCGCCCTTCATGTCGGTCGCGCCGCGGCCGTAGACGCGGTCGTCAGCGCGCTCGCCCAGCGGATCGCGGGTCCACGCACCGGCGTCGAACGGGACCGTGTCGAGGTGGCCGTTGTACAGCAGCGTTCGGTCGGACGCCCCGGCGAGTCGAACGAGGAGGTTCGGCTTCGCCGGGTCGACCGCGAAGCGCTCGACCTCGACCGGGAGCGGGTCGAGGGACCGCTCGATTGCGTCGACGACCTCGCGCGTGTCGCCCGGCGGGTTCGACGTGTCGATCGCGAGGAGGTCGAGAGCGAGGTCGGTCAGCTCCTCGCGGCGCTCTCGCACGTATTCGACGGGAACCGCGTCGCTCATCCGCGGCCGAGCCCCCGACTCGATTCGGCTCTGTTCATGGACGCGTGCGGATCAGGCGTGCTCCTCGATCACGGAGCGGAGCCGCGCTTCGTCCTGCATTCCGACGAGGCGTTCGGCCGGCTCTCCGTCGGCGAACAGCAGGAGCGTCGGGACGCCGCGGACGCCGTACTCGGCGGCGAGCGCCTGGTTCGCGTCGACGTCGACCTTCGCCACGGTCGCGTCGGTCTCGGCGGCGATCGACTCGACGACCGGTTCGAGCATCTGACACGGGCCGCACCAGTCGGCGTAGAAGTCGACCAGCACGACGTCGCGTTCGGAGACGGTCTCGTTCAGTTCCGCCTTCCCGTCGACCGGAACGGGCTCGGACGGGCTCCGCGGCTCCACCTCGTCGGTCGCTCCCGCTTCGTCTCGGTTCCGAAGCTCCTCCATCTTCTGTCGTCGGATCGCCTCGATTTCCTCGGTCATCGACTCGTCGTACGGTCCGCGTCGACTTATGTTTTTGCGTGATTCACACAATATTGCCTCTCTCGGACGCACGTCACGGCCCCGCGACGTCGACGCGCGCCCGTCGTCGGCCGCGGGACGGACGGGTCAGGACTCCTCCGCGGTCGGCACCGTGATCCGGACGACCGTCCCGGTCGGCTCGTTCTCGAGCAGCTCGAACGTCCCGTCCGACGTCTCGACGGTCCAGTAGATGATCCAGAGCCCGAGCCCCTGCGTGTGGACGAGCGACGTCTCCTCGGGGCTCTCGATCGCGTCCGCGTCGAACTTCGGGACCCCCGTTCCGCTGTCGACGACCTCCACGACCGCCGCTCCCGTCCGGTCCGTGCGGAGCGCGACCGTGACCGCGACGTCGGTCGGCGTGTGCTCGGCCGCGTTGCGGAGCGCCTCCTCGACCGCCGCCGGGAGCGCCGGGTGCGACGCCACGCGGGGGTCGTCGTCGAACTCGGTCGCGATCGACACGTCCGGGTACGCCGTCCCGACCGCTTCGATCCGCTCCTCTACGAGCTCCCGGAGGCGGAACGTCTCGCGCTGGTCGGTGTCCCAGATCGAGACGATCTCCCGCGTGCGGTCGGTCGTCTCGAGGAGGCTCTCCAGGTGCGCCCGCGCGATCCGCACGTCCTCGTTCGTCTCCGCGCCGTGATCGCGCCGTTCGATCCGATCCAGGTTGCCGAGCGCGACGCAGAGCTCGTTCCGGAGGTTGTGTCGCAGCACGCGCTGGTTTATCGTCAACAGCTTGGTGAGGTCGCGGGCCTCGTCGAGCCGCTCGTCGGCCTCGACCGCGTACAGCCCGCCGCGGACGCCGACGGCGGAGCCGAGCGTGGTCGCGAACGCGAGGAGGAAGGTGAGCTCCCGCCGGTCTCCCTCCATCGCCCATATCAGCCAGACGGCGAGCGCGAGGAGCGCGAACGAGCCGGCCACGGTGAGCGCCAACCGCAGCGCCCGCCACTTCCCGGACCGGGAGATCGGTCGGTTCGGGAGCTCGTACCCCGTCGCGACCACGAGGAGGGCGATACCGCAGATCACGAACGCCTCCAGTCCCGTCCCGAGCCCCTCGCCCTCGGTCGCGAGGTGGGCGAGTCCGAGCCCGATACAGAGGGCCCCCAGCGCGTACACCCCGTGCTGTGGACGGACCCGGTGACGTGGAGGTGACACGGGTGGCCATACGGACAGGAACGTAAAGAATTTCGCCCGTCGGGCAGCGTACCCGCGAGCAACAGCTGAAGAGAAGTATTCATTCTAACGACATGTATCGAGGCAGACGGTGCCGAGAGCCGGGCGGTGGATCCGCCCTCGCATACCGTCGGAGCGCGTCTATCGGCCGGTCTCGAAGCCGTCGAGCCAGTCCGTCACGGCCCCCTTGAGCGCCCCGGTCGTGCTGCCGACGTTCAACAGTTGGTACCCGTTCGCCACCTTCTCGTCGACGTCGGCCGCGTCGAATCCGAGCCCGCCGACGGGCACGCTCGCGGCGATGGCCTTCGACCGGACCGTCTCGACCGCCTCCCGCACCTCCGGGTGGTCGATCTCGCCGGGGTGGCCGAGCGAGACCGACAGGTCGAACGGTCCGACGAACACGAACCCGAGCTCCGGGACCGCGAGGATGTCGTCGAGGCTCGCGACGGCCGCCTCGGTCTCGATCGTCGCGCCGACGAGCGTCTCCGCGTCCTCGGTCGCGACGTAGTCGTCGGCGAGCCCCCAGCGGCGGGCGCGCGCCGAGCCCAGCCCGCGGTCCCCGGGCTCGCCGTCGTAGTCGAACCGCGCCGACTTGACCGCCTTCCGCACCTCGTCCGGGCCCTCCACGCGCGGGAGGAACACGTTGCGCACGCCCAGATCGAGCGCCTTTCGGACGAGCGCCGGATCGGTGCTCGGGAGCCGCACGAGCAGCTCCGTGTCGGTCGCCTCGGCCGCGCGGAGCAGGTCCTCGATCCGGCCCGCGTCCCACGGGTCCGGGCCGCCGTGTTCGAGGTCCAGCCAGACGACGTCGAGGCCGAGATCGCCGTAAAACTCCACGAGCCGCGGGCTGTACGCGTTCTCGAGCGCGGCGAGCGCGACGTCGCCCTCGTCGAAGATGGCCGCCAGGTCGTTGGTCGACGGTGAGTCCGTCATGAGCCATCGGTTGCCCGCGTCCGGCATACGTCTGCCGACCGGCCCGCCCTCCCGCACCGGAACCGCCGCGAGCGCCGGTTCGAGGTCGCGGTTCAGACTGCGATTCCCAGATCGAGGTCCCGGCCCGAACTCCCGCCGCGGCCGCGCCGTCCAGTTGATTCTATCGCTCAGGTGAGAAATTTTTATAAAGACCCCCGATATGTGGTACTGTATCGTGTGTCGGGAGATGAAACGCGAGCCGGCGTGGGTGTCGGCGATCCGGCTGGCGATGCTGGAGGGGCGCGTCACCGTCGACGGCGTCGTCGAGGAGGCGAACCTGATCGAGGGGCGCGAGCGCACAGTCAGCGACGTGTTGGAGACGATGCGCGAGCGCGACCTGCTCGCCGCCGTCGACGGCGACGGCGACACCGACGTCTACGTCCCGGGACCGGTGCTGATCGAGTCGGACCGGTTCAATCTGGACTTCGACCGCGCCTCCGAGGGCGGTGCCCACCGCTGGAACTCCGCCGTCTGACTCTCGGGGACCCCCGATAGGCCCGACTCCCGTCTCGTCCGATCACTACGCATCGCCATAGCGTAAACTATGTCCCTGCTACGATCGTAGGGGCATCCCATGGGTAACCTCACGGACACCAAAGTGTCGGAGAAGAACCTGACGACGGTCCCCAAGCCCGTGCGCAACTTCCTCGACGTCGGCGCCGGCGACCGCGTGGAGTGGCACGTCGAGGACGGGAATATCGTCGTCAGGAAGGCGACCGAGGAGTAGACGCCGACGCCAGCCCGGCCGAACCCCGGCCGACGCCCAACCGAATCCCGGTCGATCAGCCGCCGCCCGTCTCCTCCGACCCCCGCTCGAAGAGGTCCGTCGGCCGGTCGACGTCGCGGCGGACCCCCGGGTCGTCGACGGCGACGAGCGCGCTCGCGTCGCCCCCGAGCAGGATCTCGCGGCCCCCCACGTCGCCGTCGACGTCGGCGAGCCGGTCGAAGAACCGCCGGTCGAACAGCACCGGATTCCCGCGGTCTCCCCCGTGGGCGGCCGCGAGCGCGTCGCCGGCGCCCGCGGCGTACGCAGCGACGAGCGTCTCGACGGTCTCCGGGTCGACGAACGGCATGTCGCCCAGCGCGATAATCGCGGCGTCGACCCGCGCGTCTCCTCGACCGCCGGATTTCCCGCTTCGAATCGCGTCGATTCCGGCCCGAACCGACGTCGACTGTCCCGCCTCGTACGCGTCGTTGACGACGATGTCCACAGAGAGGTCGTCGACGGCGGCCCGGACGCGATCGGCCTCGTGACCCACGACGACGACCACCGGGTCTAGGCCGGCGGCGACCAGCGTTTGGGCGGCGTGGCGGACGACCGGCTCCCCGTCGACGGTCGCGAGGAGCTTGTTGGCGTCGCCGAAGCGGCTGCTCGTCCCCGCGGCGAGCAGCACGCCGGCGACGCGGGGCGGGTTCGGGTCACCCCCTCCGGCGGCGTCGTCCTCGCCCGACTCGAAGGGCGGCGTCGCGACCGGGAGGCCCTCGTCGGTCATCGCTCGACGACGGGGTACGGGACGACGGCGACCGTCTCGCCGGCCGACAGCGCCGACTCGGTGAGCACGAACCCGTCGGCGCGCGTCGCCCGCGTGCTCGACGAGAGCACGCTCGGGTCGAACGTCTCCTCGTAGACGGCGAGCGGCGAGTCGGCGTGGCCGAGCGGCGTCGCCTCGCCCCCGTCGAGCGTCACCGGGACGGCGTAGGTGAACCCGGGGACCGAGATGCCGACGTCGCTCGTCATCTCGGCGTCGACGGTCGGGAGCGACGTGCTCCCGGTGAAGAAGGGGCGCGCGACCAGCGAGGTCACGGCGTGCGCGCCGACCGGCTTGCCCGGGATCGCGAAGGCGACGGCGTCGCGGTCGTCGAGGGTGGCGACCGCGATCGGCTTGCCGGGCCGCAGCGCGACCCGGTGGAAGCGCACGGTCCCGAGCTCGCGGAGCGCGCGGACCACGTAGTCCTTGTCGCCGACGCTCGTGCCTCCCGTCGTCATCACGACGTCGTGCTCGGCGGCGAGCCCGGCGATCCGGTCCCTGACGCGCTCGTACTCGTCGGGGACGGTGCCCTCGTACGTCGCCTCGCCGCCCCACCCGCGGACGAGCCCCGCGAGCACCGGCGAGTCGAGGTCCGCGTGACGCCCCTCGTGGATCTCCGTGCCGGTCGCCAGCAGGCCGACGGAGAGCCGCTCGACGACGGGCACCTCGTCGACCCCGAGGTCGCCGAGCAGGATCGCGTCCTTCGCGCCGAGCCGCTCACCGGCCGCGAACAGGCGCTCGCCGGCGGCGACGTTGCTGCCGCGCTCGTAGACGTACGTGCCGGGCTCGGTCGGCGACCCGTCGAGCAGGCCCTCCTCGACGGTCGCCTCCTCCTGCTTGAGCACGGCGTCGGCCTCGGCGGGGAGCGGCGCGCCCGTGAAGATCCGGACGGCCTCCCCGTCGCCGAGGGCCGGCGGGTCGGACTCCGGGAACACCTCCCGGTCGACCAGCTCGTACGGGTACCCCTCGCTCGCGTCGAACGCGTAGCCGTCCATCGTGGCGTGACTTCGGGCGGGCACGTCGCTCGGCGCGTCGATCGGCTCCGCGAGGGTGCGGCCGGAGATCCGATCGAGCGCGACCGACTCGACCGCCCACCGGTCGAGCCACTCGGCGCGGAGGTCGCGCACGCGCTCCGCGGCCGCCTTCAGGGGGGTGATCTCGCCGTGGTTGTGCCCGCCGTCCACAACGCCCTCGCGACCGCCTTTTTCACCGCCATCGCCGCTCATCTGTTCCCTCCGGGGCTTTCGAACCCGATCCGTCCGCAGATCCGGTATTTGTCATGGTCAATAACGTTTATTATGGTGCTACGACATAGCATGGTTCGTGGTAATAGTATGCTCATAGTAGGGGGGTATAAAAGATGACGGTGACGGACGGTCGAACGACGGCGGACGCGACGGGGGGGTGTCGCTGATGGAGTTCGACGGCGAGTTCGAGCTCGACGGCGTCCCACCGGAGAAGGCGTGGGTCGTGCTCTCGGACCCGATCGCGGTGCGCGACTCGCTGAAGGGGTGTCAATACATCACCCCGATGGACGACGACTTCGAGTGGGACTCCTACGAGCCGGAGGAGGACGTCCCGACGCTGCCGGAGGCGGAGGCCGACGACGTCGCCGCCCGCGCGTTCCGGGCGGGCCAGGACTACGCGGCGCTGATGCAGGTCGGCGTCGGCAGCGTGAAGCCGAAGTTCGAGACGACGGTGACGATCGAGGACCGCGACGAGGAGGAGTTCGTCATGACGGCCACCGGGTCCGGCTCGGCCAGCGGGAGCAGCTTCAGCATGGAGTCCGGGATGCACATCCATCCGCAAGAGGACGGCGACGGGTCCCGCATCGAGTGGTGGACCGAGGCCGACATCTCCGGTCGGATCGCCCAGCTCGGCGGCCGCGTCATCAACCCGGTCGCCAACAAGATCGTGAACAACTTCTTCACCTCGATCGAGTCGCAGATGACCGACGTCGAGGAGACCGACTCGGGGGTCACCGACAGGATCCGAGGGATGTTCTGATGAAGTCCGCACCGTTCGAGCATCACGAACCCGAGACGGTCGACGAGGCGGTCAGCCTGCTGGAGAGCCTCGACGACCCGACGATCCTCGCCGGGGGACAGAGCCTCGTGCCGATGTTACGGTTCCGGCTCGCGAACCCCGACGTGGTCGTCGACATCAACGGCGTCGACTCGCTCGACTACCTCCGCGAGGAGGACGGCCACCTCCGGCTCGGCGCGCTCGCGCGCCACGCCGACGTCGAGGACTCGGCCCTGATCGACGAAAAGTACGGCAGCTTCGCCGACGCCGCGCCGCTGGTCGCCGACCCGCAGATCCGGAACCGCGGCACGGTCGTCGGCTCCGTCGCGCAGGCCGACCCGAAGGGCGACTGGGGGAGCATCCTCCTCGCCCACGAGGGCGACGTGATCGCCACCGGTCCGGACGGCGACCGGGCGATCCCGGCGGACGAGTTCTTCCTGCTCCCGTACGACACGACGCTCGGAGAGCAGGAGCTGATCACGGAGATCCGCGTTCCCGCGCCCGAAGCGAACGAGGGGAGCGCGTACCACAAGCTGAAGCGCAAGACCGGCGACTACGCGATGGCGGGCGTCGGCGTCCGGCTCGTCTTCGACGACGGCGTCATCGAGTCGGCCGGGATCGGGATGACCGCCGTCGACATCACGAACGCCCGGGCGACGGACGCCGAGGAGCACCTCGAAGGGGAGCGGCCGAGCCCGGACCTGTTCGCCAAGGCCGGCGAGCTGGCCGCCGAGCAGTCGAACCCCGAGTCGGACGAACACGGCGGCGCCGACTACAAGGAGCGGATGGTCGACGTCCTCACCCAGCGCGCGCTGGGCGACGCCGCCGAGCGGGCGGGGACGGTGACGGTCGAACGGAGGGTCACACAGTGACTGACGAACGCGAGATCACGCTGACGGTCAACGGCACCGAACACACGATCGAGGTCGAGCCGCGCCGCCTGCTCGTCCACGCGATCCGAGAGGACCTGGACATGACGGGCACGCACATCGGCTGCGACACGGGCAACTGCGGCGCCTGTACCGTGCTGAAGGACGGCGAGCCGATCAAGTCCTGCCTGATGTTCGCCGCGCAGGCCGACGGGGCGGAGATCCTCACCGTCGAGGGGATGGAGGACCTCCCCGAGGCCGACGACATCCACCCGCTCCAGGAGGGGTTCCGCGAGGAGCACGGCCTGCAGTGCGGCTACTGCACGCCGGGGATGCTGATGGCGGGCAAGGCGCTGCTCGACGAGCACCCGGACCCGGACGAGGAGACGATCCGCGACGCGATCAGCGGGAACCTCTGTCGCTGTACCGGCTACCAGAACATCGTCCGATCGATCGAGTACGCGGCCGAGGAGCTGGAGAACCGCGCCGCGGCCGACGGCGGCGCGGTCGCGGCCGACGGAGCGACTGGCGGCGGGTCCGCGGCGTCGCCTCAGGGCGACGCGTCGCCCGAGGGCGGCCACGCGGCCCCCGAGTTCGGCGGCGACGCGGACACGTTCTGCGGCCGAGAGGACTGCTGCGGCGGCCCGGACGGGGCGGACCCGTTCGACCGCGACGCGCTCCTCGAGGCGAACGACGCGGACGCCGCGGGCGACGCGGGCGGCACGGACGACGCCGCCGACACCGACGCGGACGACCGAGGTGACACCAAATGAGCAGCGAACCGGATACCCCCGACGCGGAGACGGAGTATCAGCACGACGAGGACGGCGGTCCCGACCCGGAGAAACACTGCGGCCACGGCCGCGGCGGCATGGGCGAGGAGGTGACGCGCAAGGAGGACAAGCGCTTCATCACCGGCCGCGGCAACTACGTCGACGACATCAAGAAGCCGGGCATGCTCCACTGCGAGATCGTCCGGAGCCCGCACGCCCACGCCCGGATCGAGGAGATCGACGGCTCTCGCGCCGAGGCGATGGACGACGTCGTCGCGGTGCTGACGGCCGAGGACTTACTGGAGCACGACCTCGCGACGATGCCGACGCTGATGGACGACACGCAGGACGTGCTCGTCAACGACAAGGTGAAGTTCCAGTCGCAGGAGGTCGCGGCCGTCATCGCGAAGGACCGCTACGCGGCGAAGGACGGCGCCGAGAAGGTCGAGGTCGACTACGACGTGCTCGACCCCGTCGTCGACGCCGAGGAGGCGCTCGAGGAGGACGCCCCCCTCGTGCGCGACGAGCTCGACGACCAGGAGGACAACCACATCTTCGACTGGGACACGGGCGACAAGGAGGCCACCGACGAGGTGTTCGACGAGGCCGACGTCACCGTCGAGGAGGACATGCTGTACCAGCGGCTCCACCCGGCCCCGATCGAGACGTGCGGCGCGGTCGCCGACTGGGACCCCGGGATGGACAAGATGACGGTGCACATGACCTCGCAGGCGCCCCACGCCCACCGCACCCTGTTCTCGCAGGTGTCGGGGATCCCGGAACATAAGGTCCGGATCGTGAGCCCCGACGTCGGCGGCGGGTTCGGCAACAAGGTGCCGATCTACCCGGGGTACGTCGTCGCCGCCGCGGCGTCGTACGTCCTCGAACAGCCGGTGAAGTGGATCGAGGAGCGCTCCGAGAACATCCAGACGACCGGGTTCGCCCGCGACTACGACATGACCGGCGAGCTCGCCGCCACCGAGGACGGCGTCATCGAGGGCGTCAAGGTCGACGTGCTCGCCAACCACGGCGCGTACAACGCGGCGGCCCAGCCGTCGAAGTTCCCGGCCGGCTTCTTCAACATCTTCACCGGCTCGTACGACATCGAGGCCGCGTACGGCTCGCTGACGGCCGCGTTCACCAACACCGCGCCCGGCGGCGTCGCCTACCGGTGCTCGTTCCGGGTCACGGAGGCGGTGTACCTCATCGAGCGCATGGTGAAGGTGCTCGCCGACGAGCTGGAGATGGACCCGGCGGAGATCCGCCGGCGGAACTTCATCCCCTCCGACGCGTTCCCGTACGAGTCCGCGACGGGCTGGAACTACGACTCCGGGAACTACGAGAAGGCGCTCGACAAGGCCCTCGAGATGGCCGACTACGAGCACTACCGCGAGGAGCAGCAGCGGCGGATCGACGAGGACGCCGACAAGCTCATCGGCATCGGCATCTCCTCGTTCACGGAGGTCGTCGGCGCCGGACCCGGCAAGCAGTGCGACATCGCCGGGATCGAGATGTTCGACTCCGCGGACCTGCGCGTGAACCCGACCGGCAACGCCGTGTTGCGGGTCGGCGTCCAGACGCAGGGGCAGGGCCACGAGACCACCTTCGCGCAGATCGTCGCCGAGGAGCTCGGGATGGACGTCGACTCGATTACGGTCGAGCACGGCGACACCGACACCGAGCCGTACGGGCTCGGGACGTACGGGTCGCGGTCGACGCCCGTCGCGGGCGCGGCCGCCGCCGTCGCCGCGCGCAAGGTGCGCGACAAGGCGAAGTCGATCGCCGCCAACGAGCTGGAGGCCGCCGAGGAGGACATCGAGTGGGACCGCGAGTCCGGCGAGTTCCACGTCGCGGGCGCGCCCGACCGCTCGATCACCATCACGGAGATCGCGGCCGGCGCCTACATGAACCACCCCGGCGACGAGGAGCCCGGGCTGGAGGCCGTGAACTACTACGACCCGCCGGAGATGACGTACCCGTTCGGCTCGTACATCGTCGTCGTCGAGGTCGACCGCGAGACCGGCGAGGTCGACTTCGAGAAGTTCGTCGCGGTCGACGACTGCGGCAACCGAATCAACCCGATGATCATCGAGGGTCAGATCCACGGCGGGCTCGCCCAGGGGATCGGCACCGCGATGTTAGAGAAGGTCACCTACGACGACAACGGCAACGTCACCGGCGGCGACTTCATGAACTACCTGCTGCCGACGGCCAACGAGATCCCGAACTTCGAGACGGGACACACGGTCACGCCGTCGCCGCACCACCCGATCGGCGCGAAGGGCGTCGGCGAGTCGCCCACCGTCGGGTCGCCGCCGGCGATCGTCAACGCGGTCGTCGACGCGATGAGCCACGCCGGCGTCTCCCACGTGGAGATGCCGATGACGCCGGACGTCGTCTGGGAGACGCTCGACGAGGCCGGGCTGGCCCACCAGCCCGCCCACAACGTCGAGTTCGACCTCGGCGACGACGCCGAACCGGCCGACGACTGAGCCGCACGCAGCCAGCCGCGCGCCGCCCCTCGGTCGCGCCGGCCGCCCGTTCGGCCGAACCGACCGGGGCGGCGGGACCGCTTCCACCAACTGATGACACACGACGAGACCGAACACGACGAGACCGAGCACGTCGAGGCCCACGAGCCCGTACCCGACGGGGGCCAGAGGCCCGACGACGAACCGAGCCGGGCCGCGACGAGGATCGACGACGGCGACGTCTCCGCGTTGGAGGCGGAACTCGCCGAGCGCCGCGAGCCGTACGCGCGGGCGACGATCGTCCGGCGCGAGCCGCCGGTGTCGGCCAACGTCGGCGACCGCGCGGTCGTCACCGCCGACGGCGAGATCCACGGCTGGGTGGGCGGCGCGGCCTGCGCGCAGTCGGTCGTGGCGACGCAGGGCGTCGAGGCGATCGAGGAGGGGAGCCCCCGGCTCGTCGGGATCGCGCCCGACCCGGAGACGGTCGACCGTCCCGGGCTCGACGCCTTCCCGATGACGTGTCACAGCGAGGGTGTCCTCGAACTGTTCATCGAGCCGGTGACGCCGACGACCGAGCTCGTCGTCGTCGGCGACTCCCCGGTGACGCGGTCGCTCGCGCGGCTGGCCGACGAGCTCGCGGTCGACGTGACGCTCGTCGTCGCCGACGGCGACGCGGACCGCGACGTGCCGGATGCGACCCGGGTGCTCGACACGGTCGACCACGAGGCGATCGCAGACAGCGTCGGCGCCGCGCCGCTCGTCGTCGTCGCCTCGATGGGCGAGTACGACGCGCGCGGCGTCGCCGCCGGCGTCCTCGCGGACGCGCCGTACGTGGGCCTCGTCGGCAGCGACGAGCGGGCGGCCGAGGTGACCGAGCGCGCCGCGGGGCTGCTCGACCGCGACGTCGACGACGTCGCCGGGGCCGTGACCAACCCCGCCGGCGTCGACGTGGCCGCCTACACCCCGGCGGCGATCGCGGCGAGCCTGCTCGCCGAGGTCGTCGGCGAGCGGTCGGCGGCGAGCCCGGCGAGGGCGGGCGGGACGGCCGGGGTGAGCGATACCGCTGCGGTCGGTTCGGCCGACGATGATGGAAGCAGCGAGACCGCCGACGGCGACGACACCGAACCCGCCGACGATGACGGGAGCGACGACGAGCCCGCGATCGACCCGGTCTGCGGCATGACCGTCGACCCGGCGACGGCGGACGCGTCGGTCGAGCACGACGGCGAGACGTACCACTTCTGCTGTCACGGCTGCGCCGACTCGTTCGCGAACGACCCGGCGTCGTACCTCGAGGGGGCCGAGGCGTGAACGGGGAGCTCGACGGGAACCCCTTCGCCTCGCTCACCGAGGAGGAGCTGCGCGAGCGGTTCGAAGCGACCGACTACGTCGCCGACGACCGCACGGTGACGACGGTCGACCTCGCCCTTCGCTTGGGGCGCCCGCTCCTCGTCGAGGGGCCGCCCGGCAGCGGGAAGACTGAGCTCGGCAAGACGCTCGCGGCGGGGTTCGACACGGAGCTGATCCGCCTCCAGTGTTACGAGGGGCTCACCGCCGAGAATGCCCTCTACGAGTGGAACTACACCAAGCAGCTGCTCGCCGTGCAGGCCGACGAGGGTACCGTCGCCGGGGGCGCCGCGACGAACGGCGACGCCGGCGCGGTGGCCGGGGGACGCGAGCACGAGGGGGGCGACGGCGACGCCGCCGGCTCCGTGTTCGGCGAGGAGTACCTCCTCGAACGCCCCCTGTTGCGCGCGCTCCGCAGTTCGGAGGGCCGCCCCCCGGTGCTGCTGATCGACGAGATCGACCGCGCGGACGAGGAGTTCGAGGCGTTCCTGCTGGAGCTGCTCTCGGACTTCCAGGTGTCGATCCCGGAGTACGGCACCGTGAGCGCGTCGACGCCGCCGATCGTGATCCTCACGTCGAACCGGACGCGGGGGCTGAGCGACGCGCTGAAGCGACGGTGCCTCTACCTCCACGTCGAGCCCCCGTCGTTCGAGACTGAGTACGAGATCGTCCGCCGGAAGGTGCCGGAGCTCGACGCCGCCGTCGCCGCCGAGGTGTGCTCGGTGGTCGAGCGCCTGCGCGAGGAGTCGTTCCTCAAGCGCCCGGGCGTCGCCGAGACGCTGGACTGGGCCCGCGCGGTCGCCGCGCTCCGCCACGACGACGCCGACGAGACGCTCGCGCCCGACGAGATCGAGCGGACGATCGGTTGCCTGCTGAAGGAGGCGGAGGACGTCGGCCGCGTCGACGCGGAACTGCTCGAACGCCTCCACGACGCCGCGAGCGCGGCGGCCGAGCGGGTCGACTGACCGTGGCGCCCCCCGACCGCGCCGCGACGGAGACGCCCGACTTCCCGGCCGCGAGGGAGCACCTCCTCGCGGAGCTGATCCGGTTCGTGGCCGTGCTCCGGCGCGACGGCGTCGCCGTGCCGGCCTCCGGAGCCCTCGACGCCGCCCGCGCGCTCGCGGCGGTCGGCCTCGACGACGAGGACCGGGTTGAGGCGGCGCTGCGCGCGAGCCTGCTCTCCGAGACCGCCGACGGCGACGCCTTCGCGGAGGCGTTCCCGACGTTCTGGCACCGGCTCCGGAGTGGCCTCGACCGGATCGCCACCGCCCACGACGGGCCGTCGCCGGCGGGCGACGAGGGGGACGACGACGGCGACCGAGAGGGAGACGAGACGGGACCGGCCGCCGGCTCCGACGCCGCCGACGCGGAGGAGCCCGGCCTGCTCGACGGCGCGGAGCCGCCGGAGATGGACGCCGACGGGGACGGCGACCCGACCGTCCGGATCCCGACCGACCGCCGCCACGCCGCCGGCGACCGGCCGACCGACGAGCCGCGCGAGGAGACGGACGGACACCGGTACAGCGCGGTCGGCGAGAGCGCGCTCGTCGACGCGGACGTGCCGGCTCCGTCGGGCGCGGAGCGCGCGGCCGCGGACCGGTTCGTCGACGCGCTCTCCTCGCTCCCGGGCCGCCGCCGCCGCCGGTCGCCGACCGGTCCGCTCGTCGACGCGCGGGGCGCGCTGCGGGCGAGCCTCCAGACCGGCGGCGCGCCGATCGACCTCCCGCGCGACGAGCCGACGCCGAGCGAGCTGCGGTGCTGTCTGCTCGTCGACGTCAGCGGGTCGGTCCTCGACACGATCGACCGGAGCGCGCTGCTCGGGCTCGGCGAGCGGGTCGCTGCGAGCGCGCGCGACGCCCGCGTCTTCCTCTTCGACACCGACCTCGCGGAGGCGACGGCGGCGTTCGCGGACCCGGCCCGCTCGCCGGCCGACGCGCTCCGCGCCGCGGAGGTCGAGTGGGGCGGCGGCACGAGGATCGGGCACGCGCTCGGCGAACTGCGCCGGACCGCGCCGCACGCCGTCGACCGGCGGACGGTCGTCGTCGTCGTGAGCGACGGGCTCGACGTCGGCGACCCCGACCTGCTCACGGACGGGATCACGTGGCTCTCCGACCGGGCCGACGGCGTCGTCTGGCTCAACCCGCTCGCCGTCTCCCCGTCGTTCGAGCCGGCGTCCCGCGGGATGAGCGACGCGGCCCCCTACGTCGACGGGCTGTTCGGGTTCGCCGAGGCGGCGGACCTCGCGGAGGCCGCCCGCCAGATCGAGCGCCGCGGGCTCGGCGGGCCGGTCGGCTACGAGCACGACCCGCGCCGGACCGGCGCGACACGGAGAGAGCGCGGTCGCACCGGCGACGACACGCGGACCGGCGACGGGGGTGTCGTATGAAGGAGGGAGACGGTGGCGTCGCGGGCTCTGCCGACGCCGACGAGGAGTGGCCCGGTCCCGTTTTGCGGGCGACACGCGACGCGCTCCGCGACCGCGGCGCGCTAACGGAGGTCCGCCTCGACCGCGTCACGGTCGGGGATTCCGTCGCGCTGGTGGAACTCGCGGCCGAAAACGAACGGGAGAAGCGAGACGGACGGCGACCCGCGGCCGGGCTCGCGCACCTCCCCGACGGCGCCGCGCCGACCGTCCCCGAGGACGTCGAAGGGCTGCTGGCGCCGGTCCGCGCGGGCGCGGTGGCCGACGGCGACCGAATCGCGACCGCCGATAGCGACCTCGGCGCCCGCGCGCTCGCGGTGGCGGCGCTGAACGCATGCGCGGCGCCGCTGCTCGACTGGCGCGACGGCGACCCGATGGCACTGCTCGACCCGTCGGTCGAGAGGGTCGTCACGGTCGGGCTGTTCCGGCCCGCGTTCCGGAAGTTCGACGGTGTCGAGGTCCGCGTCATCGAGCGCGACCCCGTCGACCCCGCGACGGTGGCGACCCCCGCGGGCGTCGCGCTCCGGTCGTTTTCCCCGGCGGAGACCGCGGCCGCGATGGAGGGGGCGGACGTGGTCTTCGTCACCGGATCGACGCTCGTGTACGGCGGAATCGAGAGATATCTCGACGCGGCCCCCGCGTCGGCGACCGTCGTCGTGGTGGGGGCGACCGCCTCGTCGCTCCCCGACCCGCTGTTCGAGCGCGGCGTCGACGTCGTCGCCGGCGCGGCGGTGGACGACCCCTGGCGGGCGCGGGCCGCGGTGGCGGGCGGCGCCTGCGGCACGGACCTCCACGACCGCGGCGTTCGGAAGGTGTACGCGGCGCGCGACGCGCCGGCGACCATCGACCTGTGACCTGACATGACAGCAAGCAACTGGAGCGTACCGGAGACCGAGGTGGTACAGCGCGTTCGCGACCGACTCGACGCCGACGGCACCGACGTGCTCGCGACGATCGTCGACGTCGAGGGCAACGCCTACCGTCGCCCGGGAGCGAAGATGCTCCTCGACGACGACGGGACGGGCGTCGGCTCGATCACGGCGGGCTGTGTCGAGGACGACCTGCTCGCCGCTGCGGAAGCGGTCCGCGAGACGGGCCGCCCCGATCGCGTCACGTACGATCTGATGGAGGGCGACGACGACGTCTGGGGGCTCGGCGTGGGCTGTAACGGCGTGATCGACGTCCTCCTGGAACCGTTAGACGAGACGTACCGCCCGGCCGTCGAGGCGTTCGGGGCCGGCCGCGACGTCGCGGTGCTCACGGTGCTCTCCGCGGGCGGCGAGGGAGAAGGGGACGGTGCGGGCGACGTCGACGACGCCGCGGACACCGACCGCGACCGCCTCGGCGAGCGCGCGTACTACCGTCCCGACGAGGACCGGCTGACGCTCCCCGACGGGTCGCCCGCGGACGGGTGGCCGGCCGAGGCGCTCGCGGGGCCGGCGGCGGACCTCGCCGCGCGCGGCGCCGCCGACGTGGTCACGGTCGAAGGCGGGACCGGCGCGACGCTGGAGGTGTTCGTCGACGGGCTCGCCGCCCCGGACGACCTCGTCGTCTTCGGCACCGGCCACGACGTCGGACCGGTGGTCGAACTGGCCGAGCGGAACGACTTCCGGGTCACCGTCGTCGGCTTCCGCGGCGGGGTCGACCTCGAGGAGCGGTTCCCCGACGCCCACCGGACCGTGACGACGTCGCCGGCGGGGATCGCCGACGCGCTCGACCTCGACGAGCGGACGCACGCGGTCGTGATGACTCACAACTTCGTCGACGACCGCATCGCCGCCGAGGAGCTGCTCCGGTCGCCGGCCCCCTACGTCGGCCTGATGGGCCCGCGGGAGCGGTTCGAGGAGATGATGGAGGCGTACGACGACGAGGGGACGACGTTCGACGAGTCCGAACTCGCGTCGCTGTACACGCCGATCGGGCTCGACCTCGGCGGCGGCTCGCCGTATCAGATCGCCCACAGCATCGTCGGCGAGGTCCTCGCCGTCAGCAACGACCGGACCCCGCGGCACCTGCGCGAGCGCGAGGGACACATCCACGACCGCGTCGACGTCGAGGCGCGCTCGGAGCCGGAGCCGCCGAGCCGGTAGGGTCGACCGCCGCCGGACTGATTCTCACAGCGAGAGGTGCGACGTCGACCCCGGATCGTCGTCGTCGGTCCCGCCCTCGTGTCGGAACGTGTATCCGTCGTCGGTCAGGTGGACGGCGCCGCCGTCGACGGCGACCTCGACGTCGCGGAGCGTCGTCCCGGCCGCCGGGCCGTTGTCGCACTCGCCGGAGCAGGCGTCGAACAGCGAGCCGTGCCGCGGACAGATCACCTCGCCGTCCCGCATCGGCACGCCGTCGCCCGTGTCGAACCGCTGGCTCTCGTGCGGGCAGGTGTTCACCCACGCCCGCACTCCGGGCGGCTCCTCGCAAGGTACGAGGACGACCTCTCGGTCGTTCGTGAACGGGTCGGCCGCCGTGAAGCGGTACGATCCGCGCTCGGTGACGGCCTCGACGTCGGCGAGCTTCGTCCCGTCTGGCATCGACCGAGCCCACGATTTCCCGGGTGAAAAGCGTCGCGGCGGGACCCGCGACCGCTCCCCCAAGACTTAGCCTCCGGTCGTCACACGTTCGGCCATGCACGCCGACGAGATCGACCCGCAGGCGAAGGCGGCCGTCGAGCGTCAGGACCGGTTCCCGATCCCCCACAGCAGGTGGGGGCTGAAGCTCGCCCGCCTCCTCACCGAGCCGGTGATGCGCATCCGCAACCGGAACCCCCCGCCGGTCGGGCGGACCGTCGACGGGACGGTTCCCGGTCCCGACGGCGCCCTCGACGCGCGGCTCTACCTCCCGGACGCCGAGGGGCCGTTTCCCACCGTCGTCTTCTTCCACGGCGGCGGGTTCGTGCTCGGCAGCGTCGCCACCCACGACCGGCTCTGTCGGGGACTCACGCGGGAAAGCGGCTGCGCCGTCCTCTCCGTCGACTACCGGCTCGCGCCCGAGCACCCGTTCCCCGCGGCGGTCGCGGACGCGTACGCCGCCGTCGAGTGGGCCGCGGAGAACCCGGACTCGGTCGCCGGGACCGGGCAGGTGGCCGTCGCGGGCGACTCGGCCGGCGGGGCGCTCGCCGCGGTCGCCGCGCTCATGGCCGCCGAACGCGACGGCCCGGAAATTGCACATCAGGCGCTGTTGTACCCGGGCGTCGGCGTCCACCCCGACCAGCCGTCGGTCCGGGAGCACGCCGGGGTCGTCCTCGACGAGGCCGACCTCGAGTGGTTCGCGGACTGCTACTACGGCGACGAGATCCACCGCCGGAACCCGTACGCCGACCCGACGAACGCCGGCGACCTCGGCGGCGTCGCGCCGGCGACGGTGGTCACCGCGGGGTTCGACCCGCTCCGGGACGGCGGGCGGGCGTACGCCGAACAGCTGGTCAGAGACGGCGTGCCGACGCGCTACGAGAACTACGAGGCGATGGTCCACGGCTTCATGACGCTCCGCGAGGTCGACCGCGCCGAGGAGGCGATCGCGACCGTCGCCGACGACCTCGCCGGCGCGTTCCGGTGCGAGGCGTGACGCGTGGGGGTCTTTTCGCCGCCCCCACCCGCGAAGTTTCTGTCGACTTACAAAAATGTAATACGGGTGGGGGCGCCTCGTGGACGCATGGTGAAGAGCACGGTCCGGTTTCCCGAGTCTGTGGTCGGCGAGATCGAGTCGCTGGTCGAGAGCGGCCAGTTCGAGAGCAAGTCCGAGTTCTACCGTTTTTCGACCGACTACGTGCTGAACCAGGTGCTCGACGACTACGAGCCGGAGACCATCGATTACGAGGAGATCAGAGGGGAGGTGATGCCGCGGGCGGAGCGCGAGCTCGGCGCCGACGCCGACGCTGACCACCCGCCGTTCTTCGAGTCCGTCGCGTTCGTCAGGAAGCTGGCGCTCCGCGGGAACTTCAGCGACGCCGAGGACTTCATCGACCATCAGTACGTCCCGAGCGACCGGCACGCGGTCGTCTTAGAGGACCTCCTCCGGCTGTACCGAGAGGAGTCGTCCCCCGCCTCGCGGCGGGCCCCTCCGGAGCGCGAGCCGCGCGCCGCGCCGGACGAGCCGCAGCGCTGACCGTCGACCGACCGACGGTCGGCTCACCCGCGTCGCACCGCGATGCCGGAGTAGCCGCAGGCGTCGCACGAGAGCGTCTCGCGGGCGCCGAACTCGTACGCCGATAAGGGCGCCCCGCAGCGCGGACACGGGTCGCCGGCGGCGAGCGGCGGGGCGTGGCGGACGCCGGCGACGACGAGCCGGACGGCGAGCTCCGCCGCGGCCGCCTCGTCGACCGCGCCGCCCCAGATCACGTTGGCGTCGGCGCCGATCCGCTCGCGGACCGCCGCGATCACGTCGGTCGCGGCGGCGATGCTGGTCTCCGGGTCGACGACGACGTCCACGAGGACCGCGCTCGCGTCGGTCGCGTCGACGCCTTCGGGGAGCCCGTCGAAGGCCGACGCGACCGCGTCCCCGGGGGCGTCGCGGTCGGCGGTCCCGGTCCCTAGCGCGGCGACGCCGGCCGAGAGCACCGTCTCCGCGTCGGTGAGGTCGAGGTTGACGAAGCCGGGCTCCTGGACCGTCGCGAGGAACGCGCGGATCGCCGCCTCGACGGCGTCGCCCTCCGCGAGCAACACGGCGTCGACCGAGTCACGGACCGCCGAGAGCGCGTCGCCGTCGGCCGCTGCCGCTGGGACGACCGCGACCGCGAACGCGTCGAGCCCGCCGAGCGCCCGGAGCGATTCGCTCGCCCCGTCGTCCTCGCCGAGGTCGTCGGGATCGAGCGCGACGACGACCGCCGCGGGCGGCGACGCGTCGGCCGCGGCCGGCACCGCGCTGCGCTCGCCCGCGGGCGGCGTCTCCGCGAGGAGCTCAGCTGCCGACGCGTATCGGGCGTCGCGGAACTCGGCGCGGGCGAGCCGGTCGGCGTACGCGCCGAGGCCGCAGACGACGATGGAGCCGCCGAGGGCGTCGGCCGCCTCGCGCAGGTCGTCCCGGTGAGACATCTGCGAGGACCGTTTAGGCTCCGACGACAAACCCCTTCCCACTCGCGGAGCGCTCGGCGCGGGGACCCCAACCGCTAAATCCGGTCGATCGCTACGGCCCGCATGGAGCGCTTCCGGAACACGGGGCAGCCGGACTGGGACTGGTGGGGACGGATCTGGCCGACGCCGGCGGACACCCTTCGGCGGCTCGGCGTGACGCCGGGCGACCGCGTCGCCGAGATCGGCTGCGGCAACGGCTACTTCGCCCTGCCGGCCGCGCGGATCGCCGACCCGGCGTCGGTGTACGCCGTCGACGTCGACGCGACGCTGCTCGCTGAGCTGGAGGGGATGGCGAACGCGCAGGGGATCGGGAACGTCGTCCCGGTCCGCGGCGACGCCCGGGACCTCGCCGACCTCCTTCCCGAGCCGGTCGACCTCGCGCTGCTCGCGAACGCCTTCCACGGGATCGACGACCGGGCCGCGTTCGTCGCGGGCGTCGCCGCCGCGCTCGCCGCCGACGGGCGGTTCGTCGTCGTCAACTGGCGCGACCGGCCCCGGGCGGAGACGGCGGTCGACGGCGAGCCGCGCGGCCCGCCGACCGAACTGCGGTTGGGGCCCGAGGAGACGAGGCGCGCGGTCGAGGCGGCGAGCGACCTGCGGCTCGCCCGCGAGGTCGACCTGCCGCCGTTCCACTACGGGCTCGTCTTCGAGCGCTGAATCCGGGTCGGGGCGGGGCTTTTCAGGAGGGTTCCCGCTCTGTCTCCGCCTACGAGAACTCCCACGTCGTCTCCGGCTCGGGCGCGTCCGCCAGCGTCCGGTACACCACGCAGTACCGCTCGGTGTACTTCCGCAGCGCCGCCCGGGTGTCCTCGTCGAGGTCGCCGTCGACGCTCACGTCGAGGCGGATCTCCTCGAAGCCGACCCGGACGTCGTCGTCGATACCGAGCGTCCCGCGGAGGTCGAGGTCGCCGCTGGCCTCCACGCTGATGTCGGGGTCGACCCCGAAGTTCTCCGCGACGGCCTGGGCGGTCAATTGCGAACAGGCCGCCAGCGCGCCGAGGAGGAGGTCGCCGGAGCACGCGGCGGCGCCGGGACCGCCGGCCCCCTCGTGGAGCTCCGCCTCGTAGATCGCGCGGCCGATGTCGACGCTGCAGGCGCGCACGTCGTCCTGCTCTTCGCCCGTCGCGGTCAGCGTGACCTTGGCCGCGTCCGGGTTCTCCTCGTACTCGCGTTTCAGCGGCTCCTGCTCCTCCCGCAAGTCAACGTCTGACATGATCGTTTCCAGTTACCGAGACTCGCGAAAAGAAGCTTGCGCCGCCTCGCACCCGCGTCGGGCTACGTCGAGTCGGCGGACAGCGCCCTCGACCGGCGGTAGGTCCGACCGAGCGCGTACACGAGTCCGACCAGCCCTCCGACGGCGAACACGGCGGGGCCGACGCCGAACGATATCTCGGTCGGCGTGTTGACGAAGCTGAAGAGGTAGGTGATCCGGCCCGGCGTCCCGACGACGACCGACTCGACGCCGAGTGTCGAGAGCGCGATCGGTCCGGCGACGGCGAGGAGCAGGAACGTGCCGAAGACGGCGACGGCCGCGCCGGAGAGCGCGTCCCAGGCGACCGCCGTCACGGACGGTGTGCGGGGCGTGTCCCCCGCTCGTCCCACGATCTTGACGCCCGTCTCGTGGTCGACGATCCGGACGTGAGCCGGGTACCCGAGCACCGTGACGGTCATCCAGACGTCGGCGACCGCGCCCGCCGCGTTCAGGGCCAGCGGGATCACGAGCCACCCCCAGCCGAATCCCACCATCAGGGGGACGCCGACCGCCGTCATGACGACGAGCGGGGTCAGGAGGACGACGACGAACTCGTTCCGACTGAATTCGTGGTCGGTCGTCGCGTACGCGTAGGGGAGAATGAAGTGCGCGACGCCGACGCCGTAGCGCGGCTCGCCGCCGTAGTACCGGATCGCCAACCCGTGGAGCCACTCGTGCGGGACGAGGAACGCCGTCCCGAGGAACGCGACGACGAGCACGTCGACCGCCGTCGCGGCCCAGCCGAGCGTCGCGGGCGCGAACCGGAGCGAGACCGGAGCGCCCGTCGCGGCCTCGTGCAGGCCGGCGAAGAACGCCCACGCGACGATCATCCCGAGCGTTCCGACCGCGGTCATCTGGATCGTCAGCGCCCGCGTGAGCTCGAGTTCCCCGAGCACGGGGCCGGTGGTCTCGTCGGTCATGCTTCGGTTTCTCCTGTCGATATGTTAAGATTTCGCGTGTCCATGCGGTCGCTTTTTGCCGAGGGGGCTCCGAGACGGGGCATGACCATCGAACCGGCCGAGATCGAGGACCTGATCGAGGCGGGGATCCCGGACGCCGTCGCCCGCGTGACGAACCCGCGGATCCACGACGACGAGGACGAGGACGCGCACTTCGCGGCCGTCGTCGTCTCCCCCGCCTTCGACGGCGAGTCGCTCGTCGACCAGCACCAGCGCGTGTACGACGCCGTCGGCGACCACATGACCCGGTCCGTCCACGCCTTGGAGATCAAGACGTACACGCCCGTCGACTACGCCGAGCACGGCGACGGGAGCCTCGCGCCCGACCTCCGCGAGGCGGGGCTGTTCCCGGTCGAGGGCGAGTGAGTCGGGACGGCCGCATTCAATAGCTTTTACCCGGTCTCGCGGGAAGCCTCGCGCATGGGTGAGCAATACCGCACGGAGGAGGACAGCCTCGGCGAGATGCAGGTGCCGGCCGACGCCTACTGGGGCGCGCAGACCCAGCGCGCGGTCGAGAACTTCCCGATCTCCGGGATCCCGATGAGCCGGCGATTCATCCGGGCGCTGGGCGTCGTGAAGAAGGCGGCCGCGCAGGCGAACCGCGACCTGGGGCTCGTCGACGAGGACACCGCGGAGGCGATCGTCGCCGCCGCGGACGAGGTGATCGCCGGCGATCACGACGACCAGTTCCCGGTCGACGTGTTCCAGACCGGCTCGGGAACTTCCTCGAACATGAACGCCAACGAGGTGATCGCCAACCGCGCCGCCGAGATCGCCGGCGCGGAGATCGGCGACCGCGTCGTCCACCCGAACGACCACGTCAACTACGGACAGTCGTCGAACGACGTGATCCCGACCGCGATGCACGTCGCCGCCCTCGAGGCGGTCGAGAAGGACCTCGTGCCCGCACTGGAGACGCTCCACGCCGAGCTGGAGGCGAAGGAGGCCGCGTTCGACGGCGTCGTCAAGACCGGCCGCACGCACCTCCAGGACGCGACGCCGATCCGGCTCGGTCAGGAGTTCGGCGGCTACCGGACCCAGGCCGCGAAGGGGATCGAGCGCGCCGAGACGGTCCAGTCGAGCCTCCGCGAGCTCGCACTCGGCGGGACCGCGGTCGGCACCGGGCTCAACACCCACCCTGACTTCCCGGAGTTGGCGGCGGAGTACATCTCCGACGAGACGAACACGACGTTCCGCGAGGCCGACAACCACTTCGAGGCGCAGGCAGCCCACGACGCGATGGCGGAGGCGCACGGCGCGCTCCGGACGATCGCCGGGAGCATGAACAAGATGGCGAACGACCTGCGGCTGCTCGCCTCCGGCCCGCGCAACGGGCTCGGCGAGGTCGAACAGCCGGAGAACCAGCCCGGCTCCTCGATCATGCCCGGGAAGATCAACCCGGTCGTCGCCGAGTCGGTCAACCAGGTCCACAAGCAGGTCGTCGGCAACGACGCCGCGATCTCGGCGGGCGCCGCCCGCGGCGAGATCGACTTAAATCTCTACAAGCCCGTCATCGCGCACAACTTCCTCGAATCGGCGGAGTTGCTCTCGAACGCCGCGGCGACGTTCGGCGAGCGCTTCGTCGCGAAGCTGGAGGCCAACGAGGAGCACTGCGAGACGCGCGTCGAGCAGTCGATGGCGCTGGCGACCGCGCTGAACCCCGCGATCGGCTACGACAAGGCGTCGAAGGTCGCGAAGACGGCGCTCAAGGAGGGGAAGAGCGTCCGCGAGGCCGCCGTCGAGGCCGGCTACCTCACCGAGGCGGAGGCCGACGAGGTGCTCGACCCCGAGGCGATGACCCACCGCGTCATCCTCGGCGACGAGGACTGACTGACCCGTAGCGAGCCGGCGCGGACGGGCCGCGCCGGGGGCATCCGCTCCGATCGCCCGCCTTCTCCGGGGCGGCGCTCCGCGCGCCGCTCGCGGCGGATCGGCACCATTTAAGCCGCCGTCGGTCCCCCTTCGAGACGGATGAAGCTACACGAACATCAGGCGAAGACTATCTTCGCGGACGCCGGGATCCCGGTCCCGGACTCCCGGCTCGCGACGACCGTCGACGAGGCGCTCGACGCCGTCGACGAGATCGGCTATCCGGCCGCGATCAAGGCGCAGGTCCACGTCGGCGGCCGCGGCAAGGCCGGCGGGATCAAGATCGCGACCGACCGCGAGGAGGCCGAGCAGTACGCCGAGGAGATCCTCGGGATGGACCTCAAGGGGTACACCGTCGACTCCGTGCTCGTCGAGGCCGGCGTCGACTTCGTGGACGAGCTGTACGTCGGCGTCACGATGGACCGCGGTGCGGGCGAGCCGGTCCTGATGGTGTCGACCGAGGGCGGCGTGAACATCGAGGAGGTCGCCGAGGAGAACCCCGACGCCATCGCGCGCGAGCACGTCGACCCCGCGTTCGGCCTCCACCCGTACCAGGCCCGCAAGGTCGTCTACGAGGCCGGCGTCGACGCCGACGTCGCGCTCGACGTCGCGTCGATCCTCTCGACGCTGTACGACCTCTACGAGGCGAACGACGCCTCCGAGATCGAGGTCAACCCGGTCATGATCACCGGCGACCGCGACGTGGTCGCGGCCGACGCCGTGATGAACATCGACGAGGACGCGCTGTTCCGCCAGCCCGACCTCGCGGAGATGGCCGAGGCGTCCTACGAGGACGACTTAGAGCGGAAGGCCGGCGAGTACGGCTTCGACTACGTCCGCCTCTCGGGCAACGTCGGCATCATCGGCAACGGCGCCGGGCTCGTGATGACGACGCTCGACCTGGTCGACTACTACGGCGGGAAGCCCGCCAACTTCCTCGACATCGGCGGCGGCGCGAAGGCCGAGCGCGTCACGAAGGCGCTCGACATGGTCTTTTCCGACCCCAACGTCGACAGTGTCGTGTTCAACATCTTCGGCGGGATCACCCGCGGCGACGAGGTCGCCAAGGGGATCAACGAGGCGCTCGCGGAGTTCGACGAGATCCCGAAGCCGGTCGTCGTCCGGCTCGCCGGCACCAACGCCGAGGAGGGGATGGAGATCCTGAACACCGACCTGATCGAGGTCGAGGAGACGCTGGAAGCGGCGGTCCAGCGCGCGGTGAAGAACGCGGAGGAGGTGACCCAATGAGCATTTTCGTCGACGACGACACCAGGGTGGTTGTACAGGGGATCACCGGTGGGGAAGGGAAGTTCCACGCCGGCCAGATGATCGAGTACGGCACCAACGTCGTCGCCGGCGCGGTGCCCGGCAAAGGCGGCCAGGAGGTCGCCGGCGTCCCGGTGTACGACACCGTCGACGAGGCCGTCGAGGAGGAGGACGCTGACGCGTCCGTCGTCTTCGTCCCGCCGGCGTTCGCGGGCGACGCGATCTTCGAGGCGCTCGACACCGACCTCGACCTGGCCGTCGCGATCACCGAGGGGATCCCGACCCAGGACATGGCGAAGGTGAACAAGCGCCTGAGCGAGGTCGACACGCGGCTGCTCGGCCCGAACTGTCCGGGGATCATCACGCCCGGCGAGGCGAAGCTCGGCATCCTGCCGGGGAACATCTTCGCCGACGGCAACGTGGGGCTCGTCTCCCGCTCCGGCACCCTGACGTACCAGGTCGTCGACAACCTCACCGAGCGCGGGATCGGCCAGACGACCGCCATCGGGATCGGCGGCGACCCGATCATCGGGACCTCCTTCATCGACGCCTTGGAGGCGTTCGAGGCCGACAGCGAGACCGACGCCGTCGTGATGTGCGGCGAGATCGGCGGGGAGGACGAGGAGCAGGCCGCCCGCTTCATCGGCGAACACATGGACACGCCGGTCGCCGGCTTCATCGCCGGGCGCACGGCGCCGCCGGGCAAGCGGATGGGCCACGCGGGCGCCATCGTCTCCGGCTCCGGCACGGGCACGGCGCAGTCGAAGATCGACGCGCTCAACGACGCGGGCGTCCCCGTCGGCGACACCCCCGAGGAGGTCGCAGACCACGTCGAGGACTTCCTGTAGGCGACGCCGGGGCGGACCGCCCCCGATCGCCGTCGCTCCGGTTCTCAGTCTTGACCATCGGAGCGTAAGCTAAAATTACCGGTGGTGTGAGGGGTACCCATGGACACCGCTCCCGGAGACGCCGGCGACGGCCCCGCCGCCGACGCCTTCCGCGGATCGGATCCGGCCGGCGGGGGGCCGCGCCGGGTGCTCTTCGTCGACGACGAGCCCGGCGCCGCCGACCTCGCGGCGATCCACGTCGAGCGGCTGCTCGACGGGATCGAGACGGTGACGTACACCACTCCGGAGGACGCGCTCGCGGCGGTCGAGACGGACCGCGTCGACTGCGTCGTCAGCGACTTCGACATGCCCGGAAGCGACGGGCTCGAACTGCTCACCGACGTCCGCGCGGTCGACCCCGGGATCCCGTTCGTGCTGTTCACCGGGAAGGGCTCCGAGGAGATCGCCAGCGAGGCGATCTCCGCCGGCGTGACTGACTACCTCCAGAAGGGCTCCGGTCGGGACCGGTACGAGATGCTCGCGAACAGCGTCAGGAACGCGCTGGAGCGCCGACGGGTCGAGCGGGACCTCCGCGAGGTGAACGCGAAGGTGACCGCGCTCCACGAGTTCGCGACGGAGGTCGCCGCCTGCGAGCGCGTCGCCGACGTGTTCGAGCGGACCGTCGCCGCCGCGGAGGGCATCCTCGAGTTCGACCGGTGCGTCACGGCCCGACGCCGGGACGGCATGCTCGTCCCCGCGGCGCTCTCGGAGAGCGTCACGGACGACGAGGTCCGCGCGTTCGAGCTCGGTGAGGGGGTCGTCGGCACCACGGCGGCCGAGGGACGGACGATGGTCGTCGACGAGATCAGCGTCGACCCGGCCGACCCGGACCAGCTGGAGGACCCGGAGAACTGCGACCTGCCGGGCGCCGGACGCCGTGCGAGCGGCGAGCGGGTCGGCGGTGCCGATCGGACCGACGACGCCGCTCCGGCCGACGCCGCTCCGATCGCCGACGCCGCTCCGGCCGACGCCGACCGGACCGTCGACGTCGAACAGGCCGACGGCAGCGCGGTCGCCGACCCGGTCGCCGACGACATCCGCTCGGCGATCAGCGTTCCGATCGGGTCGTACGGCGTGTTGCAGGCCGTCTCCGACGGCTACGCCGCGTTCGACGAGGGGGACGCCGAGTTCGCGGAGCTGCTGGCCGCCCACGCCGCCGACGCGATCGAACAGATCGAGACGGAGAACGCGCTCCGGGCCGAGCGGGACCGGCTGACGGCGCTGTTCGACGACCTCCCGCTGCCGGCCGTCAGGACGGTGGCGCTGGGCGACGGCGATCGCCGCCTCGACGCCACGAACGAGGCGTTCGAACGGACGTTCGGCTACTCGGCGGCCGATCACGGCTACTGCGAGATACGGGACGCGATCATCCCGGAGGGCGCGGACCGACACGATCCCGGGACGGTCCTCGAAGCGGAGGAGACGCCCAGCCTCGAGGTGCGCCGCCGGACGACCGAGGGACTCCGGGACTTCATCCTGCACGTGATCCCCGTGCGGCGCCGCGACGAGACGGTCATCTACAGCATCTACGCGGACATCGGCGAGCAGAAGCGGGTCGAGCGGACCCTCCGGAACCTCCACGAGACGACCCGCGAGATGTTCCGCGGGGAGGGTCGCGAGGAGATCGCCGCGCTCGCGACGCGCGCGGCCATCGACATCCTGGAGTTCCCGAACAGCGCGGTCCGGCTGTACGACCCCGACGCGGGAGAGCTGTTGCCGACCGCGATCAGCTGGGAGGCGACCGCCGCGCTCGGCGAGCGCCCCGCGTTCGGACCGGGCGACGGCCGGATCTGGGAGGCGTTCGAGCGCGGCGAGCCGATCGTCGTCGACGACCTCGACGCCGTCGACACCGTCGTCGGCTACGGCGACCTGCGGAGCCTGCTCGTCGTCCCGCTCGGCGACCACGGCGTGATGCCGCTCGGCTCCCGCGAACCGGGGTTCTTCGACGACACGGCGATCCAGCTGGCCCGAGTGCTCGCCGCGAACGTCACCGTCGCGCTCGACGGCGCCGAGCGAACGGCGCAGCTCCGGACCCGCGACGCCGCGCTCCAGCGCGAGATCGATCGCCTGGAGAAGTTCGCCGGGCTCGTCTCCCACGACCTCCGGAACCCGCTCAACGTCGCGGCCGGACGGCTCGAGATCGCGCGCGGACTCGTCGACGGCGCGGACGCGCTCGCCGAGCTCGACCGGGTCGCCGACGCCCACGAACGGATGGAGGAGCTCATCGACGACCTCCTCGCGCTGGCGCGACAGGGGCAGACGGTCGACGAGCTGGAGTCGGTCGACCTCGCCGAGGCGGCGGCGGAGGCGTGGCGCACGGTCGACACCGCGGGCGCGACGCTGGACGCGCCCGACGAGGCGGTCGCGGTGGACGCCGACCCGGAGCGCCTCCGCACGCTGTTGGAGAACCTGTTCACGAATAGTATGGAGCACGGCTCGACCGACACCGGTCCCGGCGTCACCGTCACGGTCGGGGCGCTCGCGGACGGGTTCTACGTCGCCGACGACGGCGAGGGGTTCGACGTCGATCCCGACGAGGCGGTCGAGTACGGGGTCTCCAACGACCCGCACGGGACCGGCTTCGGGCTCGCGATCGTCCGCGAGATCGCGGCCGCACACGGGTGGACGCTCTCGATCGACGACGCCGACGGCGCGCGGTTCGAGTTCCGCACGGACGGGTAAGAGGAGCCCGCCGCCGACCGCGCATCCGCTCGACCACCGCGTCGTTCTCCTATCATATATAAAACGACGGGGAGCTGTGCGGCCGGGGCACACACCCGGGCCACGATTATGACCGACTCGCCCGTGTGCGTTACGTATGGACGACAGTGCCCGCGAGCTGCTCGAGCCGCTCCCGCCGAGCGCCAAACTGGTCTACTACGTTCTCGACGAGGAGGGCCGGTTCGACCAGACCGGGCTCGCCGAGGAGACCCGCCTCTCCACCCGGACCGTGCGGTTCGCGATCGAGAAGCTCACCGAGGTCGGGCTCGTCGAGGAGGGCCTCTGCCCCCGCGACGCCCGCCGGTCGGTGTACGCGCCGGTCCCCGAGTCGGAACGCTCGGAGGCGGCCGAGCCGGAAGCCGCCTCCGAGCCCGACGCGGAGACGCCCACGGCGACCGCGGTCGCCGAGGACTGACGGCGGTCGTCTCCGGCGACCCGGACGAGGACTTCCTTCTCGCTGCCCCCGATCCGTCGCGCTTTTGCCCGCGGGACCGGTAGTGGGCCCACTCGATGGCGACGTACCACATCGAAACCTACGGCTGCAGTTCGAACCGGGGTGAGAGCCGGGAGATAGAGCGCGCGCTCCGCGACGGCGGTCACCGCCCGGCCGACGGGCCGGAGGACGCCGACGTCGCCATCCTCAACACCTGCACGGTCGTCGAGAAGACGGAGCGGAACATGCTCCGCCGCGCCGAGGAGCTCGAGGAGACGACGGCCGACCTCGTCGTCACCGGCTGCATGGCGCTTGCACAGGGCGATGCCTTCCGCGAGGCCGGCGTCGACGCCGAGATCCTCCACTGGGACGAGGTGCCGACGTACGCGCTCAACGGCGAGTGCCCGACGACCACCCCCGACGCCGAACCGGTCCTCGACGGCGTCGTCGGGCTCCTCCCCATCGCCCGCGGCTGCATGAGCAACTGCTCGTACTGCATCACGAAGTTCGCGACCGGGCGAGTCGACTCCCCGCCGGTCGAGGAGAACGTCGAGAAGGCCCGCGCGCTGGTCCACGCCGGCGCGAAGGAGATCCGCGTCACGGGGCAGGACACCGGCGTCTACGGCTGGGACGACGGCGAGCGGAAGCTCCCCGAGCTGCTCGACCGCATCTGCGACATCGACGGCGAGTTCCGGGTCCGGCTCGGGATGGCGAACCCCGGCGGCATCCACGGGATCCACGAGGAGCTCGCCGACGTGTTCGCCGAGAACGAGGAGCTGTACGACTTCATCCACGCGCCGGTCCAGTCCGGCTCCGACGACGTCCTTGAAGAGATGCGCCGGCAGCACCGCGTCGACAAGTTCCGCGAGGTCGTGGCGACGTTCGACGACCGGCTCGACCACTGGACGCTCTCGACCGACTTCATCGTCGGCTTCCCGACCGAGACCGACGCCGACCACGAGCTGTCGATGGATCTCCTCGCGGAGGTCCGCCCGGAGAAGATCAACGTCACCCGCTTCTCGAAGCGCCCCGGCACCGACGCGGCCGAGATGAAGGGGCTCGGCGGGACCGTCAAGAAGGAGCGCTCGAAGGCGATGTCGGAGCTGAAGATGGAGGTCGTCGGCGAGGCGTACGAGTCGATGGTCGGCGAGCGCTACGAGGTGCTTGTCGTCGAGGAGGGCACCGGCGACTCCGTGAAGTGCCGCGACAACGCGTACCGCCAGATCATCGTACAGAACGCGACCGAGCGCGGCGTCGACGTGGGCGACTTCCTGACGGTCGAGGTGACTGGCCACAACACCGTGTACGCGTTCGGTGATCCCGTCGAAAAGCGCGAGCCCGTCGAGGGCGACGACCCCGCCGAGTCGACCGCGTCGTCGGCGTAGGCGACCGCCGCGGGTTACGCCGGATCGCGTCGGCGACGGAGGCGGTACGCCGGCCGAACCTATTTATGCCTCTCCTGAGTGTTAGATATATGAAACGAAAGGCCGAACGGCGTTGTCACCTGCTGTTGGCCGTCTCGTTGGTTCTCCTGACCGTCGGCATCGGGTACGACCTCGTCGTCGGCACCAAGCTGGCCGATTTCCTGGTTATTATTTTGGGACTGCTCTTCGGCTGGATCGGATTCATGTACTGTCTGGCGAGCACCGAGCTGTGGAGGGCGTAGCCGGTCTGCGGGATATCCCGCCTACGACTCCTTGTAGATCATCTCGATCTCGTCGGCGAAGCGGTCCAAGATGTTCCGCCGCTTCTTCTTCATCGTCGGCGTGAGCAGGTCGTTCTCCTCGGAGAACTCCTCCTCGACGAGTCGGAACCGCTTGATCTTCTCGTACGGCTCGAACGAGGCGTTCACGCGGTCGACCTCCTCCTGAATCCGCTCGCGAACGCGGTCGTCCCGGCAGACCGCCGCACGATCGTCAGGCAGGTCGACCCCGCGCGTCTCCGCCCACGACTCCACTTTCTCGAAGTTCGGGACGATGAGCGCGGAGACGAACTTCCGGCCGTCGCCGAGCACGACGCACTGCTCGACGAACTCGTTCGCGGCGAACCGGTCCTCGATCGGCCCCGGAGCGACGTTCTTGCCGGTCGAGAGCACGAGCAGCCGCTTGGCGCGCTCACGGAAGGCCACGTACCCGTCCGGTCGGAGCTGGACGATGTCGCCCGTGCGGAACCACGGCGCGTCCGGGTCGCCGTCGCGCTCCTCGGGGGGCGTGCCCGCGACGGTCGCGTCCGCCGGGAGGCTGTCGGCCTCGGTGAACGCCTCGGCGGTCGCCTCCGGTCGGTTCCAGTAGCCGTCGGTCACCTGCGGGCCGCGAACGAGCAGCTCTCCGACGTCGCCGTCGAGGTCGTCGGCCGCCTCGCCGACGACCCCGCCGTCGATCGCGATCTCGGTGTCGACGACCGGCGGGCCGATAGTGCCGACCTTCGGCGCCTCTGGAGGGTTGACGCTGATCACCGGCGACGTCTCCGTGAGCCCGTACCCCTCCAATATCGGGAGGTCCATCGCGTGGTACAGCGCGCACAGCTCGGCCGACAGCGACCCGCCGCCAGAGATGAAGAAGTCGACGTTGCCGCCGATCGCCTCCCGGACCGACGAGAAGACGAGCCGGTCGGCGACCGCGCGTTTCGCGTCGAGCAGGACGCCGGGGTCGTCCGCCCCGTGATGGGCTCGCCCCACCTCGACCGCCCACTCGAAGATCCGCTCTTTCACCGGCGACTCGCCGGCCTGCTCGCGGATCGCGTCGTACAGCTTCTCGTAGACGCGCGGGACGCTCGTGGTCGTCGTCGGCCGCACGAGCCCGAAGTCCTCGCGGAGGGTGTCCGGGCTCTCGGCGTAGCCGACCGTCGCGCCCGCCGCGAACATCATGTAGTGGCCCGCCATGCGCTCGAAGACGTGCGCGAGCGGGAGGAAGGAGAGCGTCGTCGACTCGGCCGAGATCCCCGGCACGTCGGGGTCGCGGTCCGGGCGGTCCGCGAAGCGGCGGTAACACTGCGTGACGTTGTCCCGGAAGTTCGCGTGCGTGAGTCGGACACCCTTCGGCTTCCCCGTCGTCCCGGAGGTGTAGATGAGACTGGCGAGGTCGCCGACGTCGACCGCGTCGAGCCACCCCTCGTAGGCGTCCGCGTCGAACGCCTCCGCGCCGAGCGCGTGGAGCTCGCCGAGGGTGTACACGTCGTCGGCGGAGAGTGAGGAGTCGTCCAAATCCAGCTCGGTCGTCTCCACGTCGTCGAACGAGACGATCGCGTCGAGGTCGTGCGAGAGGTCGCCGGCGACGGCCAGCACCTCGTCCACGAGGTCGCAGTCCTCGACGACGACGACGGTCGCGCCCGGGTCCTCCAGCAGGTACCGGACCTGATCCGGCGACGAGGAGGCGTAGACGGTCGTCACGACCGCGCCCGCGGCCAGCGCCGCGAAGTCGGTCTGGGCCCACTCCATCCGCGTCTCCGCGTAGAGAGCGACGCGGGCGTCGCCGTCGACGCCGACCTCGCGGAACCCCGCGGCCAGGCGCCGCACGACGCCGCGCATCTCGGCGTAGGTGACGTCGGCGTACTCGCCGTCGGGCGCCGCCGGGACGACGCCCTCGGTCACCAGCGAGCGGTCGTAGATCCCCCCCTTGTACCGCTGGGCGACCCGATCGGCGTTGCGCTCGGCCGACCGCTCGAACGTGCGCGGGAGCGTCTCCCGGGCGACGACGTCGTCCGCGAACTCACGTTCCGCCTCCTGCCAGTGCATACCGCCTTCGACCCGCCCGAACAGTATAAACAATTGGGTAGTTTTGAGTTTACCAGACCGGTCGGAACGCGAGGGTTTAATCCCGAGAGGGAGCGAGGGACCCCTGTGGACCCCGACCGGATCCCCGCCGAGTTCCCCGCCCCGAGCTTCCGCGGCGCGCAGGAGCGGGCGCTCGCCGACATCCGCGACGCGTTCGCCGCCGGCAACGAGGTCGTCCTCGTGCGCGCGCCGACGGGGAGCGGGAAGTCGCTGCTCGCGCGGGCCGTGATGGGCGCGGCCGCCACCGTCGAGGAGACGTCGCCGAGCGAGGCGACGGGCGCCTACTACACGACGCCGCAGGTGTCGCAGATCGACGACGTCGAGGCGGACGACCTCCTCGACGACCTGGCGGTGATCCGCGGGAAGTCGAACTACGACTGCATCCTCCCCGGCGAGCACGACACGCCGGTCAACCGCGCGCCCTGCGTCCGCCAGCAGGGGTTCGACTGCTCCGTGAAACACCGGTGCCCGTACTTCTCCGACCGCGCGATCGCCTCCGGGAACCGGTACGCCGCGTTGACGTTGGCCTACTTCATGCGCACCGCGGGCTCCGAGGTGTTCCGCAAGCGCGACGTCGTCGTGATCGACGAGGCGCACGGGCTCGCCGAGTGGGCGGAGATGTACGCGACGATCGAGCTCTCGCCCGGGCGCGTCCCCGTCTGGGACGACGTGAGCGTCCCGGACGTGGAAGCCGACGCGGGTCCGGAGGAGGACGCGCTCGACCGCACCGCCCGCTTCGTCGCCTCCCTCCGCGACGTCGCGAAGCGCGCGAAAGACGAGCTGACGGGCCGGCCCGAGCTCGACCGCGAGGAGGTCGCGCGCCGCGACCGCCTCGGGGAGCTCATAAGCGAACTCGGCTGGTTCCTCGAGGACTACCGCGACCTCGACTCGCCGACGACGTGGGTCGTCGACCAGTCCGGCGGAGAGGGGTCGCCGCTCGCGATCAAGCCGCTCGACCCGGCACGCTACCTCCGGCACACCGTGTGGGACCGCGGGAACCGGTTCGCGCTGCTGTCCGCCACCATCCTCTCGAAGGAGGCGTTCTGCCGCGGGATCGGGCTCGACCCGGCGAACGTCGCCCTCGTCGACGTCGAGCACACCTTCCCGCTGGAGCACCGCCCGCTGTACGACGTGACGCGGGGGTCGATGACCTACGAGCACCGCGACGAGACGGTGCCGAAGATCGCTCGCCTGATCGTCCGGCTGATGGCCGAACACCCGAACGAGAAGGGGCTGATCCACGCGCACTCCTACGACATCGCCGGTCGGATCACCGAACTGCTGGGCGAGTTCGGTGTCGCCGCGCGGGTCCGGCGTCACGGCCGGGAGAACCGCGACGCCGAGCTGTCGGCGTGGAAGGCGAGCGACGATCCCGAGGTGTTCGTTTCGGTGAAGATGGAGGAGGCGCTGGACCTGAAAGGCGACCTCTGTCGCTGGCAGGTGGTGTGTAAGGCGCCGTACCGCAACACGAACGACTCCCGCGTCGCACGCCGGCTCGCCGACGACCAGTGGGCGTGGTACCACCGCACCGCGCTGCGGACCGTCATCCAGGCGTGCGGCCGCGTCGTCCGCGCGCCCGACGACTACGGCGCGACGTACCTCGCGGACGACTCCCTGTTGGACCTCTTCGACCGCGCCGCGGCCGACACGCCGCCGTGGTTCCAGGATCAGATCGACGCGATGACGACCCCCGACCTGCCCGACTTCGACCCCGCCGCCGCGCTCGCCGGCATCGACGCCGAGCCGTCCGGCCCCTCCCGAGCGGGGCGGAGCCGAACGGGTGGCGTCGACGGCGACGGACCCGACGGGACCGGGAGATCACGGAGCGGTGGCTCGGGGGCGGGACCGTCGGGTGAGGCCAGCGCGTCCGGCGACAGGGGTGAGACGACGCGCACGCGCTCCGAGGCGGACGCGGAGGAGCGTCGGGATCACCCGCTCTCCGACGTCTGGGGCGACGGCTGAGGCGGAGGTTCGAGCCGCGTTTCGCCGCCGAGCGGCGCCGGATACGAGGCCGTCGGATCGCGCGATCCCCGCTTAAATCAGCGAGATTCCCCAGGCGGCCATGGAGCTCACCATGAGGAACGCGAAGAACAGCGCGAATATCTGTTGTCTGTTCATACCCCACCTGCACCGCAGAGCGGCATAATTCCTGCGGGCCGTCCTCGGTAGTGATTATACGCCGCCGGTCTGATCGATCGTCAATATATATCGTATAAGGTGTATCAGGAACCTCAATCAATTAGTAACCTTCATAAACCTACACGGGTCTACTGTAGGTATGGCAACGAAGGGCCTCTCGAGTGCGCTGACGCTGTACGGTGCGCGAACGCTGACACTCTCTCAGGCGGCCGCACAGGCGGGCCTCAGCGAGGCCGAGTTCGTCGAACAGCTCGAGCGCCGCGGCATCGACGTGACCGAGTCCGAGCGCGCCGCCGCCCTCGGAAACGAGTCGACCGCTCGCGCCGACTGAACGCGACCGCCTCCCTCACCTCGACGGCGGACCGTCCCCGCCGCCGTTTCCTCGCGTACCGTCACGCACAGCGTCGCGACCGTCGGGGGCCGAGATCGCGTCCCTCCGCGACGGCGCCCGGACCGACCTCTCCGCGACGACGCCCTACTCGTCCGGGACGAGGTGCACGTCGCCCTCGTGTTCGAACGCCAGCACGCTGTCGGCGTCGCCGTCGACGAAGTCGGGGTTCGGGACCGTCTTCGCCTCGTAGGTGACCGGGTCGAGCACCTGAATCGCGTTCTCGTCTTCGACCGTCACGACCGTCGTCTCCGCTGCGTCGTCACGCGTTCCGAGCCGCGTCGCGTCCGGCGCCTCGGCGTCCTCGAACTCCGAGGTGTACGCCTCGCCCGTCGCGAGACGGACCCCCTGCAGCCGGCCGGAGACGCCCGTGACGAGCACGGGACCGTCGCCGTCCTCGGGGTCGATAATCTCGCCCTCGGCGTACCGCGGGAGCCGGACCGCGAACGTCACCCGGTACACCTCGTTGCCGTCGCCGTCCTCGGTGACGAGCGTCGGATACGACTCGAAGCTCCCGCCGAGCGCGTCGGTGACGCGCGTCGCGACGTTCTGGGCGAGCCGGTTCGAGGAGAGCTTCACGTCCGGGCCGTCGTCGGTCTCTTTCACCTCCGTGATGAAGGCCTCGCGGTCGCCGTCGGCCTCCTGGGCGGCGACGTACGACTCGGCGATCTCGAGCGCCTCGGCGCGCTCTTCCGGCGTCAGGTCGCGCTCGTCCGCGCGCACCTGCACGGTGCCGGCGTAGTAGCCGCCGGCGATCCGCCCGCAGCGGTCGCAGGTCCCGCGCGATATCTTCACCGGGACCGTGACCTCCGCGGAGCGGAGCGTCCCGCGGACGACGCCCGAGAAGCGGCAGTGCATCCGGACGTTGTTCTCGTCGACCTGCTCGGGCTCGACGCCCCACTCGACGTCCGTGGCGTCGACGTGGACGCCGAGCGCCTCCGCCACCTCGTCGACGGCGACGTCGGTGTAGTCGCGCGCGCCGACGTCGCGCCACGACTCGCCCCGCCGGACCGCGCCGCAGCCGGAGCAGACCAGCACCTCGATCCGGTCGGGGGCGTCGACGAGGTCGAAGTCCTCGAAGTAACAGTCGTCACATAACAGCGCGTCTCGGCCGCGCGGTTCGCCGGGGAGCGGCTCGCTCCGCTCCGGCACCGGATCGCCGCACCGCGGACAGAACTCCCGCGACTCGCTCATTGCCCGCGGCTACGCCGAGGAGCCGTTTAAGCGGCGCGGACCGTCGGCGCGGGCGGTCCTCCCCCGCCGGCCGTTCGGGGCGTCCGACGCCCCGCGGTCGCCACCGCGGCCTCCGAAATCGTTTTTCGCGCGGGCCGTGAAGGCCCTCGTATGAGCGAGAACCCCGACGACGAACGACTGGAGGAACTGCGAGAGAAGAAGATGGAGGAGCTCCGCGAGCAGCAGCAGGGCGGCGGCGACGCCGAGGCCCAGCGCGAGGCGCAGGAGCGCGCCGACGCCCAGCAGGAGGCCGTCCTCAAGCAGTACCTGACCGACGGCGCGCGCCAGCGGCTCAACGCGGTCGAGATGTCGAAGCCGGAGTTCGGCGAGAAGGTGAAACAGCAGGTCGCGGCGCTCGCCCAGAGCGGTCGGATTCAGGGACGTATCGACGAGGACCAGATGCGCGACCTCCTGAAGGAGCTGCAGCCCGATCAGCAGAGCTTCGACATCAGGCGGCGATAGATGGAGCTCGCGCTCCTGTACAGCGGGGGGAAGGACTCCTCGCTCGCCGCCCACCTGCTCGACCGGTTCTACGACGTGCGCTGCGTCACCGGCAGCTTCGGGCTCACCGACGACTGGGAGCACGCCGAGCGGGCGGCCGCGGAGCTCGGGTTTCCCTTCGAGCGCGTCGAACTGGACCGCGCGGTCGCCGAGGAGGCGGCCGCGACCATGCTCGAGGACGGCTACCCCCGAAACGGGATTCAGCGCGTCCACGAGCACGCCCTGGAGGCGATCGCGAGCCGCGACGTCGACGCGATCGCCGACGGCACCCGCCGTGACGACCGGGTGCCGACGGTCTCTCGCGCGCAGGCGCAGAGCTTAGAGGACCGCCACGGCGTCGACTACATCTCCCCGCTGTCGGGGTTCGGCCGCCACGCCGTCGACCGGCTCGTCGAGGAGACGTTCGACGTCCAGCAGGGGCCGAGCGAGGAGGTGCCGAAGGCAGACTACGAGGACGAGCTCCGGACCCTCATCGCGGAGGAGCACGGCGAGGCCACCGTCGACGACGTGTTCCCGGACCACGACCAGACGTACGTCCACGGCCGGAACGACTAGGTCGGCGACGCGTTCGCGTCGTTTCTCCGCCGAAGTCGACCGGATCTCCCTACCGACGTTCGCCGAGGAACGACTCCACGCCCTCCTTCGAGGGGGCCGCCGTCATCCCGCCACGTTCCCGAACCGAGAGCGCGGCCGTCGCGTTGGCGAACGCGACCGCGTCGTCGAGGTCGGCATCGCCCCCCGAGCCTTCCCCGGCGAGCCGCGCGATCAGCCCCGCGGTGAACGCGTCGCCGGCGCCGGTGGCGTCGACGGCCTCCACCGCGAAGCCGGCGTGGCGAGCGGTCCGCTCGCCCCACGGCGCCGCCGCCGAACTCGTGACGACCGCGCCGGACTCTCCGAGCGTTACGACGGCGGTGTGGGGGCCGAGTTCCAGCAGGTCGCGGCCGAGCGCCTCGCCCTCCTTCGAGGAGAGCCCCGTCGCGTCCACGTCCTCGTCGCTGGCGAAGACGACGTCGCTGTCGGCGACGATCCCGCGGACCGCGTCGACGACGGCCTCGCGCTCGCCGTCCGGCACGAGGTCCTCGCGGTAGTTGACGTCGAACGACACCGTGCAGTCGCTCTCGCCGGCCGCCGCGGCCAGCTCGCGCATCGCTTCCCGGCCGTCCGGGTGCGTGAGGGCGACGCCGCCGAGGTGGACCCACGAGACGGACGCCAGCGCGTCTTCCGGGATCGAACCGGGCTCGAAGCCGAACGTGACGTCGCCGGAGCCGTAAAAGCGGAAGCGCCGACCGTCGACGCCGGGAGGCGAGACGACCGCGAGGGTGGTGTTGCCGTCGACGCGCTCGAACGCGGCCGCCGGCACCCCCTCATCGACGAGCGTCTCGCGCAGGAAGTCGCCGAACGGATCGCCGCCGAGCCGAGTCCAGAACGCCGGCAGGGCGCCGAGCCGGGAGAGCCCGACCGCGACGTTGGCCGGCGCGCCGCCCGGTCGGTGCGAGAAGCCGTCCACGTCGCGGAGCGTCTCCCCCGACCCGGGGAGGAAGTCGATCAGCGTTTCGCCGGCCACGAGGATCTCCGCCATGCGAGAGACAGGGTCGCCGGGCGACATGAAAGTGTGCGGTTCGCCCCTGTTCGCTCGGTGATACCCCTACTCTTCGGCGTCAGTTCCGTCCGCGTCGGGCCCGTCCGCGTCGCCCTCCGCCGCCGCGACCTCCTCGGCGACCGCCTCGAACGCGGCGAGGATGACCCGCTTGCAGGCCTGCCCTTCGGTCGTCCAGTGCTGGGCGTAATCGAGCATGTCGTCGTAGATGTCGGGCTTGCAGCCGGCGGCCTGCGGGTGGCCGCCGCCGTTCACCTTCCCGGCGACCTCGTGGGCGTGCCGGAACGCCTCCGAGCCGCGGATCGACGCAGAGCCGGCCGGCTTGACGATCACGGCGGCGTCCGCGCCCGCCTCGCGGAGGGCCTCCGCGACCTCGTTCTGCGAACACCGCCCGTACGTCACCGCGACGGTCCACGCGCCGACCTCGTGGGTGACCGCGCGGTCGACGGCGGCGTCGATCCGCGCCTCCTTCTCGACGCGGCGGTCGGCGACGAACGCCTCGACGGTCTCCGGGAGGTCGGCGCCGTACGCGCCGACGACCGTCGCGTACTCCTCGCTCCCGGCCCAGTAGGAGTAGTCGGCGAGGTCGTCCGAGCGCGGGTCCTCCTTGATCCAGAGGTCGTGGTCGCGCGTCACGGCCGCCAGCTCGGCCCACCGGTCGTCGAACGCGTGGTCGAGCGAGCGCAGCGCCACGTCGGCGGTGCACTCCTCGTCGGACTCGCCGATCACGAGGTCGACGCCGAGCGCTCGGACCGCTTCCGCCGTCTCCTCGTCCCACTGGTGGTGGTCGAACCAGCGGATCGAGGCGGTCTCCTCCGCGAGCGCCTCCAGCGGCTCCGCGATCCACTCGTAGTCGTCGGGACAGAGGTCGCAGACGAACAGGTCGACGTCGTCGTCGGCGTACGCGAGCACGCGTTCGAGCGAGGTGTCGAGCGAGTACGGCCCCGCCGCGACCAGCCCGACCGGTGACCGCGTGTGAGCGTCGTCGGTGGGATCGTCGCCGTCGTCGGTGACCTCCCCCTCCGCGTCTTCGCCCGCTTCCTCCGCGTCTTCGCTCGCCTCCTCTCCGTCGTCCCCCTCCGCGAGCCGCGCCGCGATGGCGGCCTCGAAGTCGGCGACGTCGAGGGCGGCGTCGTACGCCTCCCGGACCATCGCCGCGCAGGCGAGCCCGTCGGCGTCGCCGTCGGCGATCACGACCGCCTCGCTCCCCTCGATCGCCTCCTTGGCCCGCCGCTCGGCGCGCTCCTCGTCCAGCGAGTCCGGGTAGAAGAAGCCCTTGCCGGGCAGCCGCGTGTACCGCGAGCGGGGGATCCCCGCCTCGTCGATGAGCTCGTCGTCCATACCGACGGGCCGGGCGGGAGCGGGAAAACTCCGCCGTTCTCCGGGTGCGCGTCGGATCACCTCGTCCGCCCGTGCCGCCGTCCCGCCGCGTGCGTCCCTCAGATCGTCGTTCGCCGCGGGTCCTCGTCGGTGAGCTGGCGGACGGTGAGCACGGGGATCGGACAGGTCCGCACGACGCGCTCCGCGACGGAGCCGATGAGGAACCGGTTCTCGCCGTGTCGCCCGCGCGTCCCCATCGCGACGACGTCGGCGTCGACGTCGCGGGCGTACCCGGATATCTCGGCGGCCGGCCGCCCCTCGCGCACCTCGACCGTGACGTCGATGCCGGGGTCGCGCTCCGCCGCGGCGTCGGCGACCTGTTCGAGCGCCGACTCGCCGTGGTCGTCGAGCGCCTCGCGGAGGTCCTCGCGGACCTCGTCGGGCGTGGACTCGACTTCTCCCTCGTCGACGACGTAGACGGCGTGGACCTCGGCCTCGAATCGGGCGGCGACGTCGACCGCGACGTCGACGGCCCGCCGCACGCTGTCGGAGCCGTCGGTCGCGACCACGATCGTGTCGAACATACGACTCCGTTCGCCGAGGCGATAGTTAAAAACAGGCGGTCGGCGGCGGGGCGGTTCGTCCCGGAATCAGGCGAGGAAGACGTGCCGCGGCCGGTCGGCCAGCACCTCGCGGCCCCACTCGACCGTCTCGCGGAACTCGTCTGAGCCGAAGAACGTCATCGCGTCCTCCTTCGCCTCCCACTGGCTGGCGATGAACATGTCGTTCTCGTCCTCGACGTTGCTCATCAGGTCGGTCTCGACGTGGCCGTCCATCTCCGCGAGGATCTCGCCGACCTCGTCGAACGTGTCGCCGAACTCCTCGCGGTAGTCCGGCTTGACGGTGTAGAACATCCCCATCGTGCCGAAGCCGGACTCCTCGCCGGCGCGGGCGACGACGTCCGGGAGCTCCGAGAGGAACCCGGCCGCGGTCTCGGCGGCGGAGGCCGTGTCCCAGATGGAGACGACCGCGGACCGGTCGGTGTGGCGACCCTCGTACACGGCCGTCTTCACGTGGGTGCCGTAGTGGTCGAAGTTGCCGCGGAGCCCCTCGACCTCGTCGAACAGCTCGTCGACGTCGGCCTCGCTGTACAGCACGGTGGCGTACACGTCCTCGCCGTGCGGCTTCCCGGCGTAGATGTCGAGGTCAGCGAGCTCGCCGCGGATCTCCTCGTCGGAGACGCCCTCGCCGCCCGCCTCCTCATCGCCGTGCGGGTGATCGCCCTCGCCGCTCGGTTCCTCCTCGCCGTGCGGGTGGTCGCCGTGCGCGGAGCCGCCGCCGGCGCTCGCGTGGTCGTGGCCCCCGCCGCGGCTCCCGCGGCTCTCGTCGCCGTGATGGTCGCTCTCGCCGTGAGCGCCGCCGTGTCCCCCCTCGCCGTGGCCGTGCTCGCCCTCCCGGTCGGCGTCGCCCGTGGGCACCGTCTCGCCCGCGAGGTACGCGCCGAGGTCGGCCGGCGGGAACCGCCGCCCGATGTAGAACTCCTCGAACTCGCCGTACCGCGATGAGGCGGGGTCGAAGCGCATCTCGTAGACGATGTCCTTGATGTCCGTCGGGTCCGAACCGAACAGCGTGACGCCCCACTCGTGGTCGTCGAGGCCGACCGAGGAGGCGATCACCTGCTTGATCTTCCCGGCGTACTCCTTGCCGACCTCGCCGTGGCCGGCCATGAGCTCCGCGCGGTCCGAAAAGGAGAGGTCGTACCAGTTGTACTCCTCGCCGCGGCGCTTGCTCATCGGATAGAAGCAGACGTACTCGTCGTCCGGGATCTCCGGGGTCAGCTTCCCCTCGATGTACCGGCGGAGGCCGGCGTCGACCTCCTCGGGCCCCTCCTCGAAGTACGCGTCGGAGACGTAGCCGGAGACCTCGGTGACCGAGACGTACGAGGTGGTCCGCTCGGTGAAGTTCGCGAGCGCGGTGTCCTCGAACCGGCGCTCGATCGACGAGAGGTCGTCGAGCGTCGGCCGGAAGTGGACGAACAGGAGGTCGGCCTTGTGCCCGAGCACCGAGAACAGCCCGGAGTCGCCCTCCTCGGCGTCGGCGACGAGCTCGCGGTGTTTCAGGAAGGCCTTCCCCTCCTCGATCGCCCGTCGTCGCTCCCGCTCGGGGGCGTCGCGCCACGCGTCCCAGTCGATAGACCGGAAGTCGTGCAGCGCGAACCACCCCTCCTCGGTCTGTGGTGCCTCGACCATACCTCGGCTTGGGGCCCCGCTACTTAGGGGCTTGCGGGTCGCGGCCGCGACGGTCGGGAGCCGGGCGGTCCGGCGACGGACCGGAGAGGCGGCGCGTCCTCGGTTGTCGCGACCGAAACGCTTTCACGACGATCCCGGAAACGTGTCGACGATGCGCAAGAGCGGGCCGCCGAAGGGACTTATCTCGTACCTCGTGTTGGAGCTGCTCGACGAGTGCCCGCGGTACGGATACGAGCTGTTAGGCGAGATCACCGCGATCAGCGGCGGCCACTGGGAGCCCTCGTACGGCTCCGTCTACCCCATCCTCTACAAGTTCGAGGAGGAGGGCGTCGCCGAGCGCGTCGAGCGCGCCGACGAGCCCGACCGGAAGTACTTCGCCCTCACCGACGCGGGCCGCGAGGAACTGGCCGAGAAGCGCCGCGAGATCGGCGCGGAGGCGAAGGACTTCGGCGACGTCGTCCTCGGCTTCTACCACCTGTACGCCGCACTCGCGACCGACGACCGGTTCGACGTCGACGACGCCGACGGCGACTGGGCGTACTCCGAGCGCTACAGCGCGTGGATCGTCGAGCAGACGATCCGCCACCACGAGCGCGACTTCGGCGAGTTCGAGCGGATCGACGCCGCGCCGGAGGCGTTCTACGCGGAGGCGGCCGAGGGCGAGGACGGGAAGGGTCCGCACGAGGCCACCGGAGACCGGACCGTCGAGGGGGACGCGGCCCCCGACGGCGGCGACGCTACCGATCGATGAGCCGCCCGAGTATTCCCCCCGGCAATCCGGCCCGGATCAGGCGGTCGTACAGCCGGTCGGGGAGCACCGCGGCCAGCCGCGGGAGCCAGCGCGCGCGGCGGCTCACCCGGTAGACGGCCCGCGGACCGTCGGTCGTGGCTGCCTCGACGACGCGCTCGACCACCGTCTCGACGTCGGTCGCGGCGGGCGCGTATCCCTCGAACGCTCGGTAGGCGTCGGCGTAGGGCCCCTCGGGGTCCGCGTTCCGTTCGGTGACCCCCGCGGCGGCGCGCTCGTTGAACCCGGTCGGAACCGGGCCGGGCTCGACGAACGCGACCGTCGCGCCGCGGGGCTCGACCTCGCGGCGGAGGGCGTCGGCGTAGCCGCGCAGCCCGGCCTTCGCGGCGCCGTAGGCGCCGTGGTACGGGAGCGCGGTCGACCCGACCATCGATCCGACCAGGACGATCCGGCCGCCGCGCTCCCGGATCGACGGGAGGGCGGCCCGGACGACGGTGTGGACCGCGGTCAGGTTCGCGTCGAGCTGGCGGCGGAACGAGTCGACGGTGGTGTCCTCCACCGCCGCGATCTCGTACACGCCGACGCAGGAGACGAGGCAGTCGAGTTCGCGGTCCGCGAGGAGCGCCTCGACCGCGTCGCCGTCGCGAAGATCCAAGGCGTGCGTCTCCGCGGCCTCGGGGAGGGCCGCCAGCCCGTCCGCGTCGCGGTCGAGCCCGATCACGTCGTGGTCGGCCGCCGCGAGCGTTCGCGCGACGCCGCCGCCGATCCCGCCGGCCGCCCCGGTCACGAGGACGCGCATGGGAAACAGTAGCACCCGAGGGCTGGTGACGCTGGCGGTTCGCGTCGGTCCCGGAGTCCGCGGCGGGCGGCCCGGACCGCGCTCCCGAAGGCATATACCACCGACCCGCGACTACCCGACGTATGTCATCCGACGAACCGTCGGTCCCGATCGTGTGCACCGAGTGCGAGACGGAGACCAGCGTCCCGCTCTCCGACGTGGCCGACACGCTCGCGAAACACAACGACGGGAAACACGACGGCGAGGAGGTGGCGGAGGTCGACCCGGCGCTGAAAGACCGGCTGGCCGACCTCGTCGCCGAGGACCTCGGACTGTTCGACGAGGCGTAGTCGGCGAGCGGGAGAGGACGACCCGGCGGAGAAGAGCGGCCGCCGACCGCCACCGGTCGGCCGTGGACGGTCGATTGTTGGTCACGGCCACGGACGCGGGCGTCGGCGGTGCGCCGCTCTCGGAACGGCTCAGTCGTTCCGCGCGAGCGCGCCCTTCGGGTGGCCCTTGTGCTGGAGGTTCCGGTTGTCGCGCTTCCGCGTCGCCGTCGCCGGGATGACGGTGTCGGCGTCGACCTCGCTCCGCGGCCGTCCGGTGTAGCCGTGGTCGGGGTGTTCGGCGCAGTGGGCCATCGCGTCGTGGGATCCCTCCCACGGCCCCTCGTCGCAGCCGTCCGCCGTGCAGACGAACACTATCTCATCAGACATGTTGAGCGAGGCTTCCCGGCCGGCGTATATAAAACTGGAGCCGCGGTTATCAGTATAGATAACAGCGCCGTAGCGGGCTTCGATCCGGTCGTTGCGGGCCGGGATCCTGGCTCGGTCGTTGCGGGCCGGAATCCGGACTCAGTCGCTGGCGGCGGGGGCGCCGAACAGCTCGACGCTCGTGCCGTCGTGGCGGCAGTCCTCCAGCGCGTGTTTGGCGGCGAACCCCGCCTCGTGGGCGGAGGCGCCCCGGCCGACGCCGACCTGCAGCTCCACCTCCACGTCGTCTTCGACGTGCGCGACCGCGTCGGCGAACGCGCGCTCGGGGAGGTCCGGACAGACGGCGATGATGTTGTCGCCCCCGACGAAGAAGGAGAGCGCGCCGTGCCGCTCCCGGAGGTAGCGCATGAGGGAGGCGTACGCCCGTTCGATGTTGATGAACGTGTCGAACTCGTTGAGCCGATCGGTGTACTTCCCGGTCGCGTTGACGACGTCGAAGTGCGCGACCTGGAGGTCCGATCTCGTCGTCTCCGTGAGGTACTCGCCGGCGAGCACCTCGGTCCGGGCCTTGTCCTGGGCGCTCCCTTCGAGCTGGAGCTGCCGGTTCGCGGCCTCCAGCGCGTCGACCGGTCGCTCGGCGACCGCGGTGCCGAGGCTGATGCTCACCGGGTACCGGTTCCCGATCGACTCCTGGAGGGCCGCGTGGGCCGCGCCGTCCACGCCGTTCGTCACCGCGATCATGTTGTCGAAGCGCGTGAAGAAGACGTACGCGTCGCGGTGGCCGACGAACTGCGCGATGTCGGCGAACAGCCGCGACTGGAGCGTCTGGAGGTCCATCTCCCGGCGCGGCTCCGGTGTCGTCGTCCACGGCCCGTAGTTGTCGATCTGGACGAGGGTCACCTGGGTCGTCGTCACAGTAGACTCCGATAAGGAGTCGCGCCGCTTTACCCTTCCGTTATCCCGAAGCTGGAACCGGTATCGTATCTGGGACCCACGCGGCGGCGGAACGGCGACCGCCCCGCAACCACTACGGCCGTGGCGCCCCGACGAGGGACATGGCATTCAGCGGCGCCGTCCTCGACGTGGACGGCACGGTCGTGCGAGGCGACGATCCGATCCCGGGCGCGCCGGCCGGCTACCGCCGGCTCCGAGAGGCCGGGATCGAGACGCTGTTCGTCTCGAACAACCCGACGAAGGCGCCGCCGGCGTACGTGGACCGGCTCGGCGCCGCGGGGTACGACGTCGACGTCGACAGCGTGTTCACGGCCGGGACGGTGACGACGCGATACCTCGCGGAGCGCCACGCCGATGACGACCTGCTGTGTATCGGCGACCCCGGTCTGCTCGACCAGTTCGCGGCGGCGGGGCTCTCGACGACCGACGACGTCGACGCCGCCGACGCGCTCGTCGCCTCGATCTCCCGCGGGTTCGACTACGAGGACCTCTGTACCGCGCTGTGGACGCTGGAGCGCGGCGTCCCCTTCATCGGCACCGACCCCGACGTCGTGATCCCGGCCCCCGAGCGCGACGTCCCCGGATCCGGCGCGGTGATCAACGCCATCGCCGGCGTCGCCGAGCGCGAGCCCGACGTCGTCCTCGGCAAGCCCTCGGACACCGCGATCGAGATGGTCCGCGAGCGGCTCCCCTACCCGCCCGAGGAGTGCCTCGTCGTGGGCGACCGGCTGAACACCGACATCGCGCTCGGCGAGCGCGCGGGGATGACGACCGTGCTCGTCAGGTCCGGCGTGACCGACGACGACCGGCTCGCCGCCGCCGACGTCGCCCCCGACTACGTGCTCGACGACCTCGGCGACATCGACCGGGTCCTCGGCTGATCGGCCTCGGCTGATCAGCCTCCTCTCGTTCCCGTCCCACTACTTCCGCTCCGTGGATAACGCTTATACCGACCAGTCGCTTTTTGCCTCGTATGAGTGGCGTTGACACGCACGAGGAGGCGACCGGGGACGACGACGAGGACCCGGAGCGTCCCGTCCGCGTGATCGAGGGACACGCGGTCCAGTTCAACGAGTACCGGTACTGACCGACGCCGCGGTCGCCGGCCGGTGTCGGGACCGTTAAGTGCTCGTCCCGGGTAGCCGAACCCGTGATACGGAGGCTCCGACGCGCGAGTACCTTCGCCGCCGTAGCCGCGCTCGCAGCCCTCGCGCCGACCCTCGGCGACGCCGCAGTCGTTCCCTTCCTCGCCGTCGCCGGCCTCGCGTTCTTCGGGATCCGCGACGGCGAGTGGTTCGAGACGCTCGCGCTGCCGGGCGACCGGGAGGAGGAGCGGCTCTACGGGCTCGTCGCCTTCTCGGTCGCCGCCGCCGGCCTCGCGCTGTTCGCCTCGCTCCCCCGCGCCCCCCTCCCGTACGAGGCGTTCGCCGCGGCGGCGCTCGCGGTCGGCGGGGGACGGCTGGGCCGAGAGCTCGTCGGCCGGGCGACGAGCGACGAGTTCCCGCTCGTCGCCGGCTACGTCGCCGTCGGCGCGTTCGCGGCCCTCGCCGGACAGGTCGCGGTTCGACTCCAGACGGCGGCCCTCGGCGTCGACGGCGGCTTCTCCCTCGGCGGGGCCGCCGTTCCGAGCGTCGACCTCGCGGGAGCGTCGTCGTCGCTGACGGCCCCGCTCCCCGACCTCGTCTTCCTCGCGTCCGTGGCGGCGCTGACCGCCGCGCTCGTGCGGTCGCTGGTGTTCGCCCGCGACGCGCACATCACGGTGATCCTCGTCGCGTTCGCGGTCTGGGGGTTCCTCGCGCTCGACCCGACGGTCACCGTCCCCCTCCTCGCGTTCGGGCTCGGCGTGACCGCCGCGCTCGGCTACGTCTCCTTCGCGCTCGGCACCGCTTCGGTCCCCGGCATGCTCACCGGGGTGCTCTCCGCGCTGCTCGCCGTCGTGCTCGGGGGCGTCGGCTGGTTCCTCACGCTGATGTCCTTCTACGCCGTCGGCGGCCTCGCCTCCAAGTACCGGTTCGACGAGAAGGCCGCCCGCGGCGTCGCCCAAGAGAACGAGGGCGCGCGCGGCACCGGCAACGTGCTGGCGAACTCCGCGGTCGCGCTCGTCGCGCTCGTCGGCTACGCCGCGACCGCCCACGTCGCCCTCCCCCCGGCCCCCTTCGCGTTCGCGTTCGCGGGAGCGACCGCCACCGCGATGGCCGACACGCTCTCCTCGGAGATCGGCGGGCTGTACGACGGGCCGCGGCTCGTCACGACCCTCAAGAGGGTCGAACCCGGCACCGACGGCGCGATCACCTGGCAGGGCGAGCTCGCCGGCTTCGCGGGCGCGCTCGTCGTCGCCAGTCTCGCCGCGGTCGGGATGCCCGTCGGCGACCTCGCCGTCGGCGGCGGGATCGTCGTCGCCGCCGGCGTCGCCGGCATGACCGTCGACAGCCTCCTCGGCGCGCTGATCGAGGGCGACCGGATCGGCAACCAGACCGTGAACTTCCTCGCGACGCTGTCGGGCGCGGCGGTCGCGGTCGCGCTCGGGGTGACGGCGCTGTGACCTCTCCCACTCGCGACGGCGAGGGGTCGGGTTCCGATCCGTCCGAGGAGGACGCCGTCACCCCCGACCCGCGCGTTCGCGCCGCTCGTCCGCCCGACGCCGACCGGATCCGCGAGCTGCAGTCGTTTCTCCGGCAGCCGAACCCGGACCTCTTGGAGTACGGGCTCGCGGTCGGATCGGCGCTCGTGAGCGTCGCGGACGGGCGGACCGTCGGCTACCTGCTGCCGGTCGACGCCCCGAACCGGCCCGGCGTCCACCTCGCCGAGCTCGTCGTCGATCCGGACCACCGACGCGAGGGGCGCGCCCGCGGCCTCCTCTCGGCCGTCATCGCCGACGCCGACGGCCCCGTAACGCTGCAGGCGCACCCCGACAACGACGGGGCGCTCGCGCTGTACGACGGGCTCGGCTTCGAGGTCGTCGATCGACGCCCCGACGCCTACGCCGACGGCGACGCGCTCGTGTTGCGCCGGGAGTAGGAGGGGTGCCCCCGGGAGCGACCGGCGTCTCCCGGGTCGGCCGACACCCTCACCGACCGTCGGAGCGAGAACAGACAAAAGGACTATTCGAGCCCCGCGCTTCGAGCGAGACATGAGCGACGCCGACGCGGACGGGAGCGCGGGAGGGGACTCCGGAGCGAGCGGGGACGCCGCCGAGGCGATCGACGTGGACTTCGGCGAGGACGGGCTCGTCCCCGCGATCGCCCAGGACGCCGACTCCGGCGAGGTGCTGATGCTCGCGTACGTCTCGCCGGAGGCGCTCGACCGCACCCGCGAGACGGGCGAGGCGCACTACCACTCCCGGTCGCGCGACGAGCTGTGGCACAAGGGCGGCTCCTCCGGCCACACGCAGGCGGTCCGGGAGGTGCGCGTCGACTGCGACGCCGACACCCTGCTGTACCTCGTCGACCAGAACGTCGGGGCGTGTCACACGGGCCACCGCTCCTGTTTCCACCGAACGATCGACGGCGAGAACGTCGGGGAGCGCGTCTTCGACCCGGACGAGGTGTACTGAATGGGCGGCGCGGGGGCGACGACCGAGGCAAGCGGCGCCGACCCGGTCGCCGAGGCGGGTGAAGCGGCCGCGACGCTCCGCGAGCGCTACGACGAGCTCCGGCGGCTCGAAGGCCGGATCGCCGACCTCGGCCGGGAGCGCGTCGAGGCCGCGGCGGACACGTACCGACGGGCTCACCGCGTGCTCGACCAGTACGAGGGGGACGCGGTCGGCAGCGGGGACTTCGAGGCGTACGTCCGGTTCGAGGGCGAGTTCGCGAACGCGGTCGACGTCGACGACGACGCCCTCGCTTCCGACGCCTTCGCGGCCGCCGACGAGGCGGTCGACAAGAAGCGGCTCTCCGAGTCGGACTTCGAGGCGGCCCGCGACGCGCTCGAACCCGCCGGGGAGTACCTCGACCTGCTCTCCGACCGCGACGAGGCGGTCGACGACTACCGGATCGCCCGCAAGGACGCCCGGGAGGCGAAGAAGCGTCTCGCCGCCCGGCTCGACGAGCTGCGCGAGGTCGCGGACATGGCCGACGCCGACCTCGACTCCGACGTCGACCGCCTCCGCGAGCCGGTCGAGACGTACAACGAGGCGGTTCGGGAGTCGTTCGACGACTTCTTCAAGTCCGCGTCGGCCCGCGACGTCTTCGCCTTCCTCGACCGCGCGGACGCCACCCCGTTCGTCGACGTCGACGTGCCGCCGACGGACCTGGCCGACTACGTCGCGGAGTACGAGGCCGGCGAGGAGCCGCTCCCGACCCTGCTGGAGTACGCGGACTACTCGAACTCGAAGCTGGAGCACTACGTCGACGACCCCGGCGCGCTCCGGACGGCGGTCGCGGTCCACCGCACGTACATCGAGCGGCTCGACGGCGAGCCGCTGACGCTCGGCTGGCCGCCCGCCGCCGGCGACGAGCTCGCCTACGAGATCGACGAGCTGATCCCGCTGGTCTCGCGGGTCGCCGACGACGAGACGGTCGCGACGCTGCGGGCGGTCCGGGACCTCGCGCGCGACGGGGAGTACGAGCGGCTCCGCCGCGCCGCCGAGGTGCGCGACGCGCTCGACGAGCCGGAGCTGGAGCTCGTGCGGACCGGCGCCGTCGACGACCGGGTGCGCGAGGCCGAGCGCACCCTCGAGATCGTCGAGGACGTGCTCGCGGAGACGGAACGGTAACGGCCTTTTAAGTCATTTCTCTCGGCGAAGCGCGCCCTTTCAAGAGCCGCCGGCGCCGACGTGGTGGCATGACCCGATTCGACGCCGCCACCGAGGACGAGCGGCTGAAGCTGTTCGCGGACGCGGCGACCGCGCACCGCGCCCGGTCGAGCGACGTGATGACCGTCGACGTCGACCCCGACAGCGACGTCACCGAGGGCGGCGAGGTGCCGCCGTGGATCCAGCTCGCCGGCACGGAGCTGATCTTGGACTGCACGGACGACGAGCTGGAGCGGCTGAAAGCGCTCCTCGGCGAGTTCCCCGAGTTCCGGATCGACGAGCTCGTCAGCCCGGAGGAGGCAGAGGGGACGAACGCGGTCGTCACCGCGCGCTCGGACGCGAACCGCGTGGCGGGGTTCGTCGAGCGCGCGTTCCGCGAAGTGTACGGGCTCGACGACGACTACCGGGCCTGGGTGACGGCTATATGAACTTGATTGGGGTGTCGTGATCGGCTATTTATGAATCGTTGACGGCGCGGTGAACATCTCCAAAGCCCCAGCCGTGAGGCTGCTCCTTTGACTCCCACCCCGCACCGCGACCGCACAGCCTCGCGCCTCCCCAGCCTCGTCACCGGCGCGTAGCGCCGGTTGCAAGCGAGAGCGAAGCTCTCGCCCTGTCGCTGGCGTCGACGACGCCAGCGACTCCCTCGCGGGCTCCTCGCGGCCGCCGATGGCGGCCGCTCGGAGGCGCGCCACCGCTTCGATTGTTTATAAACCAGGGCTCGACGGCGACGAGCGCGTGGACACCCGTTCGAGTCGTCGCGACACACTTAGTTTCCCCCCGCGCATTTGACCCGACAGACTCGTCGTTCCCCGCGCTTGCCGGACGGGTGCGACGTCGACCACCATGCAACAGTACCTCGATCTCGTCGACGACACCCTGTCGACGGGCACGTACAAGCCGAACCGGACCGGCGTCGACACGATCGCGTCGTTCAGCGGGCAGTACACCGTCGACCTCGCGGAGGGGTTCCCGCTCCTCACCACCAAGAAGATGGACGGCTACCGGTGGTACTCGCTCATCCACGAGGTGCTGTGGTACCTCTCCGGCGAGGAGCACGTCCGGAATCTCCGCGAGGAGACGAAGATCTGGGACGCGTGGGCCGACGAGGAGGGCCGCCTCGACACCGCCTACGGCCGGTTCTGGCGCCGGTTCCCGGTCCCGGACGAGGACGCCGCGCTCCCCGGCGAGACGTGGCCCGAGGACGCCCACCGCTGGGTGACCGTCGAGGAGGACCCCGACGGAACCGAGCGCCGGACGTTCGACCAGATTCAGTACGTGATCGACACCCTCGAGGAGAACCCCCGCTCGCGCCGGATGGTCGTCAACGCGTGGCACCCCGCCAACGCCGCGACCTCGACGCTCCCGCCGTGTCACTACTCGTTCGTCGTGAACGTTCAGGACGGCCGGCTGAACCTCCACCTCACGCAGCGGTCGGGCGACATCGCGCTCGGCGTGCCGTTCAACATCGCCGCGTACGCGCTGCTCGCGAACGCGCTCGCCCAGCGGACGGGGTTCGAGGTCGGTGAGTTCGGCCACACCGTCGTCGACGCGCACGTCTACTGCGGCCGCGGCGAGCGCGGGAAGTGGTACGCGAACAACCTCCCGTACGTGCAGGAGCGGCTCGGGAACGTCGAGAGCAAGGCCGACTACCTCGACGTGAAGAGCTGGGTCGAGCGGACCGCGCCCGACGAGGCGGACGGCGAGGAGGGGTACGACCACGTCCCCGGCCTGCTCGAACAGCTCTCGCGGGAGCCGCGCGAGCGCCCTCGGATCGAGATCGCGGACGCCCCCCTCAACGAGCTGACCTACGAGGACGTCGAACTCGTCGACTACGACTCCGCGGACGGGCTCTCGTTCGCGGTCGCGGAGTGATGGCCGGCGACGCCTCCCGGAGCACCGAAGACGGTCTCCCGGGCGCCGACGTCGACCTCGTCGTCGTCGCCGCGGTCGCCGAGAACGGCGTCATCGGCGACGAGGGGGGGATGCCGTGGCACTACCCGGCGGATCTGGCCCACTTCAAGCGGCTCACAACCGGCCATCCCGTGATCGTCGGCCGGAAGACGTACGAGAGCATCGCCGACCGGATCGGCGGCCCGCTCCCCGACCGCACCAGCGTCGTGCTGACGACGCGCGACCTCGACCTCCCGGAGGGGGCGGTCGTCGCCAACGACGTCACCGGGGCGGTCGTGCTCGCCGCCGCCGACGCCGCCGACCGAGGCGTCGACGAGGCGTACGTGATCGGCGGTGCGGCGGTGTACGAACAGTTCCTCGACCGCGCCGACCGGATGGTGTTGACGGAGGTCCCCGGGCGTCCCGACGGCGACACGCGCTTCCCCGACTGGGACGACGACGCGTGGCACGAGGTCGACCGCGAGGTCGTCGCGGACGCCGACACCGACGCCGGCGGCGACCTCGCGTTCGTCACGTACGAACGCGTAGACCGGTGATGCCGACCGCCGGAGAGGGCGGACCGGGTCAGCTCCGCAGCGCCTCCACGGGGCGCTCGTTCGCCGCCTTCCAGGCCGGGTAGGCGCCGCTGACGAGCCCCACGCCGACGCCGAAGCAGAGCGCGAGGAGCAGGTAGTAGCCGTTCGTCGGGTCGAGCGCGAGGGCGGCGTCGACCTCGGGCGTCGCGGCGACCAGTCCCGCGACGAGCAGGACGGTGAGGAGCGTCCCCGCGGCGGCGCCGGCCGCGCCGATGAGACCGGCCTCCGCGAGCAGCACGCGCAACACGTCGCGCCGCGTCACGCCGACCGCGCGCATCACGCCGATCTCCTGCCGCCGCTCGACGGTGCTCATCAACATGACGTTGAGGATCGAGACGCCGGCGACGACGAGCGAGATGGCGCCCAGACCGAGGAGGAACGTGCTGAGCAGCCCGAAGAACTCGTTCACTTCGTCGACGATGGCGGCGAGCTCGAACAGGTCGACGCGCTCCTCGCGGGCGTTCACCTCCGCGCGGATGTCGTCGGCCGCGGCCCGCGCGGCCTCCCCCGATTCGGCGACGACGAGCGCCTGCGCGTACCCGTCCGCCGAGAAGGCGGACTCGGGGAGGAAGACGGCGTCGTCGGGCGCCACCGGGCTGAACGTCTGGCTCTCGGCGAGCACCGCGACGACCCGGACCTGCGACCCGGCGATCTCGACGCTGTCGCCGGCGCCGACGCCCAGCTCCTCGGCGACGCCCGCCCCGACGATCGCGCCCCGCCTGTGGCGCTCGGGGAGTCGCCCTTCGGCGGCCTCGAACGCGAGTGCCGGCTCCTCCACGCCGTAGACGGTCGCGAACTCCCGCCCGCTCGGGCCGGCGACGACCGCGCTGTCCGAGTACAGCGGGACGACCGCCGGCTCGCCCACCGCGCGCCGGACGTCGGCCACGTCGGCCTCGGAGAGCGACTGGACCCCGGCGTCGGCGTTCGGCGAGACCACCACCTGCGTCCCGATGTCGCCGATGGCGTCGTCGGCGCCGAGCGCCAGCACGTTGCCGAAGATCCCGAGCGCAGCGACTGCGAGCACGCCGATGCAGACGCCCAGCACCGCGAGCGCGGTCCGCACCCGGTTCCGGCGCAGGTTCCGCGCGGCCATCGCGACCGCGGGGCGCCAGCCGCGGAGCCACCCGGCGGTTCCCGGCCGCCCTTTCGGCGACGGTCCGCTCATCGGTCCTCCGCGGTCGCGGTCTCGCGGTCGCGTCGCGGTCCCTCCTCGTTACCCTCGTCCGGCATCCCGCCCGCGAGCACGCCGTCGGTGAGCTCGACGACCCGGTCGGCGTACCCCTCGACGAGCGGGTCGTGCGTCACCGCGACGACGGCGACCCCCTCCGCCTTCACGCGCTCGAACTCGGCGAGGATCGACTCGCCGGTCTCCGTGTCGAGGTTCCCGGTCGGCTCGTCGGCGAGGAGCACCGACGGCTCGTTGATCAGCGACCGGGCGATGGCGACCCGCTGTTTCTGCCCGCCGGACAGCTCCGCGGGCTCGTGGTCGAGCCGGTCGCCGAGCCCGAACCGGGAGAGCAGGGCGGCGGCGCGGTCGCTCGCGTCGCCGGGGTCGAAGGCAGTCGGCAGCGCGACGTTCTCGACCGCCGTCAGCGTCGGCAGCAGGTGGAAGTCCTGGAAGACGAAGCCGATCGACTCCTTGCGCGCGGCCGTGCGCTCGGCCACCGAGAGGCTCGTCACGTCCGTCCCGTCGAGGTGCCGCTCGCCCTCGGTGGGGTCGTCGAGCAGGCCGAGCACGTTCAGCAGCGTCGACTTCCCGGAACCGCTCGGGCCGACGACCGCGACGAACTCGCCCGGCTCGACCGCGAAGTCGACGTCGTCGAGCGCGACCACCGGCTCGGCTCCCCCGCCTGGGTAGCGCTTGGTCGCGCCCCGCAGCGCGACGCTATACATCGCGGCGGCGGACGAGGACGCCCGCGACGGCGACCCCGGCGACGCCGACGAGGCCGATCGCCCCGAGCGCCCCGACGGGGCCGATCGCGTCCGCGGGACTGAGCGATCCGACCGATCCCAGTGTCCCGACGGTACCCGACCCGCCGTCGCTCCCGTCCGGGTCGGGGAGCGCCACCGTCTCGGTCTCGACGTACCGCACGCCGCGCTCGGTGTACGCGATCCGGATCGGCACCTCGTCGGCGACCGACGCGTTCGCGGTCGCGCGCAGGTCGAAGGCGACGAAGTCGCCGGCGCCGACCGCGCCGACGAAGTACTCGCGGCCGGCGGGCGTGGGCTCGACGCCCGGCGCCTCCCCGACCGAGACGACGACGCCCTCCAGCTCACCGCCGCCCGCGTTGCCGAGGTTGGCGTCGACGGTGACCGCGCCGTCCCCGGCCGCCTCGACGACCGCGTCGGTGACCGTCGGTGCCCCGTCGTGCGCCGGGTATCGGAGCGTCGACGTCGCGGTCCGCTCCGCGCCGGCGCCCGCCTGCGCGTCGAGTCCCGAACGAAACGCCGCCGTGAACGTCACCGCCGAGCGTCGGTCGAGCGGTCCGAGATCGACGAGGACCTCGCGCTCCTCGCCGGGCGCGATGTCCTCGACGACGTACGGGCCGGCCTCGAACCCCTCGCCGTCGGCGTCATCGGCTCCGCCGTTCGCGTCGCCGCCGCCGTCCGCGTCGCTCCCGTCTGTTCCGTCCCCGCTCCCCTCAGCGCCCGCGACCGGCTCACCGACCGCGGTCAGGCTCACGCGGTCGGCGGTCGTCGTCCCCGTGTTGACCACGGTCACCGCTACGGGGGAATCGGCCGACCGCACGGCCTCTTCGGCGTCTTCTCCCGTATCGAGCCCGCCGCCACCGCCGCCGAAGATCCCCTCGATCCCGCTCACGCCGATGCCGCCGGCGCCCTCGCTCTCGTCGTCGCTCTGCAGGTCCTCCGGGGCGAGCCCGCGGGTCCGGAGGTCGAGCGTCACCTCGGCCGGCTGGACGTCGAGGACCACGTCGCGCGTCACGGTGACCGTTCCGCCCTCGCCCGCCTCCTCGTCGCCGGTCGCCTCCTCCTCGGCGACGACCTCGACCGTGAGCCGTCGCTCGCCGGGCTCGTCGAACCGCGTCCACAGCGTCACGTCGAGGGAGTCGCCGGGCGAGAGCGAGCCGACCGCGGTCGCCTCGTCCAGCGGCTCCGCGTCGTCGCCCGCGCCGGCGACGACCCTGACGCTCCGCACGTCGGCGGCGGCGGGGCTCCCGCCGGAGTTCGAGAGGGTGACGTTCAGGCTCGTGCGCTCGCCGACGACGGGCTCGCTCGTGCTCGGCTCGACCCCGTCGACGGCGATCCGCGCGTCGGGCACCGCCGCGGCCCCGCCGACGGCCGCGAGCAGCGCGAGGAGGGCCATCAGGGCGGCTGTCGTTCGTGTGGGAGTCAATGTCGACCCTGTTAGGGGAGCGATCGGCATATATCCGTCGTAGGCGGGGGTCGGGAGCGGCGACTCGCCGCCCTCGCCGGCCGCGAGCGTGTAAAGGGAGCCGGGTCACGGCCGACACGTACCGGTTACGGACCCTTTTTCAACCGTCCGGCGTAAGGACGGGTAATGAGCCAAAGCGACACCGCGAGAGCGGGTGATCGGCGATGATGGGCGGCAACGACCAGCAGGCGTACGACCGCGGCACGTCGCTGTTCTCGCCCGACGGGCGCATCTACCAGGTCGAGTACGCCCGCGAGGCGGTCTCGCGCGGCGCGCCGAGCGTCGGGATCCGCACCGCGGAGGGCGTCGTGTTCGTCGCGATGTCCCGCGCCTCCTCGACGCTGATGGAGGCGGAGAGCATCGAGAAGCTCCACAAGCTCGACGACCACCTCGGCACCGCGAGCGCGGGCCACGTCGCGGACGCGCGACAGCTGATCGACCTCGCGCGCCGGCAGTCGCAGGGGAACCGCCTGCGCTACGGCGAGCCCGTCGGCGTCGAGACGCTGACGAAGTTCGTCACCGACCACATCCAGGAGAACACCCAGCGCGGCGGCACGCGCCCGTACGGCGCCGCGCTCCTCATCGGCGGCATCGACGACGGCGAGCCGCGCCTGTTCGCCGCCGACCCCTCCGGCACGCCGAACGAGTGGAAGGCGACCGTCATCGGCGGCGGCCGACAGGACATCCAGGGACACCTCGAGGAGGAGTGGAGCGACGACCTCTCGCTGACCGCCGGCGTCGAGCTCGGCCTCGCCGCGCTCGCGGCCCACGAGGACGAGTTCGAGCCCGACGACGTCGCCGTCGCGACGATCACCGAGGCCGACGGCTACCGGACCGTCCCCGCCGACGAGGTCGCCGAGGCGTTCGAGGCGGCCGGGCTCGGTGGCGACGAGGAGGACGACGGGACCGACGCTGACGGCGCGGACGACGGAACCGACGCTGACGGCGCGGACGACGGAACCGACGCTGACGGCGCGGACGACGCCGACGCGAGCGACGAGGAGTAGCGCCGCCGTCGCAATCGGCCGATCGCTTTTCTCTCCCCCCGTCGAACGCGGGGCATGGCACGCATCGCGGAACTCGTCGCCTACCCGCTGAAGTCGAACGACGGCGTCGCCCTCGACCGCGCCGAACTCGGGGCCGCGGGCGCCCTCCGCGGCGACCGCACGTACGCGCTCGTCGAGGCCGGCGTCGACCCCCACGAGGCCTCCGTCGGCGGGAGCGGGGGCTACGTCAACGGGAAGCGCGAGCCCGCGGTCCACGGGCTCCGCGCGAGCTACGAGCTGGCGGGTCCGACCGACGCGACGCCGACCGCGGTGACCCTCTCGCGGCCGGCGCGGCCCGAGACGGGGACCGCCGCGGGCGAGCGGATCTTCGCGCTCCCCGACGACGGCGACGCGCTGGAAGCGTGGGTCGGCGACTACCTCGGCTACGCCGTCGACCTAGTGTGCGAGCCCGACGGCGGACTCCCCGACGACCGGACGGCCCGCGGCCCGACGGTGGTCTCGCGCGCGACCCTCGAGACCGTCGCGGGCTGGTTCGACGCGGTCGCGGACGCGACGGAGATGCGCCGGCGGCTCCGCCCCAGCGTCGTCATCGACGACTGTCCCGCGTTCTGGGAGGACCGGCTGTTCGCCGACCGCGGGGAGGCCGTGCGGTTCGCCGCGGGCGACGCCGAGCTGCTGGGGGTCAACCCCTGCCAGCGTTGCGTCGTCCCGTCCCGGAACCCGGACACGGGCGAGGCGATCGAGGGGTTCCGCGAGCGGTTCGTGCGAAAGCGGCGAGAGACCCTTCCAGACTGGACCGAGAGCGACCGCTTCGACCACGACTTCCGGCTCATGGTGAACACCGTCGTCCCGGAGGAGTGGTGGGGGTCGTCCCTCGCGGTCGGCGACGAGGTGACGATCGCGGGCGTCGAGCCGCTCGACCGAGAGCTGTACTGAGCGGTCGACGGAGAGCCGTGCTGGGCGCTCGGCGCGTCCGAACTGGCGAGCTCAGCTAAAAGGTAACGCGCGGTGCGACCGCCGGCGACTACCGACCGCCGTCGGTCATCGCGACCGGCTCCTCGTCGGCCTCGGTCGCGGCGTCGGCGGTCCCGCTCCCGTCGGCGGTCGGATCCGCGACGCCCGCGGTGTCGGGTGTCGTCTCGCCGACGCCGAAGTGGTTCCAGAGGGTGACGCCGACGACCGCGTACGCGACGAGGTCGTAGTGGACGGCGCCCTCGAACGCCGTGAACGCGGCGAGCGTGCTGTAGCCGAAGAGGGCGACGACGCCCGCCACGAAGACGCTCTCGTTCGTCACCTCCCCCGCGGCCGCCGCGGAGAGCGACCGCTTGATCATCGGGCCGCAGGCGACGAGGAACGCGATCCCCGACAGCGAGCCGAGGTTGACGAAGAAGTGCGTCGCCACGTTCGAGTCGAGGATCGACTGGAGGTACTGCACCGTCACCGGGTCGTAGAACAGCCACTCGACCCGCGTGGGGTAGAGGACGGCGATGTAGGGTGTCGCCACCATCAGCCCGAAGAGGACGGCGACGGCGACGCGCGCGGAGTCGAACTGCGCGGCGCGCCGCACCTCGAACGCCGCGTCGCCCGGTGCGACCACGAGCCCGCAGGCCTCGAGCTCCGCTCTGAGCTCCTCGCGGGAGACGTCGGGGTCGTGGTGGACCCCGACCGTCCCGTTCCGCTTCGTCGCCGAGGCGGCGCTGACGCCGTCGCGGTCGAGGAGAACGGCCTCCAGCAGCCCCTCGCGTCGCTTCGTGTCGATCCCGTCGACCGAGAAGGTGTCGTGGACGTGCGGCTCCGGCACCCGCGCGGTCCGCGGTCCCGCGTCGTCGGGCGGCCCTCCGTTGCGGCGGTCGTCCGCCGGCGCGTCGAGCCCCCGCTCGCGGGCCGCGGCGTCGAGCCGCGTCGAACGCCCGTGGCGGTCGTCTGGCATGTGAACACCCTTCGTCCGCACGAGCTTGAAACTTCCCCCGAGATCGCCCGGTCAGGCGTTGACCGACTCCAGGTACGAGGTGACGATCATCTGCCCCTTGCGCGTGAGCGCCGCGCCCGACTCGCCGTCGACGACGAGTCCCTCCTCGCGGAGCGTGTCGAGGATCATCGACGTCTGCGTGACGTCGCCCGTGACGACGTCGGCGATGTCCGCCTCGCCGCCGGCCGAGTAGATCGACACGAGGATCTCCAGCTGCTCCTCGGTCGGGTCGAACGACTCGAGCTCCTCCATCGCGTCGTCGTACTCCAGCTTGAGGTACCGGCCGAGCACGTTCAGCGTGCGCTCGTTCGGAACGGTCGCGATCGACGTGACCGTCTGGGAGTCGACCACGTGACGGAACACGAGCGCGGGCCGCTGCGTCCCCGCGAGTGTCCGGTCGGTCCGCTCGTAGTCGATCACGGCGGAGAGGTCGACCTCGAACGGATCGGGACAGTCGACGAAGCGGATCGCACCGGACGAGAGCGCGACCGACGCCGCGTGGTCCGAGGCGTCCGTGACGCGCCCGCCCACCTTCGCGGGGTGCCGGACGGTGACCATCACGTCGCGCAACAGGGCCTTGAACAGCAGGCGGGTGAACCGGTCCATGTCCTCCGGCTCGCCCTCGACGAGGACCGTGCGCCGCTCGCTCCCGCGCTCGTACGCGAGGGTGACGCTGTCGCTGAAAAACGACCGGAGGTCGCCGGGGACCGTGCCGACGACCACGTCGAAGACGCCGGCGAGCGGGACGGTCGTCTTCCCGTCGTCCGTCGCGAGCACCAGCCGGCGTCCGCTCAGGAGCACGCGCCCCGTCACCGGTTCGTCGCTCCCGACGTCCGGGGCGTGGACGCGACCGACGAAGTCGGCGACGACGGACTCTCCCATCGGACAGTCGTAGGCGCCGTTCGCTATTTACTGTTACCCACGACGTATCAGTCGTGATAACGAGTTGTCAGGACCCGCGCGCGGCGCGAGCGAAACGTGTTCGGCCGTCGATCGCCTCGCGTTCGGTCCCGATCGGCTTCGATCGGTCGATCGATCGGACGCCGAGACGTGGGGAACAGCAAAGCCTAATGAGGAGGGCGTTAAATCGTCGGGTGATGCCCACAGTAGAATACCTCAACTACGAAGTGCTCGACGACCACGGCTGGTCGATGGACGACGACAACCTGTTCGAGGAGGCCGCCGACGCCGACCTCGACGCCGAGGACTACGGCACCCTCGAAGTGAACCAAGGCGAATACATCCTCGAATCGGCCGAGGCGCAGGGCTACGACTGGCCCTTCTCGTGCCGCGCCGGCGCCTGTGCGAACTGCGCCTCCATCGTGAAGGAGGGCGACATCGAGATGGACATGCAGCAGATCCTCTCCGACGAGGAGGTCGAAGAGAAGAACGTCCGTCTCACCTGCATCGGGAGCCCGGCGACCGACGAGGTCAAGATCGTTTACAACGCGAAACACCTCGACTACCTGCAGAACCGCGTCATCTAACGCCGCACCGACCACGCCGCGGTCGCACTCACAGACGGTGTTCGATGTGGGTCACCCCCATCGGTGCCACCGTTTTTTCGAAGCGCTTCGCCGGAGAGCGGTCGCCCTCTCCGCCCCTCGCGACGCCCCCTACCAGGCCGACCACGCCGTCAGGCTCTCGTCGCGGCCGTACACCCGCTTGCAGTCCTTCGCGTAGGCGAAGTCGCCGTCGTGGTCCAGCTTCTCGTGGCGGTACTCGGGGGCGTCCTCGCGGATCTGGACGCCCTCGACGACGAACTCCTCGTCGCCGAACTCCACCGTCTCGCCGACGGTGAACTCGTAGTCGCCGGGGACGTTCACGCGGATCGAGCGCGTCTCGTCGGCGTTCCCGTCCTTCGGGTGGAGCGTCACCGGGACGGAGACGTTGTCGACCGCGCGGGTCCACAGCGTCTCCACGTCCTCGACGTCGGCCTCCTCGACGCGCTGCTCCGGGCCGACCTCGATCCCGGTCACCCGAACCTGCATCAGCGCGTCGGGGGTGTCGACGACGAACTCCTCGCCGGTCCCGACGTAGGTGTCCGCGGGGACGTCCATCCGGGTGGTGAACGACTCGCCGTCCTGCGAGACGACGATCTTCAGCCCGACGGTCTCCTCCTCCGGGATCTCGGTCTTGTACGTGTGATCGCAGTCGGTGCAGCGGACGGTCGCCTGCCCGCCGGGGCGTAACACTTCGTGGACGGTCTCCTCGCCCGGCGAACACGACGGGCAGGCGAGACCGACTCGGTCTCCTGTTTCGGTCATTACGGCGTCGTATCCGCCGCTCGCGTAAATATCCGCCCCTGTGGCCGCGGTGCGTCACACGCTCGCGTGGGGCTCGCGACGGCGGTTCGGTGACAGCCGCTCTCGGCGGCCGCTCCCCGCCGGAGTAAGGAAACTGGTTTACCGGTGTCCGGGGAACGGACGCCCATGATCGTTCCCGGATCCAGCTCACAGCTGCTCGCGGCCGCGCTCGCCGAGGAGACGGGCCGGCCGCTGGCGACGCCGACGTACGACCGGTTCCCGGACGGGGAGACGCTCGCGGCGGTGCCCGACTTCGACGGCGAGGAGGCGGTCGTCGTCGCGACGACCGACTCCGACCGGGCGTGGGTCGAACTGCTCCAGCTGCAGGACGCCGTCCGCGAGGCCGGCGCCGAGCGCGTGACGACCGTCCTCCCGTACATGGGGTACGCCCGGCAGGACCAGTCGTTCGGCGACGGCGAGCCCGTCTCCGCCCGGGCGATGGCGCGGGCGGTCTCCACCGGGACCGACCGCGTCGTCCTCGTCAACCCTCACGAGTCGGGCGTCGCCGACTTCTACGACGTCGCCGTCGAGACGGTCGACGCGGCGGGCGTCCTCGCCGATCCCCTGCCGACCGGCCTCTCAGAGCCGCTGTTCCTCGCGCCGGACGAGGGCGCGGTCGGCATCGCCGAGACGGTCCGGGACGCGTACGGCGCCGGCGAGACGGACTACTTCGAGAAGCACCGCGACCGTGAGACGGGCGCCGTCGCGGTGTCGCCGTCGGACGCCGCGGTCGGGGGGCGGGACGTGGTCGTCGTCGACGACATCGTCGCCACCGGGTCGACGATGAGCGAGTCGGTGGCCGTGCTGAACGACCGCGGCGCGGCGACGGTGCTCGCGGCCTGCGTCCACCCCATGCTCGCCGCCAACGCCGTGACGAAGCTGCGCGGCGCCGGCGTCGATCGCATCGTCGGCAGCGACACCATCGAGCGCGGCTGCAGCGTCGTCAGCGTCGCCCCCGTCCTCGCCGACGCGCTGGCGTAGGGCTTCCCTCCTCCGCTCTCACTCGATCTCCCGGATCACTCGCGCCGGGTTCCCGCCGACCACGGTCCGCGCCGGGACGTCTTCCGCGACGACCGCGCCCGAGGCGATCACCGCGCCGTCGCCCACGGTCACGCCGGGGTTGAGCACGGCGCGCCCGCCGATCCAGACGTCGTCGCCGACGGTCACCGGCTCCGCGCGCTCGCGGCCGGTCGCGCGCTCCTCGGGGTCGAGCGGGTGCGTCGGGGTGTAGACGTGAACGCCCGGGCCGAGCAGACAGCGGTCACCGAAGGCGATCGGATTCGAGTCGAGGAAGACGCAGCCGTAGTTCGCGAAGAAGTCGTCGCCGACGGCGACGTTGTAGCCGTAGTCGCACCGGAACGGAGGCTGGACGGTCGGGCCCTCTCCGACCGCGTCGAACAGTTCGCGGAGGAGCCGCTCGCGCCGATCCCGCTCGGCCTCGCTCGTCGCGTTGTAGCGGCGGGCGAGGTCGCGGGCGCGCTCGCGGTCGGCGACGAGCGTCGGATCGCTCGAGTCGTAGGCCTCTCCGGACAGCATCCGCTCCGTCTCGGTCGGCATGGTCGGGGCGACGGGGCCGAGCTCATAAGGTCCGGCGGTTCGCGCGCCCGGCCCGTCTCCTCGCCCGTCCGTCCGACCTACCCGTGCGTGTAGCCGCGGTCAGGGAGGGGGTCGCCGTCGGCGGTCACCCCGTCGGCGGCGTCGACGACGGTGCCCACGCGTGTGAGCCCGGACGGGCAGTTCTCGCGGGCCGCGTCGAGGTCGCCTTCGGGCACCGCGCAGACGAGCTCGAAGTCCTCGCCGAAGTGCGCGGCGAGCTCGAACCGGTCGGTCGAGTCCTCCGCCACGTCCTCGACAGCGGGGTGGACGGAGAGACGGTCGCGGTCGAGCGCGAAGCCGACCTCGCTCGCCTCCGCGAGCTGGTGGAGCGACCGGGCGAGGCCGTCCGAGGAGTCCATCATCGCGGTCGCGCGCCCGGCGAGCGCGACCCCGTCGGCGACGCGGGGCGTGAACCGGAAGAGTTCATTGGCGCGTTCGACCGCGGCGTCGTCGCCGCGCTCGAAGAGCCGGAGCGCGGCCGCCGACCGCCCCCACTCGCCGGTGACGCAGAGCGCGTCGCCCGGGGCCGCCCCCGAGCGCGTTACCGGGCCGGCGTCTGAAACGTCGCCGATCGCGGTCGAGGCGGTCGTGAACTCCTCGTGGTCGTCGAGGTCGCCGCCGACGTACTCGGCGCCGACCGCCTCGCAGACGTCGACCGCGCCGGCGACGAACCGGTCCAGTTGGTCGGGGTCGAAGGCGCTGTCGGCGTAGACGGCGACCGCGGCGGTCGCGCTCGCGCCCATCGCCCCCACGTCCGAGAGCGACGCGCCGACCGCGCGCCACCCGGCGGTGTACCGCGTGGTCCCCGGCGGGAAGTCGGTGCGCTCGTGGAGCATGTCGGTCGTGATGACGGTGTCGCCGACGACGGCGGCGTCGTCGCCCGCGTGCGGCAGGTCGGCAGCCAGCCGGCGAAGCGCGTCGCGCTCGTTCACGGGCGAGACAACGCGCCGGACCCGGTTAGTATGGATCGGTCCGGCGCTCGCGATCTGCACGCTCGACGCCCTCGATCCGCGGCCGTGTTCCGTGGTACCACGCATCATTTAAAGGCGTAAAACACATTAACGAATATTATCATTATCGATCATTATGTTTATTACCATCCCTCCGAACGAACCGAGTGCAATGTCAGTACCCGTATCCGGACACGCGGCAGCACGATACGCCGACCGACCGATCATCAGACGACCACCGCAACCACCCACACGATCCGATGACGACACCTGACGACACCACGACGCCCGAGAGGACCCGACCGACAGACCAGCAGACGACCGCTGACGCTTCTCCCCGCCCGATCCCCGGCCGCACGCCGATCACCGAGGAAGCGGGTGCGCCGATCGTCCCCACGATCCGGACGTCGACGACGGGGTCGACCGCGACCGACACCCCGCGTCGCCCGAGCCCGCCGCCGACCGACGGGGAGCGGGACGCGCCGCTAGTCCCCGACCTGCGTCCGACCCGCCGCCCGCGGACCGACGGGGGGTCGCGATGAGCGCCGTCCCGCTGGCGGGGACCGGGCGCGGACCGCGACCGGACCCGACGACGTTCACGCGACGCGCGACCTATCAGTTCACCGACGGCGACACCGCGGAGTGACACCCATGCATCCCAACGAACTCGACGACGACGTCTTCCAGAGAGATATCGACAACCCGGCCGGCCGCCGGCTCCGCGAGCTGTTCGCGGAGCAGGAGTACACGTTCGCGCCCGGGATCTACCACGCGCTCGACGCCCGCCTCGCGGAGATGGCCGGGGTCGACGCCGCCTACATGAGCGGCTACTCGACCGTGCTCGGCCAGTTCGGCTTCCCCGACCTGGAGATGGTCACGATGACCGAGATGGTCGACAACGCCAAGCGGATGGTCGAGGCGACGAACCTCCCGGTCGTCGCCGACTGCGACACCGGCTACGGCGGCGTCCACAACGTCCGCCGGGCGGTCCGCGAGTACGAGAAGGCCGGGGTCGCCGCCGTCCACATCGAGGACCAGACCTCGCCGAAGCGCTGCGGCCACATCGCCGGCAAGCAGATCGCCTCCCGCGAACAGGCGCGGTCGCGCTTCGAGGCGGCCGTCGACGCGAGGCAGAGCGAGGACACGGTGATCATCGCGCGGACCGACGCGTACGGCTCCGCCAACGGCGACTGGGAGGAGCACCTCGAACGCGGCCGGATCTACGCCGACGCCGGCGTCGACCTCGTCTGGCCGGAGATGCCCGACCCGTCCCGCGAGGACGCGATCGAGTACGCCGAGACGATCCACGAGACCCACCCAGACCTCGACCTCGCCTTCAACTACTCCTCGTCGTTCGCGTGGAGCGAGCAGGAGGACCCGCTCACCTTCGAGGAGCTCGGCGACCTCGGCTACCAGTACATCTTCATCACCCTCTACGGGCTCCACTCGGGCGCCCACGCGGTGTACGAGGACATGCAGAACATCGCCGAGAACGACGAGCAAGCGCAGTTCGACCTCGAGGACCGCTACCTCGGCCACGAGACGGAGAGCCACCACGAGCTCTCCTTCGTCCCGCGGTACCAGGACGTCGAGGCGCGCTTCGACCCCGAGGCGTCGGCCCGACAGGAGGAGTCCGCCGGCTTCACCGAGGAGGAGAACGACCCGATCACGGCCGCGGAGGACGGAGAGGCCGAGGGAGAACCGGAGGAGCCGCCCGCCGCCGAAAGCGACGACTGATCGCGGACCCGGTCGCGGACCGTAATCGGTCGCGGAACGAGACCGGAATCGGCCGGTCGTCTCGCTTTTTTTATCGCCGGTGGTCGGTTGCGGTGCGAGAGAACGAGAGGGTGCGTGAGACCGCGGGTCCAGACTCCCGCTCGCGGATCAGGCCGGGAGCGTGTCGATCCCGTTGATCTCGACGTAGCCGTAGCCGCACTCGGGACAGCGCCACTTCGTCTTCTCGCCGAGGTGGAGGGTCATCGCCGCGGTCCGGTAGAACGACTGGGTCTCCCCGCACGAGGGACAGTCTACGTCCTTTTCGAGCGCCATGTGCGCGGATCCGTCCGGCGCGGTTTTGAAGCTACTGATTCGGCGGTCGTCGCCGTCTCGCACGACGCCGCTCGTCAGTTCCGTCTGAGGGACAGCGCGACGAGCTTCTGTTCGGCGGCCCGGAGGTGCTGGTGGAACGTCGCCGGACAGATGTCGAACCGCTCGGCGAGCTCCTCGGCGGTGACCGCTCGCGGCCAGTCGTAGTACCCGGAGTCGTGCGCCGCTTCGAGGACGTCCCGCTGGCGATCGGTCATGTCCGCTTCGAGGGCCGCGCGGAGACACCCCTGTCCGAAGATCGGCGTCCCGTGGGGCTGCGTTCGTTTGACCGTCAGCTCGGCGTCCGGATAGGCGTCGAGGAAGCCGTCGATGACCGTCGTGACGTCCTCGGACGGCGGGACCTCCGCCCCCACGGTCCCGGTCCCGCCTCGGCTCTCGACGGTGCAGGGGAGCGCGCCCGACTCGCCGAGAAAGACCGCGGGACACCCGTCGTCCACGACGAACTCGAACAGCACCTCGTCCTCGAACCGCTCGACGAGACGCGCCTCCACGGACGGATGGTCGTCGGCGTGCGCGAGGACGGTCTCGGGCTCGGCGCCGCCGACCGAGAAGAACTCGGCGTAGCTCCCCGCTCCCCGCGGGATGAACTCCCTCAGCAGCGCCTCTGCGCCGTCAGTCTCTGACACCGCGACGAAGGGGTGGTCGGAGCTCGAAAGGGAGAATTCGACGTACGTCACCCGCTCGTCGGACAGAGGGGAGTTCTGGGACGCCATTACGCGACGGTTCACTCTTGACCGGTTTCAACCCTTTCCCCGCGGGCACTGCGGCGAACTGCGGCGGGAACTCGGAGGCGTGCCTCTGACGGTTACACCACGGGGCCGCGCCACCTTAGTCGCGCACCCTAACCGATTCGGTGTGGGTTCCCGGAACGCCGACGCGTTCACTTCTCGTCGACGTGCCGGACCTCGCTGGCGACGCCGCGCGTCGAGTCGACCATCTCCGGGCCGGACATCTCGGCGCGGCCGACCGCGAACGCCTTCGGCCCCTCGATGACGACCTCGTCGCCGACGCGGATGCCGTCGTCAGCGTCGACGACGCCGGGCGCCAGGACGGAGCCGTGCGGGACGAACGGGTCGATCTCGACGCGCTTGGTGGGGGCGTCGCTCTCGGCCCAGCGGCGCGCACCGGCGAGGGTGAACGAGAGAGTGCCGTACTGGGGAACCATCGTGGCGAGCTGCTCGCCCGGCTCGCCCTCGCGGCCGGCGTCGGGGTCGTCGCCCCACACCTGGAGCTTGGGGTAGCGTCCGGTCGTTCGGATGTCGGCCTCGCCCGGCCCGCCGAACAGGTCGTCGCCGGCGCCGTCGCCGAGCAGGTAGTCGGCGAGCGCCCGAACCGTGTTGTGCTCGCGCTCGCGCTTGCTGTAGGCTGGCTCGCCCTGTAACGCGGCGTTGAGCTCCCCGAGCGACTCGTCGCTCGTCGGGTGGCCGACGCAGGTGTACTCGAAGGGGAGGTCGACCGCGGGGTCGTCCTCGACGCGCTCGCAGATCTCGCGGTAGCCGTCCTCGGGGACGTGCGCGATCACCCGCGAGTAGTCGTTCCGCTTCAGGTACCGCCGCAGCACCTCGGCGACGAATCCGACCTCGTCCTCGCTCCAGTCGCCGGTGACGACCGCGTCGTAGTGCTGCGCCGGGTACGTCGTCTCCAGCTCCTGGGGGACCACGCCGATCGGCGACGTCATCGAGACGGTGTGGCCGCGCCACTGGATCGCGTCGTGGAACTGCCCGTGGCTCTGGGAGTCGCTGTACGGCTTCGTCGCCGAGCAGGGCACCAGCACGAGCGGCTGGTCGGTGAACCGATTTCGGTACCGCCTCGTCACGCGGTCGGCGAACCGCCGGATCTCGACGCGGTCCAGCGTCTCCGCGCTCGCCGCCGTCACTTCGGCGTCGCGCATGAGCGGCGTCCGCTCCTCCAGATACCCCCACTGGTCGTCGAACTCGCGAAACGCGGCCGTGAGCCACTGCTCGTGACGGGCCTGGCCCTCGACGTAGTCCCGGAGGCGACCCGCTCGGATCCGCTCGCGGACCCGTCGGAGCTCGGCGCGGATCGCGTTCACGTTGTGATCGGCGCAGTCGGCGCGGGTGAACTCGTCGCGCGGCGTCGCGCAGGCGGGACAGGCGCACGGCAGCTCGTCGAGGTCCTCGAGGAAGTGCTCGGCGTCGGCGGTGAGATACTTCCCCTGCGTCCCCTTCGTCCGGGCGAGCGTCGCGTCCACGAGGTCGACGCCGGCGTACGCGAGGACGGCGACGTTCAGCGGCGTGGCGACCCCGGAGAGGAACAGCGCGGTGTCGGCCGGTAGCGACTCCTTCGCCGCCAGGATCGCGTCGCGGAACGCCTCGCCGTGGCCGACGAACCCGGACGCGTCCGAGAGCAGGTACGCGTCGGCGCCGACGTCGCGGGCGCCCGCGCTGTCGACGACGGCCGCGGAGGGGTAGTCGACGTCGGGATGGTCGACCGCGAACGACTCGCGGACCTCCGCGCGGGTCCCCGCGGGGAACGAGCGGTGCGGCAGGACCGTGAGCGCGTCGTCGTCGTCGCCGTCGGGGACCTCGCGGTCGCCGGCCCAGAGGCTGCCCGCGTCCTCGAGGAACGGGTCCGCGAGCGCCGGCGTCGTCACCGGCTCGGCGAGCCGCAGCTCCCCGAGTCGGGCGGCGCCGTCGCGCTCGTGGACCTCGAAGTGGTCGGTCATACGTCCCCTCGCGCGGGGACGGTCAATTCTCTTGTGTTCCGCGCCGGGAGCGATCGCCCTGCGAGCCGCCGGTCGAGACGGCGCGATCGGGAGCGGTCCGTCCGGTGTGGCTCTCAGCACCGATACCGACGTGACAAACGTTTTAACCCGGTCGAGCCTCGCCGGAGGCGATGGCAGGACGGTTCGACACGCGCGACGGCGGCGGGGGATGACATGATTGAAATGGCATCTGCCAGCAACTTATAGTAGGTGGGCTATCCGACCAAGAGCGTAGGTGAACTAAGGAACACTCGCTGCTGAGTACATCATCTGTACTGAGCGATCACTCTCTCTCCCGTAGATCGCCCTTGGTTCGTACCACGTACGCGCCCTGTATTCAGCACAGCCACTGAAATTTATCACTGATTGAGGGATCCAACAACCCCTCCTTACCCCGACCGCCCGAGCGTCCGCAGGTCCTCGGTCTCGACGCGGTCGGGAACGGCGGCGAGCGCCGTCTCGGGCCATCCGTCGTGGCCGAGCGTGATCGCGGTCTCCGGGTTCGCCTCCGCGAGCGCGGCGACGCCCTCGGCCGCGGCGACTCGGGCCGCCTCGTCGAGTCGCTCCGGGACCTCCGCGGTGAGCGGGTACGTCTCCGAGAGCGCCCGCGGGAAGGGGCCGAAGGGGGGTTTCACGCGCCACACGGCGTCGTAGTCGTGCGTGGAGGGAGCGTTCGACTCCGTGAGCAGCAGGCGGTCGGGCGCCTCCAGCCGGGCGAGCCGGTCGCGGTGCCGACGGATCTCGGGGCGCCGGGCCGACTCGTGGGAGGTGTAGAAGAACGCGTCCTTCGACACCGGGTCGGTACGCTCCAGCTCGTCGGCGTGGTCCAGCAGCGCCCGGTAGCCGTCGAGCATCGCGGGGTGGCCGCGGGCGCGGCGGTCGACGAGCTCGAGGAGGTTCCCGGACCGGATCGCGGCCTTCACGCGCCGGAGCTCCTCGAAGGTGACGTGGAGGTTGTGCTCGGCCAGAAGTCGCTCGGCGTCGCCGTCTCCCTCCCCGTCGCCTCCCTGCATCCCCCGAAGCTCCGCGGGCGTGTGCTCGGCACAGACCGGACACGAGCAGGGGAAGTACTCCATTTCTTCGAGGTGTTCCGTCCCCGACACCGTCAGGTAGCGCCCGTCGCGCGCCATCAGCGCGTAGGCGGCCGAGTCGAACAGGTCGCAGCCGGCGGCGACCGCCAGCGCGAGCATCATCGGGTGGCCCGCGCCGAACAGGTGGACCGGCGCGTCCGGGTCGAGCCCGCGCTTCGCGGCGCGCACTGCCTCGACGACCTCGGCGTAGCGGTAGGAGTTCAGGAGCGGGACCATCGCACCGACCGGGAACACGTCGAGATCGGTGGTCGTCGCGTGCCGTCCAGCGGCCTCTCGGAGGTCCGGGAATGTCGACCCCTGCACGGGGGCGTTGACGAGCATCTCGCCCGTCTCCGCCGCCTCCGCGTCGGCGAGGGCCTCCTCGGTGGTCGCCAGCTCCCGTTCGGCGCGCTCGCGGTCGACGTCGGGCGGGGTGGGGACGTCGACGGGGGTCGCCACGTCGCTCCCAATCTGCCGCTGGAACTCGATGATCTCCTCGGTGGTGACGTCGATGTCGCCGTACTCGGCGAGCTGGAAGGAGCCGGAGTCGGTCATGATCGCGCCGTCGAAGCCGAGGTAGTCGTGCAGGCCCTCCTCGACGACCCGGTCCCGGATCCGGTCCGTGCTCCGGATGATGTAGGAGTTGGTGATCAGCATCTCGGCGCCGAACTCCTCGCGGAGCCGCGACGGCTCGACGGTGAGCACGTTGGGGTTGACGACCGGCAGCAGCGCCGGCGTCTCGACCGTGACCCCGGCGCGGGGGACCTCCAGCCGGCCGATCCGCCCGGCGGCGTCGTGGTCCCGGACCTCGAAGTGATCGCGCATACCCGGAGTGGGCGGACGCGAGCGGTAAGGGTTGCGTTCGGGGGCGACGGATCGGACACCTCGCGGAGTCCGGCCGTCGTTCTCAGAGCCCGGTCGGGTGGCTCACGTACTCCGTCTCCAGCCCCCACTCCGCCGACAGCGACGCCAGCGAGCGCACCCCGAACGTCTCGGTCGCGTAGTGCCCGGCGAGGAACACCGTGATCCCGGCCTCCCGGGCGTCGTGGTAGACCTGTCCCTTCCCCTCGCCCGTGATCAGCGCGTCGGCGCCCGCGTCGACAGCCTCGTCGAGCCAGTCGACGCCCGATCCGGTGACGACGGCGACGCGCTCGATCACGTCGGGTCCGAACTCCAGCACCCGCGTCGGGCGGTCCTCGCCGTCGGGCTGCCCCTCGAACCCGTCGAGCGTCTCGCGGATCGAAGCCGCGGACCGAGGCGCACCGATCTCGCCGACCGTCCCGATCGTGACCGGCCCGATCTCGCCGAACGGCTCGCGGCCCTCGATCCCGACCACGCCGGCGACGCCGGCCGCGTTGCCGAGGTCTGGATGGCCGTCCAGCGGGAGATGCGAGACGTACAGCGCGAGGTCGTTCTCGACCAGCGCCTCGATCCGGTCGTAGGCCTGCCCGGTGACGCGGTCGATCCCGCCCCACGAGATCCCGTGGTGGACGACGAGGGCGTCGGCGCCCGCCTCGGCGGCAGACTCGATCGTCGCGAGTGCGGCGTCGACCGCGAACGCGACGCGCTCGACCTCGGCGTCGCCCGGTCCCACCTGGAGCCCGTTCGCGCTGGCGTCGACGTCGGCGTACGCCGCCGTGTCGAGCTCATCGTCGAGCCGCTCCGCGTACTCGGAGAGTTTCATGGCGACGGATACGGTCGGAGGAAAATAAAGGACGGCGGACCGGATCGGCGGGGGACGGCGGTCAGTCGTCCAGCTCCTCGGCGACCGACTCCGGCGGGCCGTCGAGCTCGGGCGCGCTTCCCTCGCCCGGCGACTCTCCGCCCGGGACCTCGGGCGGCGCGTCGAACTCGGGGTCGAACAGCCGGAGGGCGGTCCGGATCGTCTCCCAGTCGTCCTCGCCGGCGGCGTCGCGCAGCGAGCTGGTGGGGGCCGCGAGCAGCTGGCCGACGAGGGCGTCCGCCATGTCGCCGACGGTCTCGCGCTGCTCGTCGGTCAGCCCGCCCTGCGACTCCAGCTTCGAGAGCGCGCGGTCGACCTCGCGCGCCTTCACGCGGTCGGCGCCCGCGTACATCGCGGAGATGGCGTCGTCCGCGCGCTTGCGCTTGTACGCCCGCAGGATCCGGTCGAGCTCCTCGTCGATGATCGCCTCGACCTCGCGCGCCTCGGCCTCGCGGCTCTCTCGGGTTCGCCGCGTCACGTCCTCCAACGCGTCGATGTCGTACAGCGTGAGGCCGTCCCGATCGGATACCGACGGGTCGACGTCGCGGGGCTGCGCGATGTCAATGCAGACGAGCCGCCCCGCGTCCGCGACGTGTTCCGGCTCGATCACCGGCTCCGGGCTCCCGGTCGCCGAGATCACGAGGTCGGCGTCGGGGACGACCGCCGGGAGGTCCGCGAGCGACACGGCCTCGGCGGGCGTGTCGACCTCGCCGGCGACGAACTCCGCGTTCGGCACCGTCCGGTTCGCGACGACGATCTCGGAGACGGCCGTGTCGTCGAGCGTCCGGGCCGCGAGCGTCCCCATCTCGCCGGCGCCGACGACGACCGCCGAGCCGTCGGTGAGGTCAATCTCGGTCGCGGCCAGCCTGACCGCGGCCGACCCCAGCGAGACGACGCCCTCGTTGATCGACGTTTCGTTCCGCGCGCGCTCCCCGACGTGGAGCGCCTTCGTCACCGCGTCCTTCAGGACGGGGCCGATGCCGCCCGCGGACTTCGACTCCTCGTACGCCTCCCGCAGCTGGCCGATGATCTGGTCTTCCCCGAGCACGAGCGACTCCAGCCCGGAGGCGACGCGCATCAGGTGTTCCAAGCTCTCCTCGTGGTCGAGTCGGCGGACCGCGCCGCCGCGGACCTCGGGGGCGAACGACGCCAGCGCGTCGGTCCCGTCGACGGTCCGGTCGGTGACGACGAACGCCTCCGAGCGGTTGCACGTCTGGAGGGCGAACGCCTCCTCGACGCCGTCGCGCGCGAGCAGGTCCGAGACGGTCGCGCGGACGCCGTCGCCGCCGGCCGACTCGATCTCGTCGACCGTCGCGCGGGAGTGAGCGACGCTCACGCCGGCGATGGCTCCCGTCTCCTTCATCCCTTGAGTACCTCCTCGATCACGGAGTACGCCTCTTGTCGACCGTTGGATCTCCCCTTTTGTAAACCCTTCCAAACCCCCTCGGATCGCACGACGCGACGGATCGCCTCCCGGCGCGTCTCGGGCGCTATCCCCCGCTCTCTGAGCTCCGCGCGCAGCTCGCCGGAGAGCTCCGCCATCGCGCCCGCGCCGTCGATCTCGGCCTCGACGCGCTCGCGGAGCGCCTTCGCCAACGCCGGGCTCGAACCCCCCGTCGAGAGGGCGACCCGCACCGGGTCGTCCTCGACGGTCGCCGGGACGACGACGCTCCGGGCGTCGCGGTCGCCCGAGCGGTCCGCTGCCGACACGTCCGTCCGGTTGACGAGCAGCCCGGCGTCGAGCGCGGCGGCCTCGGCCGCGGCGTTGACCGCGGCGTCGTCGGTGGCGGCGACCACGAGGGCCGGTTCGAGCCGGTCGATCCACTCTCCGACCGCGTCGGCGTCCGGGGCGGCCCGGACAAGTTCGACGCTCCGATCGCCCGTTCCGTCGCCGTCCGTCCCCGTCTCCGCGAGGTCGACGAGCCGCTCGTCGAACGCCGGGCTCACGACGACGACGCGGGCCTCGCCGGCGAACCGCGCCGCCTTCCGCGCGCCGACGCTCCCCCCGCCGAACACGAGCACCGACTCCCCGGCGAAGTCGTGATACAGCGGGATCACGATCGCCGCCTCCGGACCGCGATTCGGCGGATCACGCCGTGTTGCTGTCGGCGCGGTCGGCGATCCGGATCCCCGTCTTCTTTAAGATCCGCGTCGAGAACAGCGTGTCCCAGTCGGCGGCGCCGACCTCCCAGTGCTCGTCCATCAGCTCTTTCACCTCCGCGATGCGGCGCTCGCTCTCCGCCTCTGTCCGTCCGTGCGTCATCGCGAAGAAGTTGTACTCCCAGACGCCCGCGTGCCGGGGGCGCTGGTAGCAGTGCGTGACGAAGTCGAGCGAGGCGACGGCCGGCCCGACCTCGTCGAGGGCGTCCTCCGGCACGTCCCAGACCGTCATCCCGTTCTCCGTGTAGCCGAGCGCGTAGTGGTTCGGGATGACGCCGACGCGGCGCACCTTCCCCTCCGCCTCGAACCGCTTCACCGTCTCGATCACCCAGTCGACGTCCGCGTCGATCGCGGCCGCCACGTCGGCGTACGGCGTCTCCGTGATCGGGAGCCCGCCCTGGATCTCGACGACGAGGTCGCGCTCGTCGGGCGTGAGCGTCCCCCTGTCGCTCGGCGCGACCGCGGGACCGAGTTCGGACAGGTCGACGTCGCCGTCGGAGACCGGGCCGTCGACGAGGAACTTCGCGCCGACGTGGAACTCCCGGAGCTTCGGCAGGTTGTACGTCTCTTGGCCCGTCGCCGCCTCTATCTCCGCGAGCACCTCCTCGACCCGGTCGTTCCCGTCCTTGTCCGGGTCCGGATGGTCGGCGACGCTCACGACGAACCACATGTTGAGGTGCGGGTGCTCGCGCTCGTAGTTGTGCGCCACCGCGGTGAACTCGTTGACGGTCTCCGCGATCTCGTCGTAGCGGTCCTCGGGCGCGTGCATGGCGACGAGCGACGCCGCCCCGCCGATCTCCTCGGCGTTGACGAGCGCGCCGAACCGCGAGAGGATACCCTCCGCGTCGAGCTCGCGCACGCGCTCGCACAGCTCGGTCCCGGTCACGTCGACGCCGTGCTCCCGCAGCGCCGCCGCGGCCGGCTCGAAGGGCCGCTCCGTCACCGGGAACCCGCCCTGGAAGGCGTTGATGATCCCGCGGTCGAGCGCCGTCAGATCCGCGTCGACCTCTCTCATGCCTCCGGATCGGGTCCGAGCGAGAATAAGCGATCCGACCCGCGGGCGGGGTCTCGAAGCGCCCTCGATCCCACGCCCCCGGCACCGACTCAACCGTCGAGGTCGCGCGCGATGTCCGAGAGCGACGACGGCGGGCCGCGCGTCGCTTCGTACACGACGCGATCGCCGGGGATCCGGAGCCCGTACAGCTCCCCCGGCACGACGACGTCGAGGACGACGCTGTCGCCCGGCTCCCGGTCGTTCGCGTCGAGCCACGCCACCAGTCGGTTCTCCCCCTCGCCGACCTCGCGCGCGAGCCGCCGGTTGTCGAACGCGCCGCGGATCAGCCGTCCGGCGCTGTCGGCGGTCACCGGTGCGTGGTACTCCTCGCGGTCGACCGCGACTCGGATCACGTCGCCGGCGGCCATCTCCAGTGATTCGCAGGTCCCGGACTCGACGCGGCCACCGAGCTCGTCGTCGTCGGGGATCCGCACGCAAGGGCGGCGAGTGCCGCCGCTCCGGGAGAGCGAGACGCGAATCGAAGCGACGCCCTCGTCGTCGGAGGGAACGCGGGGCATCGAAAGCGGGCGCTTACTCCTCGTCGGCGTCTTCGTCGTCGTCCTCGCCGAGCGCGGCGGCGACGTCGTCGCCCTCGATCACCGAGACGTTGATCTGCGCGACGTCGTCGTCGATCTCGCGGCCGCGGACGGTGATCCGCTTGCGCTCGCCCTCGCGGGACGGCTTGAAGCCCACGCCGCCCTCTAAGAGGAGCTCCTTCAGGCGGGTGCCCGAGACGTCCTCGCGCATCGGTCGGCCGGTCTCGTCGGAGCCGCCGGTGATCTCGATCTCGTGCTCGGAGAGGCCGACGGCGTCGCCGCCGATCTCGTCGCCGATCTCGCGACCGAGGAACCGGTTGGCGTCCTGTCCGTCGACCTCTCGCTGGAACGTCTCGCCGCTCTCGGGGTCGGCGATGACGACTTTGAATTCGGCCATGGGCGAACCGAGACCCCCGCGAATAAAAAGCACGTCGAAACCGCGATCCGGACCGATCGGCCTTCGAACCCGGTTCGTCGGGTGGATTCGACTCGGGAACGGACTCACCGCTCGGCGCCGATCCGCTCGACCCGCCGCGACCCGTCGCCCCACGGGCCGTCGACGAACGCGTCCTCCAGCGCCCGAGCGACGCGTTCCGGGTCGTCGGGACCGCCGGCCGCCGCGACGCTCCCGACCGTCTCGGGATCGAACGGCACGCCGAGGGCGTCGTACACCGCGTCGCTGACGGCGGCGATCTCGCTCGCGTCCGACGGCGCGACGACGACGCACCCGGCGACCAGCGCCGCGTCCGCGCGGACGCGCTGGGCGATCCCCGACACCTTCCCGCCGCCGGCGACGCGCACGGAGTGGTCGCCCGGGCAGAACGACGCCGGCGGCTCGCCGGCGACGACGTCGGCGCCGAGTCCGCGGAGCGCCCCGATCACCGTCTCGACGGCGCAGTCGTACCGCTCCGTTATCGATCCCCGCGACCTCCTCGTCGCGTCCCCTCCGTCCAGCGACTCCCCTGTTTCGCCTCCACCGTCCAGCGGGACCGCGTGCGCGAACGCGAGCGTGTCACCGGCGTACGCGACGGCCCGGCCGCCCACGTCGCGCTCGACCGTGTGGAATCCGCGGTTCGCGGCGATCCGCTCGGCCCGATCGAACCCCTCCGCGCGGACGTCTCGGCGACCGAAGGCGAGCTGCCGCGCCGGGGTCCACACGCGGAGTCCGGGTTCCCCTGCACCCGCTTCCGAGAGCAGCGACGCCGTCAGCTCCCGATCCGTGTCCGGGTCGCCGGCGGTCCCCCTGAGCACGCGCATACCGGTCCGCAGGTCGGCCGCGGACAAGGCGGTTTCGCCCGGGAGACGGCTTCTGTCCGCAGCCATAGCCCGCCGAGGGCGGCCGCCCGGGCGTATGACACAAACGTTTTGCCGGCGCTCGGACTGGGTCACGTATCGATGAGCGATCTCGGCGCGCTGCCGGTGCGAGCGTACCTCGCAGCCTGTCTCCTCGCCGGGATCATCGGACTGTGGCTCGGTCGAGTCGCGTGGCGGGACCGCGACCAGCCGGGCGGGACCGAGGTCGCCCTCTACCTGCTCTGCGGCGGCGGAATCTCGCTGCTGTACGCGGTCAGGGTCGCCAGCGCGAGCGAGCTGGTCATGGTCGTCACGCTCAACCTCGCGACGCCGCTCGTCGCCGCGGTCCCCGGCATCTGGACGGCGTTCACGCTCGCGTTCGCCGGCCACGACCGGTGGCGGACGGAACACCGGATCGTCGCGCTGGCGACGCCCCCGTTCCTCTGGGTGCTGCTCGCGTGGTCGAGCGCCACGCACGGGCTCTCCCGGCGCTCGCTCGCCGCGGTCGTCGAGGGACCGTTCTCCCTGCTCTCCTTCGGGCTGGGCCTCGCCGACATCGGGTTCGTCCTCTACGCGTACGGGCTCTGCGTCGTCGGCGTCCTCGTCGTCGCGGACCTCTACCAGCGGACCGGGAACCGGTACCGGCTCCAGACGTTCGTGATCCTCCTCGGAACGCTGTTCCCGTTCCTCGCCGGGATCGCCACCGTGGTCGATTTGGGGAGCTACGCGAACCTCGCGTGGTTCCCGTCGGCGCTCGTCGTTCACGGGGTCTTCCTGTACGGAACGGTGTTCTGGCTCGGGACGCTCGACGCCGCGGTCGTGGCCCGCGACACCGCCGTCGAGGTGATGCAGGACCCGGTGATCGTGGCCGGCTCCGACGGTCGGATCCGCGACCTCAACCCGGCCGCCGAGGAGCTGCTCCCGCCGGACGCGGTCGGCTCGTCGCTCTCGGCGGTGTTCCCGCGGCTGGAGGTCGGCGTCGAACACCCGATCGCCATCGGCGGGCGGCAGTTCGACATCCAGGAGGACCCGATAACGGACCCCCGCGGGACGGACCGCGGTCACGTGTTCCTGCTCCGCGACGTGACCGAGCGAGAGCGCCGACAGACGGAGCTGGAGCGCCGCGAGGCGGAGCTGGAGCGGCAGAACGAACGCCTGGAGGACTTCGCCGGCGTCGTCTCCCACGACCTCCGGAACCCGCTCGCCGCGGCGACCGCGGCGGTCGAGCTCGCCCGCCACGACGACGGGGAGAACGACGACGCGCTCGACCGGGCGGCGAACGCCCACGAGCGCATGGACGACCTGATCGAGGGGCTGCTCTCGCTTGCGACCGCGGGGCGCTCGGTCGACTCCGTGGACCGGGTGTCCCTCGACGCGACCGTCCGCCGGGTCTGGTCGCGGCTCGAGACCGCGGACGCGACGCTCTCCGTCGAGGGGCCAGACGCGACGGTGTTCGCCGACGGCGACCGCCTCGAACAGCTGCTCTCGAACCTGTTCCGCAACGCGACTGAACACGCCGGCGACGACGTCGCGGTGCGGGTCGAGATCGAGCGGCGACCCGACGGCGTCGCGCTCGCCGTCGCCGACGACGGTCCCGGCGTCCCGACCGAGCAGCGCTCGGAGGTGACCGAGCGCGGCGTCTCGCTGGAGGGCGGGACGGGGCTCGGGCTCGCGATCGTCGTCGACATCGCGGAGGCGCACGGCTGGGAGCTCTCCGTCGAGGAGTCCGAGTCGGGCGGCGCCCGCTTCGTGGTCGTCGGCATCGAGCCCGCGGACGGGTGAGGCCAATCGTCGACTGACCCTCGGTCCGGACTACCGGCGTCGACGACCACTTGTCGGTCGAGCCCCGCCCTGCGAACGACGATGCCAGTCACGCTGCCGCCGGACTCGCTCGACGGCTACCGGCGGTTCTCGCGGTTCAACTCGCCGTACCCCGCGCACGACGACGGCAGCGCCGTCGACCTGTATCCCGAGGCCGACCGAGGGATCTCCCCCGTCTCCGGCGTCGTTCGCGAGACGCGGACCGTCGGCTGTCCGGACCGGTCGTACGCCGCGAGCGAGGACCACCTGATAGTCGTCGACCTCGACGACGAGTGGTGCCGGCGGGCCGGCGCCGATCCGGGAACCACCGCTCGAATGCTTCACGTGATCCCGGAGGTGTCCCCCGGCGACCGCGTCGCCGTCGGCGACGACCTCGGGCCGACGACGCGCTCCGGGTTCTTCGGGCGGTGGGTCGACGACCACGTCCACCTCGGGTTCCGGCCGCCGGGCGCGAGCGCGCTCAGGGCGAGCGGGTCGCTCCCGGTCGATGTCGCCGTCGCTGTCGACCCGATCCCGTGGGACGGGGAGGGCGTCGTGGTCGAACGCGGGCCGACGCACGCCCTCCTTGACGCGCCCGCTCACCCCGACCCGGGCGAGTCGTTCGCGGCCCTCGCGAGCGACGAGGGGATTCCGCTGGACGGCGGTCTGACCCACTACGCCGGCGGCGGCGCGTTCGGTCGCCTCGGCGAGAGCGCAGAGGCGACGCTGTGGGGCACCCGCGTCGGCGTCGCGGCGGGCCGCGGGCTCGCGTGGGACCCGGTCGACGTGCTCGCGAACGGCGAGCGGGTCGTGGGGCTGTCGCTGTTCGCGGCGCGGGACGCGGGGTACGGCGCGAAGGTCGTCTGCCCGGACGGGGAGTTCGCGGTCGGCGAGGCAGTGTCGCTCGACGTGGTCCCGAGCGACGACCCGATCCGGCTCGGGGTCGGGTGAGGCGTCCGTCTTCGGGACCGGGTAGGGGCGTAGCGAACAGCCGGCACGTTCGGCGGTTCCCGCGGCGGTGCGCCGGACTCCCGTCTCGGCCGCCGCGGGCGAGGCGTCAGGTCACGGGGCGGCTGGTTCGGTATCGGTGATAAGCGGTCGGGTCGGTCTCGAAGCGGCGGGAACCTGCCCGCTGTCGTCGCCGCCAACCTCGGACCAGTTGTTTCCCGTTTCGGGGGCTACAAACGGACGCCCCGTGAGGTGCGGGTATGAATCGGACAGACGTCGCGGAGCTGGACCCCTTGCCGGCGGAGGCCGTCGCGCTCGTCGAGCGGCGGATCGAGGAGGAGCACGGCTACCTCTCGTGGCTGAACACGTCGGTCGACGTCGTCGAGCGCGGGCGCGTCGTGCTCTCGATCCCGTTCGACGACAAGCTGACGAACAGCGACGGCGACACCATCCACGGCGGCGTGGCGGCGACGCTGGTCGACACCGCCGGCGGGATCGTCCAGCGCACCGCCTTCGAGGACCCGCTCTCCGGGGGAGTGGCGACGGTGAACCTCAACGCGAACTACCTCCGGCCGGCGACCGGGGACCTCCGCGCCGAGGCGACGGTCGTCAGGTCGGGCGGCTCGATCGGCGTCAGCGACATGCGCGTCACCAGCGCCACCAACGGCGAGGCCGCCGAGGTCGTCGTCGGTCAGGGCTCGTTCCGGCTGTTCCGCGAGTAACCCGCGAGACCGTCGAGGAGGTCGGCGGGACCGTCGAGCGCGGCCGCGAGCTCCGCCACCGCGTCGCGGTCGGTCCGGTCGGGCGCCGCGCGGACGACGACCGACTGCTCGCCGAGCGACACGAAGCCGCAGTCGAGCCGCTTCGCCGTCTCGCGCAGCCCGACCCCGACGTCGGCGTCGCCGGCGATCACCTTCCGCGCCGGGCTCTCGAACGCGCGCACGGTGAGCTCGTAGCCCGCGACGGACTCGGTCAACGCGCTCCGCGAGGTCTCCCGCTCGTCGGCGAGCGCGTCGAGCGCGTCGTCGAGGCTCCGCCGGAGCCCCGAATCTGTCGGTCGGTTGACGAACCTCAGGTCGCGGTCGACGACCGAGCCGAGCCCCGTCACGTCGGCCGGGTTGCCGGCGGGGACGACGAGCCCCCACTCCCGGGTCCAGCCGCCGAGGTCGACCGTCTCGACCTCGCGGTCGGTCGGGCCGGCGACGACCGCGACGTCCGGGACGCCGTCGCGCAGTCGCCGGAGCCCCTCCCGAGAGCCGACCGGGAGGTACCGCGGGTTCTCCAGTCGGTCGAGCAGGCGGTTGAGCGCCGGGTCGTCCTCGCCGACGCCGAGCAGGCTCGGAGGGCGCACGTCCGGCGAGAACAGCTGCACCGAGACGGTCTCGCCCCGGTCGAGGTACTCCGTGTCCGGGTCGACGGCGACGACGCCGTCGGCCTCGACGAGGCTCGTCGTCGCCCCTGAGCCCTTGTCGACCGGGTAGACGAGCGGGAGGTCGTCGTCGGTCAGGTCGAGCAGTCCGACGGGCATCAGCCGCATGCGCCCCTCGCCGTAGCGCTCGCCGACGGCCATCCGCCCCTCGACGGTCGCCGTCGCGGGCTCGGGCTGGCCGGCCGCCTCGCGGATCGCGGGCGCGACGAACGTCCGGAAGATCGTGAGCGCGGAGACGGGGTAGCCCGGGAGACCGATGTACGCCGACTCGTCGGTTCGGGGGGCGGCGCCGTCGCCGTCGCCCTCCGCCGCCGCCTCGCTCCCGCCGCGGTCGAGCCGGCCGACGAGCATCGGCTTGCCGGGCTTGACCGCGACGCCGTGGAGCAGCAGTTCGCCGCGCTCCTCGATCACACGGTAGATGACGTCGACGGCGCTCGCCGACGTCGATCCCGACGAGAGCACGAGGTCGCACTCGTCGGCGGCGCGCCGGAGCAGCCGCTCCATCTCGTCGTAGTCGTCGCCGGCGTGCGGGTAGAGGACCGGCTCGCCGCCGGCCTCCTCGACGCCCGCGGCGATCGTCGTCGAGTTCACGTCGTAGATCTCCCCGCGCGAGGGGTCGAGGTCCTCGCCCGGGCGCACCAGCTCGTCACCGGTCGAGACGATCCCGACGCGCGGCTTTCCCTCGACCGGGACCTCGTCGACGCCGAGCGCGGAGAGCAGCCCGATCTCGCGCGGCGTGAGCCGCGTTCCGGGGCCGAGCGCTCGGGCGCCCGCGGCGATGTCCGCGCCGGCGCTCATCACGTGGTCGCCGGGTGCGACGGCGGTCCGGACCGCGATGCGGTCGGACCCCTCTTCCGCGTTCCCTTCCCCCGTCGCGCTCAGCTCGTCCGTGCGCTCGACCATCACCACCGCGTCGGCGCCCTCGGGCATCACGGCGCCCGTGGATATCTCCGCGCAGCTGCCGGGCGCGACGGTCACCTCGGGCGCGGCGCCGGCGTGGACCGCCCCGACGAGGTCCAGCTCGGCGGGATCGACCTCGTCGGCGCCGAAGGTGTCCTCGGCGCGGACCGCGTACCCGTCCATCGACGCCCGGTCGAAGCCGGGCACGTCGATCGCGGCGTCGATCCGCTCCGCGAGGACGCGCCCGCGGGCTTCCCCCAGCGGGACCGTCTCCGGCTCCGGCGCGAGGTCGAGCGAGGCGATAGCCTCGCGGGCCGCCTCGGGCGTCGCGAGGTCGCGGAACTCCTTGCGGTCGCTCACGGCGTCACCTCCCAGATCTCGACGTCGACGACCTCGCCCGCGTCGAACCCCTCCCGCGGCTCCGGCACCGCGACCCAGCCGTCCGCGAGCGCGACGCTCGACAGGATGCCGGAGCCGCTCGCGCGGGTCGGCGTGGCGACGGGGAGACCGGCGTCGTCGGCGTCCGCCGCGTCCCCCTCCTCGTCGCCCTCGCTCTCGTCGAGCGCCACTCGCGCGAACGTCCGCGTCCCGGGCTCGCTCGGCACCTTCCGGTCGAGGACCGCGCGCCGCGTCGGGAAGGGGTCGGCGGTCGTCCCCCCGACGCGCTTCTGGAGCGGCCGGAGGAACTGCGCGGCGTTGACGATGCAGGCGACCGGGTAACCGGGTAAGGAGACGACCGGCGTGCCGTCGGCGACGCCGAGACAGACCGGATGGCCCGGCTTCAGGGCGACACCGTGGACGAGCACCTCGCCGAGCCCGTCGACGACCTCGGGGATCAGGTCGCGCTCGCCGACCGACGACCCGCCGGTGGTGACGACCACGTCTGCGTCGAGGTCGGCCTCCACTGCGGCCGCGAGCGCGTCCTCGTCGTCGGTGACGACGTCGCGGTAGCGCGCCTCGCCGCCCCACCGCTCGACCAGCCGCGAGACGGTCAGCCCGTTCGTCTCGATCACCTCGCCGGGGTCCGGATCGGACTGGACCAGCTCCTCGCCGGTCGGGATCACGGCGACGGTCGGCGGCTCGTACACCGGGACCGCGTCGAGCCCGACCGACTTCAGGAGCCCGAGATCGGAGGGGCGGAGCGTGTGCCCCGCGTCGAAGAGCCGTTGCCCGTCCGCGACGTCCTCGCCGGCCTCGCCGACGTTCTCGCCGGTCGCGACCGCGTCGAACGCCTCGACCTCGTCGCCGACTTCCTCGACCTGTTCGATCATCACGACCGCGTCCGCGCCCTCCGGGACCGCGCTCCCCGTGTGGACCCGCGCGGCCTCGCCGGGCGCGATCGACTCGGCCTCGGTCTCCGCCGCGCGCAACACCGCGGGCGAGCGGTCGGAGGCGCCGAAGGTGTCCTCGGCGCGGACCGCGAACCCGTCCATCGCCGCCCGGTCGTAGCTCGGGACCGGCGCCGGCGCGTCGATCGGCTCGGCGACGACCCGGCCGTCGGCGTCGGCGACCGGCACCGACTCGGTCCGGCCGTGGGGCTCGGCGGCGTCGAGCAGCGTCGCCAGCGCGTCCGCGACGCGGGTCCGCCGCTTGAAGCCGGCCTCGCGTCTGTCGTGGCTCATGGGCGTTCGTTTCGGGCCCGCGTGCAAAAACCCCGCTCTCCGGGCGGTCGCGGCGACGCGGGGCAGACCGCGAGTACGTCGTCACCGCGACGCGGTCGCGTGCGCCTCAGGTGATCCACGAGAGGACTCGCGCCGCGCGGTGAGTCCCCTGAATCGCCGCGACGCGGGCGGTCGAGAGCGTCTCCGCGACCCCTCGCCGCGCCGCGGTCGCGCTTCGGACCGCACCGGTCCGGGCGTAGTAGCCGGACTTGCGCCCCGCGGCGCCGACGTAGTGCTTCGCGGCCATCCGGATCGGGGCCCGGCGGCCGTCGACCGTGGTCGTCCCGTCCCGGATCGCGTCGAGGACGTCGGTCGCGGTGACGTCGGCGGCCGACTCGCGGCCCTCGATCCGCACCTCGGTGAAGGCGCGCCCGACGTACTCCAGGTGGTGCGCGTCGCTGGCGGCCACGCCGGGATAGTCGTACGTCGCCGCGAAGCGCCGCGCGCGCCGGTTCCGGTAGCCGGTGAACAGCCACGCGTTGAACACCTCGACGGCGTCGACCTCGTCGACAGGGTCGCCGTCGGCGACGAGGGCCCCCTCGTCGTCCGTCTCGGGAACCGGGATGTTCCGCTGACGGACGCCGTGGCGCGAGCGCTGGAACGGGTGCGGGACGATCGCGACCCCGCCGCGCTCGTGGATCCACGCGATCGTCTCGTCGTAGGGGCGTCGACGCGGCGGCATCCGCTCGACGCCGACCGCCAGAAGGTGGCCGTGCGCGGTCGACACCTCGACGCCGGGGATCCCGATCAGCCCGTACTCCGGGGCCAGTTCGGCCGCCCGCTTCGACTCCCCGATCACGTCGTGGTCGGTGATCACGACCGCGTCGAGTCCGATCTCCGCGGCGTGTTCGAGGATGAGCTCGATCGGCTCGTGGCCGTCGTAGCTCTCGTCCGAGTGGACGTGGGGATCGATGCTGACCGTGACGCTGGACACACCCGAAGTAGGCGACGGGAGATACTTAAATGCGCGAGAGGCGTCTGACGCTTATTTATAAAATGGATGTGCGGTGGCGCGTGCCGACGAGCGCCCACCGGGCGCGAGTCGCACGCGCGAGGGACGCGGCGACCGAAGGGAGCCGCGAGGCTGGGGAGGCGTGAGGCTGCGGTTGCTGTGCGGGGTGGAACTCAAAGGGGCAGTCGCCGGCGGCGGTGCCGCCGGCTGCCAGAGGCGCGAAGCGTCTTTCGAACGACAACGAGCCGCGCGAGTCCTCGAGGCTGGGGCTTTGGAGGTGTTCGTTGCAGAATTATCGATCGCGTACAGGCGAGCGGCTGGGACCGGAGGTGTTCGCGGTGTCGCCGACGGCAACGATAGACGACGCGTTCAGCCGAACAGCCCCTTGATCCGCTCGACGACCGACCCCTCGTCGTCCGCCTCGGCCTCCTGCCGCTGTCGCTCCCGGAGCTCGCGGAGCTTCGCGGCCTGGTCGTCGGTCCCCGAGCCGCTCGCGGTCTTCTTCTCGCCGCCCTGGAGCCCCTTCAGCTCCGAGACCGCGTCGTTGACCGTCCCGGAGGTCGTCCGGGTCTCCGTGGCCGAGCCGGCGAGCTTCTCGCGGTCGACGTCGACGTCGTCGACCGCGCTCGTGTCCAGCTCCAGCCGGCGCGTCTCGCTCCGCTCGACGCCACCCCACGTCAGCTCCGCGTCCTCCAGTTCGCGCTCGATGTCGGCCCGGACCTCGGCGTCCGTGACCGCCTCGCCGTCGCCGCCCGCACCGGCGGCCCCCTCGGCTCTCGAACCGCCCGCGGCGCCCGCCGCCGCGCCGCCCCCGGCCGCGCCGCCCGCGGCGACGCCCGTCGCGCGCTCGACGCGGTGGGCGACCAGGGCGCCGCCGGTCGCGGCGATGACGGCGACGAGCCCGAGGGTGTACACCGCGACCACCTGCGCGCTGTAGTCGGCCGAGTCTGGCACGTTCCAGTTGTACGGGTACGCCCACGCGAACAGCCCGATCGCGACGAGCGTGATCGCGGTGCCGACGCCGGCGAGGTACAGCATGCGCCGGTCGACCGGCAGGAGGACGACGACGCCGAGCAGGAGGGCCGGCAGCCCGACCGCGGCGGCGACGGCGGCGACCTCCTTCACCCCGTACGTCGACAGCGCCTCGGGCGGGAGCGTCGCGCTGTAGAGGAAGATCGCGACGCCGACCAGCCCGAGTCCGATCCCGGCGAAGAAGAGTCCGAACCCCGCGTACACGTCGATCGTTCGGTCGGGGTCGCCGACGTAGCGCCGGTAGTACTCCAGCAGGCGGTTCTCCGCGTTCGACTCGCTCATACGGGAGCGTCGCCGCCGACTCTAATGATTGTTGCCCCGCGGCGTCGGCGGTCGCCGCGACCGCGTTACCCCGTGCGCTTTTGAGGGCACGGGTCCACCCTTCAGGCGATAGCCCGTGCCACTCGACTGCCCCCGCTGCGGAACGACGCTGTCCACGTTCGCGCTCGGCGGGGCGACGGCGATCGCCTGCGACGACTGCGGCTACGCCGGCGTCGAGGCCGACCACTCGGGCGAGCCGCGGCTCGTCGAGAGCTGGGAGGACGCGTTCGCTCGCTTCCAGGAGGACCACGACTGACAATGCCGACCATCGAGATAACCGACGACCACCGCGACCGCATCGAGTCGCTCCGCGAGGAACTGACGGCGACCCACGCCGGCCCGTACGCCTCCGTCGACGCGGAGGACACGCTCGCGTACCTCCTCGATCTGGCCGACGCCGTCGACGACCCCCAGCGCGAGGCCGACCCGGCCGCGCTCGGAGGGGACGCGCCCGGCGACGCGGCGGACACGACCTCAAACGGCGACCGTCCGTTCGACCGCGACCGCGCCCGCGAGCGGCTCGAATCGCGCCCGCGCCGGCGCGGCGACCCGGACGCCGCCGAGGAGATGGACCTGTACGAGGTCGCGGCCGCGTTCGACGTGGCCGGCCGCAGCGACATGACGAAGGCCGAGCTGGTCGACGCGGTCCTCGACGCGGCCGAGTCGCTGTCGGCGGACCCGTTCTCGTGGGTCGACGTCGACCTCGGCGGCGACGGGGGCGAACCGTCCCCCGCCGACGAGAGCGAGGCGCCGGAGTCGGCGGACGACGGGGCGGCGGTCGAGGACGCGGGCGACGACGCCGGCGCCAGCCAGCTCGACGCGATGATGAGCCTCCTCGACACCCACGACGACAAGTGGCGCGAGGCGGACGGCGACGCGCGGTACGAGGTCGAACTGCCCGACGGCGACGTCGAGACGGCGCGCACCAAAGACGACGTGCGCGCGCTGCTGTTCCGGAACTACTGACGACCGATGGGGCTCCTGTCGCGACTGCGCGCGTGGATCGCCGGGGATCTCGGCGGCGACGAGGCCGGTGAACCGCCGGCCGAGGACGCCTCCGACGACGAGAGCGACGCTGACGGGGAGCCCGCGGGCCTCGACCCGGACGCCGCGAACGAGACCCGGACCGCGGCGACCGACGACGCCGTCGACGCGCTCCGCGACGTGCGGCGGTCGCGGGATGCGGACGGGCCGACCGAAGACGGCGATTCGACCGACGAAAGCGCCCCGACCGACGAGAGCGGGGACGACCCACCGGATCGCAGGAAGGATTAGGTGCCCGCGGTCGAACACGCCCGTATGACGGAGCCGACTGAGAGAGGCGAGAGCGGGGACGGCCGCGTCGAGGCGAGCGACCGCGCGTTCGTCGGCCGCGCGATCGAGCTCGCCGAGGAGGCGGTGGAGCGCGGGAACACCCCGTTCGGGGCGCTCCTCGTCGTCGACGGCGAGGTCGTCGCCGAGGCACGCAACGAGATCCGGAGCGGGGACGACATCGCGGCCCACCCGGAGCTGGCGCTCGCGCGGCGGGCCGGCCGCGAGCTCGACGCCGACGAGCGGGCGCGCTGTACCATGTACGCCAGCACGGAGCCCTGTCCGATGTGCGCGACCGGGATCCACTACGCCGGACTCGGCCGGGTCGTCTTCGGCGTCTCGGGCGCGACGCTCGACGAGCTCGCCGGCGACGTCGTCGCGATCCCCTGCGAGGAAGTTATCCGCCGGGCAGACGGGGAGACGACGGTCGAGGGGCCGGTCGCGACCGAGGCCGCGATGGCGCTCCACGAGTCGTTCTACGGGGGCGACGGGACGGGGGAGCCGTAGCGTGCCGGCCGGCCGAACTCCGCCGTCCCGATGAGCGAGACCCCCTCGATCGTCGCGGTCGGCGCCGCGGCGATAGACGAGTGGTACGCCGTCAGCAACCTCCCCGAGCCGGACGGCGGCGCGTACGCGAGCGAGGTGACGTCCGCGTTCGGCGGCGTCGGCGCGAACGTCGCCGTCGCGCTCGACCGCCTCGGCCGCGACGTCGGCCTCGTCAGCCGCGTCGGCGACGACGAGTACGGCCGCCGCGCCCGCGAGTACCTCGCCGAGACCGGCGTGGACGCCTCGCGCGTGGCGGTCGGCGACGACCCGTCGACCCGCTCCCTCGTCCTCAGCGCGCCCGACGGTGAGCGCGCGATCGTCACGACGGGCGAGAGCTTCCGCGAACTCCGCCTCGCGGCCGCCGACCGCGAGGCGATCGCCGCCGCCGACGTCGCCTTCCTCACCGGCTACACGCCCGACGCGGTCTCGCGGGGCGTTCTCGAACTCGTCGAGGCGACCCCCGACCCGCCCGCGCTCGTCTTCGACCTCTCTGGTCCGGTCGAGGAGCTCGTCGGCCGCGGCACCGAACCGGAGACCGTTCACCGACTCCTGTACGCCGCCGACCTGTTCGTCGCCGGCGACGTCGCAGCCGCGGCCTACTTCGGGGGCGAGGCAGCCGCAGTCGAGCGGATCGCGGCCGCGCAGCGGGCGCGGACCGGGCCGGTCGACGATTCCCGCGATGACACCGCCGAGGCGGCCTGGCCCCGCGCCGTCCTCACGCACGGCGGCGACGGGATGACGGTGATCGCCGACGGCGGCGTTCGCCGGTTCGACGCCTTCGACGTCGACGTCGTGGACGCGACGGGCGCCGGCGACGCGTTCGTCGCCGGGCTGATCGATCGGTGGGTCGCGGGAGACGGCGGCGGTGCCGCGGCCGCGGGGTCCGTCGCGCTCGCTGACGGCGTCCGCTTCGCGGCCGCGGTCGCCGCGATCAACTGCACCGAGCGGTTCGCACAGGGCGGGCTTCCGACCCGCGAGGCGGTCGAGCGGTTCCTCGCGGCGCGGGCGTGACCCGAGTCCGGTTCGAACTCACCGCGCCTCGTCCGCCCGCGAGACGAGTTCGGCGACCCGCTCCGAGTCGACCGGAGCGGTCGTCTCGCCGCCCTCCTTGAGCGCCGTGCCGACGATGACGCCGTCGGCGACCGAGAGGGCGTCGGCGACCGTCTCGGCGGTGGCTCCGCTCCCGACGAGGACCGGCGTGTCGAGCCCGTGCGCGTCGCGCTCGGCGACGACCGCCGCCAGCGCCTCCGGGTCGGTCTCCTCGCCGGTCCCCCGTCCGGAGGCGACGACGGCGTCGGCGAGGCCGCGCTCGGCGGTGTCGGCGAACGACTCCGCGGTGTGTCCCTCCGCCGACAGCGGCGCGGAATGCTTCACGTCGGTGTCGGCGAATATCCCGACGTCGACGCCGAGCGCCTCCCGGAGCCGGAGCGTCTCGTGGGCCTTCCCCTGCACGATCCCCTGGTCCGTGACGCGGGCGCCGGTGTGGACGTTCACCCGGACGTAGTCGGCGCCGACCGCGGCCGCGACGGAGAGCGCGGCCTCGGCGTCGTTCCGCAGGACGTTGACCCCGATCGGGAGGTCGGTCTCGGCGGCGACCGCGGTCGCGGCGCGCGTGACCGCCGCGACGACGTGTTTCGGCGCGTCGTCGGGGTAGAAGGGGGCGTCGCCGAAGTTCTCGATCATGACCCCGTCGACGCCGCCGCGGTCGAGGGCGCGGGCGTCGGCCGCGGCGCGGTCGAGCGCGTCCCGCATCGCGCGGGCGCCGTCCGCCGGCGCCTTCGGCGCGCCCGGGAGGGGCGGGAGGTGTACCATGCCGATCACCGGCGCGTCCGTGCCGAAGGTGGCCTCGAACTCCATGTCACCGCCAGCGACGCCCGCGCCCCTCATAAGCCTCCCCACACGGTTTAGTCGGTCGCGGTCGAACCGCAAACGAGCGTCCATGAGCCTCGACGTCGACGACGACCCCGCGACCCGGAGCGGCGAGCTGACGCTCGTCCTCTCGCTCGGCGCGGCGCGGCGGCTCGCCGACCCCGCGGCGGCGTTCGCGGAGGCCCGCCGGTGGAGCCGGTACGTCGGGATCGTCGCCAACGACGCCGACGCAGTCGAGCGGTTCGTCCGCGAACACGGCGTCGAGAACGACTACGCGCTCCGCAACTGGGACAAGTGGGGGACGCTCGGCGACGTCTACGACGAGGCCGACACGCCCCGACACGTCTTCGTGGGGACCTCCCCGTCCGACCGCCGCGTCGCGACGCACGTCGGCTTCGAGTACCGCCCGATCCGCGAGGCGGCCGAGCGGGCCGACTGGGAGCTCATCGAGCCCCGGTCCGTCGATGACTCCGGCTTCATTGACCGCATCCGGCGCGCGGTGAACGACCGGCTTCGGTGAGCGACCGACTGCGGTGAGCGACCGACTGCGGTGAGCGGTCGCCCGCTCAGTCGTCGTCGCCGCCGACGATCCCCTCCGCGACGGCCATGTCGTCGACGGTCGGGTCGTCCTCGGAGCGCCGGAGCACGAAGCGCTTCCGAACCACGTCGGCGGCGTAGACGACGGTGCCGAGGATGAGCAGCGTGTCGCCCGGGAGCCGCGCCCAGAACAGCGCCTGGACGAGCGGTCGCTCGTAGAACGCGAGGCTGCGAGCCGCGGCGTAGCTCTCCGTGAACGCGACGTCGAGCTGGAGGAATCCGACCGGGAGCACTGAGACGAACACCATCAGCGCGAGCCCGACGTTCCAGAGCCAGAACGAGGCGCGGAGCCACGAGCCGTCCCAGCGGTCGGGGTCGATCGACAGCTGGAGCATGTACGCGACCATCCCGAGCGCGAGGAACCCGAAGGCGCCGAACATCGCCGCGTGGGCGTGACCGACGGTGAGGTAGGTGCCGTGCTCGTAGTAGTTGACGAGCGGGAGGTTGATGAAGAAGCCGAGCACCCCGGCGCCGACGAAGTTCCACACCCCGCTGGCGACGATGAACATGAACGGGAGCGTGTAGGGGAACCCGCCGGAGCCCGTCATCGCCCGGTACTGACCGATGGCCTCGTAGAGGATGAAGATCAGCGGGAGCAGCTCCAGCGTCGAGAAGACGCTCCCGATCGGCACCCAGTAGTCGGGCATCCCGACCCACCAGTAGTGGTGGGAGACGCCGATGACGCCGGTCCCCATCACCAGCAGCGCCTGCAGCATCACCGCCTTCTCGGCGCTGCGACGGGTGAGGAGGTTCATCGACACCAAGGTGAGCCCGATGATCGCGACGATGAAGAACTCGAAGGCGCCCTCGACCCACATGTGGACGACCCACCACCGCCAGAACTCCGTGACGGCGATGTTCGTCGACGGCGTGAACAGGAAGCCGGCGACGAACAGCAGGGTGATCGAGCCGCCCGCGTAGAGGATCATGTGCGCGAGCCCGTATATCGGCTCGCGGTCGAGCAGGGGTTTGAGTCCCCGGACCGCGAGCACGGCCCAGAGGACGAACCCCACGAGCAGGCCGCCCTGCCACACCTTTCCGACCTCGAGGTACTCCAACCCCTCGTTGCCGAGGAGCCACCAGAGCTCGCCGGGGAGGTAGCCGTTGGCGCCGAGCCAGATGCCGGCCATCCCGCCGCCGACCACGACCACGAGCGCGCCCAGCAGGACGTTGACGTACCGGGCCTGATTCCGCGGCTCGTGGCCGGTCAGGAGCGGCGGGAGGAACAGCCCGGCGCCGAGCCACGTCGACGCGATCCAGAGGATGCCGAGGTCGATGTGCCACGTCTTCGCGATGGCGAAGGGGAGCAGCTGGAGGATGTGGACGCCGAACAGCTCCTCGATCCCGAAGAAGCCCGCGCGTTCGATGTAGAAATGCGCCAGCAACCCGCCCAGCAACACCTGCGCGAGGAACAATCCGGCGGCGACGGGGACGAACCTGAGCGCCGCGCGCTGGCTCGGGAAGACGCTCACGTCGCCCGGCTCCGGCACCGAGATGCCCTCGGCCGACGGCTCCGGGAGCTTCACCGACTTGTACAGCAGGATGGCGGCGCCGGCCGCGCCGACGAGCAGCACCATCGCGATCACGCTCCACACCATCGCGGCGCCGGTGGCGTCGTTGCCGGCGGGCGGCGAGTATGGCCACTCGTTCGTGTAGGAGTTGTCGGATCCGGGCCGGTCGGTGTGGGAGAACCACGCCGTCCACAGCGCGAAGTCGGCGAACTCCTCGGCCCCCTCGCGAGACTCGATCATCCCGACGGGGACGCCCCGGTCGTGGTCGCCCTCGTGGTACCGCTCGACGTACGTCTCGCGCACCCGCTCGTGGGCGTACACCTCCGCGGCGGAGTACTCGATCGCCCCGCCGTCGTGCGCGCTGTCGAGGTCGTCGCGGACCGTCTGGTCGATCCCCGCCCGCTCAGAGGCGTCGAGCGAGTCGTAGCCGGTCCCGTACTCCTCCCGCGCGTAGTACTCGCGCATGTGCGCGGCCTTCAGGTCGAGCGTGTCGGCGGTGTAGTCCTCGCCGTAGTACGCGCCGTTGCCGAGGATCGACCCGTGGTTCATCAGTCCGTACTGCTGGAACGCCGCCTTCCCGTCCCGGATCGACTCGCCGGTCGCGACCGCGTCGCCGTCGGGGCCGACCACCTCCTCGGGAATGGGCGGCGCCTCCTGATACGCGAACCACGCCCCGGCGCCCATCACGACCAGGTTGGGCAGGAACGCCGCGACGATGACCTTCGCGATAGTCTTCCGTGTGAGCTCCATCGGCGGGGGATTGCCCCCGCTCGCCCTATCAGTTTAGCGGCAACATGTTCGGCCGCCGTTCCCGCGAGCCGGGACGCCCGCCGAGGTCGCCGAGCCGAAACCGGTACGCGAACATGTTCGTGGCGGCGCTTACGCCCGGGAACGCCCTACGGAGGGGTATGTCATCGAGTCAGCAGGCGGCGGAGGCCGCCGGCGAGGAGGCGACGGACGACGCGGGCGACGCCGCGGCGGAGCCCGAGACCGAGGCGGAGACGACCGTCACCGTCCGCTGTACCGGCCACGTCCGCACGGAGCTGGGCGAGTACGAGTTCGAGTACACGTTCGCTGGCGACACGCTCCGCGAGTTCCTCGACGAGCTGTTCGCGGAGTACCCGGAGCTGCAGGACATGCTCATCGCCGAGACCGAGGCGGACGCGACCCACAGCGGGTGGGCGCCGACGCCCGAGGAGCTCCCCGGCACGTGGACGAAGAACCCGCTCGGCGAGCAGACCATCGCGTACGCCCGGATCCTCGTGAACGGCCACTTCAACGAGAACGAGAACGGCTTCGACACGAAGCTGGAGGAGGGCGACCGCGTCGCCTTGGTGTACCCGTTCATGTTCTGCTGTTAGGTCGGTCCTCCCACGCGGCTCCGTCGTACGCATCTTCCTCCGACGCGGTTCCGGCCGCGAACCCGCCGCGACGAGCGCGGAGAGACCGGTCTACGGAGAGTCGCTCTCGGTCGAGAAATCCGGACGAGCCGTACCGTCGGGAGCTAATCGCTCGCGGACGAAGTCGCTTCTTCGGTTGGGGTGATCCGAAGCCATCGGTTCTCGACGATGTCGACCGTGTGCTCCTGGTACTGGAAAGAGAGCTGATACGGAGTCGAGTATTCGCTCGCGTGGTCCACGAACGAGTCCAACGCTTCCGGATCCACGCTGTCCCACAACGGATCGAGGTCGTTCGGGTCTCGGCCAGTCAAGTCTGCGATACTGCTGACCACTACATTGCTCGTCGATCGGTCGGTGGCCTCGTCCAGATCGACTTTGTATACGGGGACGTCTCCGTCCCTACTCGTTTTGATATTCATAACGGTTGTGTGACAAGATGCGTGTTATACTCTCGACAACTTGGATCGACCGTGAGGTAACAAAGTCTTTGCACCGAATATATTTGGACGAGTGTCTGACATATTTTGTCAGGGACGTCGTCGCCCAGCTATGACCGCCGACGGATCGGCGTAGATCGCCCGTTGGAGTTTCGACGGGGCACGGTCCGCGGGCGTCCGCTCTCCGCGAGTCGCCCCGCGTGCTCGCCGCAGGAGTGCGGGGGAAGAGATTCGAACCACAGTCGGACGTGCTCGCTTCGCTGCGCGCGACCTCCCTGATTCGAATCCCTTCTCGGCCCAGTGCCGTCGCTCGCGGGGTGCTCCCGACGGCATGCGGGGGAAGGGATTCGAACCACGGTCACTCCGCTCGCTGCGCTCGCTTCGTTCCCCGCTTCGAATCCCTTCTCGGCCCAGTGCTGTCGCTCGCGGGATGCTCGCGACAGCATGCGGGGGAAGGGATTCGAACCCTCGAACCTCTACAGGAGCGGATCTTAAGTCCGCCGCTTTTGGCCAGGCTCAGCCACCCCCGCCCGGATTCCGGTTCCGGCGGCGGGGTGAAACGCCTTTCGGATGGGCGGCGTCGCCGGGAGGACGGTCGGCCGACGTCGACCCGCTACCAGTCGACGGAGAGCGTGCCGTCGCCGTGCGGGTCGGGCGCGATCTCCTCGTCCGTGCGTCGGTCGACGACGTGGATTACGCCCCGTTCCTTCTTAGCGGGACACACCTCTGCCGCCCGCACGTTCTCCTCCAGTTCGTCCTCGCCGATGTAGTACGACCGCGGCTTCGCCATCCCGCTCTGGACGTCCATCACCCAGTTGTCGGCGACCTCGGCGCACTTCCCCGCCCCGAAGCACTTGTTGGCCTCGAAGACGATCTTGTACGGCTTCTCCTCGATCGGCGGTCCCTCCCCGCCGATGTCGCTGGCGCGCAACACCTCGTCGCCCTCGTCCGCCTCGTCGCTCATGGCTACTCGTCGGCGGCCGCGGGACTTTCGTCTGTCGGTCGTTCCCGCTCGCTCGGGACGCCCGAGTCCGGAGGTCGCCCCCGCGACGGGCGGGCCGTCAGTCCTCGACGTGCTCGGCGAGCAGGCGCTCCGCGTGCTCGGCCGAGTCGGCGAGTTCCCACCGCACCCGCTCCGCGTCCCCGTACGCGAGCGCCTCCTTCAGCTCGTCGCGGAGCACGCCCGCGCCGAACCCGACCGTGTCGCCGTCGGCGTCGCCGAGCTCGTACAGCGCGTAGCGGCTCGGCGCGCTCCCGACGGTCGAGCGGTCGAGGTCGCGCCAGGGCTTCGCGAGGCTCACCGGTGCGCGTCGAGCCCGTCCTCGGGGCCCTCGACGATCTCGAAGCTCCCCTCGGTCCAGCCGTCCTCGACGAAGACGAACACGCGGCCGCCGGCGATCTCGGGGTCCGCGATCACCTCGTTGCGCTGGTTCGTGCGGGCGACGATCACGCCGGGGAACACCTCGTCGCGCTCGCCCTCCTCGACGAGGACGCGGCCGACGCCGGACTCCTCCAGAATTTCGTCGTCGGTGTTGTAGTCGTTGACGTACGTCATCACGCCCTCGGTCTCCGTCGGGTCGGTGACGAGGACGTGCGTCTCCTTGCCGGGGCCGGCGGTCACCGATCCCTCGACCGCGTCCGGGGCGCCGCGGTAGAGCGTCGTCCGGCCGTCGAGGTACTCGACGACGACCCCCTCCTCGCGGAGGTCGATCCCGATCGACGTCGGCGGGACGTCGCTGCGTGAAGGCGCTGACATACGCGACGCTCGGGTCGCCCGCCTCAAAAGGGGCGCGCTCGGCGGCGGCGCTCGCGTCGACCGACCGATCGACTGTCGCGGGGCGATCGACTACGGGCGCCCTCAGTCCCGAGAATCGGCGTCCCACATTTAAGTCCCCGCCGCCGGGAAGGTATTCCATGCAACGGACGCGACGGGGGCTGCTGGGCGCCGGAACCGGGCTCGCCGCCGGGATAGCGGGGTGCCTCGGCGTGCGGGGCGTCGAGTACCCCGACGCGGCCCCGGACGAGAGCCCTCCGGACGCGGGCGACGGCGGCGACGGGGAGACGGACGGCGGCGACGGAGAGCAGGTCGAGGACCCCGCTCCCGTCGAGAACGAGGCGCTCGCTGTCGCGACCCGGAACGTCGTCGACGACGCGGTCTGGTTCGCGACCGAGTACCCCGACGCGGTCGCGACCTACCGCGACGCGATCGCCAACGTCGTCGACGCGGTGGACTCCGTCCGTGCGGAGGCCGACGCGAACGACGCGGTGACCCTCGCGATGGCCGACCGCTTGGACGCGGCCGCGCGCGCCGCCGCCGAGCGCGCCGCCGAGGCCCTGGAGCCGCACTTCCGCCCGGAGGCCCGGATCCGCGGGCGGGCGCGGCGCCACGTCGAGGAGCTCCGGACGATCGCTCCTCGGAACGACGTGGACCGCTTTCTGGAGGAACTCGACCGCATGCGCCGGGGGTTCGCGAGCATCGGCACCGCGACCTACGTCGCGGAGGCGTTCTCCCGCGACCCGATCCACAACCGCCTGCTCGACCGGCTGCTGTATCCGCTCCCCGAGAGCGACGAGCGACGGCGGGAGATCCGGGGAACCGCGTTCGTCGAGCTCGCGCTAGCGAGCCGCGGATTCGCGGCGTTCGCCCACGAGCCGTACGACGACGACCGGTACGACCGATCGCGGATACCGCGGATATACGGCGGCGCCTACGGGTCGGACCGCCGCGAGGAGCTCCGCGCCCGACTGGGACCGGTCCCCCGTCCCGAAGACCGGACCGAGGAGCTGTTCGTCGCGTTCGCCACCCGCCCGCCGGCCGGAAACCGGCCGAGCGAGACGTTCGAGGGGTGGGCCTACGAGCTCGACGGGACGCCCCTGTACGTCCAGCGCTACCCGGACACGGAGACCGCGAGCGAACGGCTCGAAGCGGTCCTCGACGACGCGTCGACGGAGGGGCGGGCACCGATCGACCCCGAGTCGACCGTCGCCGGTTCGGATTTCTCCGGGAACCGATCCGCCGACGGCGACGGAGGAGACTCGTCCGCCGGCGACGGTGGAGATTCGGTAGACGACGACCCCGCCCGCTGGCATCGGCTCTATCACGACGAGGCGAAGGGGGAGCGCTACGGCTTCGACGAGCACGCCGGCGTCCAGTACGGCTACGTCGCGCGGGCCGGCGAGTTCCTCCTCGCCGTCGGGTTCTCCGGCGACGCGTGGGAGGAGCGCGCCGGATGGCAGGGCAGACTGGCCGACGGGTGGGTGGTAGTCTGATGAACGCGAACGGAGTCGGCCTCACGGCCGCGGTGTTCGCGGTGGTCGGCGTCGGCGTCGGCCTCGTCGCCGCGGTCGGGACGGGCTGGGCCGAGACCGCGCTCGCGACCGCCGCGACCGGCGAGACCGCGCGATTCGGCCCGGTGTTCGTCGCGCAGTCGTACCTCGCAGTCACCGCCGCGGCGCTGGTCGCCGCGCCGCTCCTCGCGGGCGTCCTCGGCGTGCTGTTCGGGTCCCGCGCGTACGACGTCCAAGAGGCGGCCGCGACCTCGGGGGTCGGCGGCGGGGCCGGCGCGCTGATATACGGGCTCGTCGTCGTCGTCCTCGTCGTCGCCTCGCAGGGCGAGGCCGCGACGCAGGCGCACGGGATCGCGGACGCGCTCGGACCGACGCTCACGACCGCGGTCGTCTCGGCCGTCGTCGGCGCCGCGGCCGGCGCGCTCGGGTCGGTGACGGGGTGACCGATGCGGGATCGATGTCCACATTTAAACGGGACGGCGGAGAGGGGGAGCCCGTGAGGCGCCCGCTCTCCCGGCGGCGGCTGCTCGCCGCCGGCGTCCCCGGCCTGCTCGCCGGCTGTCTCGTGGAGTCGGACGGGAGCGCCGACGGGGATGCGGGAACGGGCGCGGAAGACGACGGCTCGACGCCCGAAGACGACGGCCAGTCCGACGACGACGGCTCGGCGACAAACGACGGTGACGGCTCGACCGCCGCCCAGACCGACGGCGGTCAGTCCGACACCGAGCAGTCCGAAGCCGACCGGGACAGTACCGATCAGACCGCCGACGAGCCCGTTCCCGACGAGGTCGGGCCGGACGGCTCCGGCCTCGTCGTCACGAGCGCCGAGGTGCTCGACGTGACCGACGAGGGGTACGAGACGACGGTCGACGCCCGGCTCACCGTCGAGAACAGGGGGCGGTTCACCTACGGGACGGTCGAGTTCCGCGCCGACGCGTACGCGACGCGCCCGAACTCGCCCGATCGCGACTCGGTCGGCCGCGCCTACGTCACCCGACGCTTCACGTCAGAGGACCGGTTCGACGACGGCACCCGGCGGTTCGACGTCTCGATCTCGTTCCGGAGCCGGGAGACGAACGTCCCGGCCGACGTGGACTGGTACGCGGTCGACGCCGCGGTTCGGACCGCCGATCCGGTCTGAGCCGGCCGTCCTCGGTCTCGCGAGCGCTCGGGAGGCCCCGCGGTCGCGGCGCCGAGAGTCTCGCCGTGATCGCTACCTCTTTGTCCGCGCTCGCGAGCCGTGAGTGCATGGAGGGACGGGCCGCGGCGCTCGGCGCCGGCACCGTGTTGAACGCGCTCGCGACGGGGACCGGCGCGGCCTTCGGCCTCGACGTCGAGACCCGGGCCAGCGTCGCGCTCGACCCGGACGCCGAGGGCGTCGACGGGACCATCGCCGAGGACCCCGACGCGGACACCGCCCTGATCGAGCGCTGCGTCGCGCTCGCGACCGACCGGTGGGGCGACGGCGAGGGCGGCACCGTCCGGACCGACAGCGACGTCCCCCTCGCGGCCGGGCTCAAGAGCTCCAGCGCGGCCGCGAACGCGACCGTGCTCGCGACCTGCGACGCGCTCGGGCTGACGGTGGGGGACGGAGGCGATGGCGGTGGGGACGACGCGACCCCGGACGTGACCCGGCTGGAGGCCTGCCGGCTCGGCGTGCGCGCGGCCCGCGAGGCGGGCGTGACGGTCACCGGCGCGTTCGACGACGCGACCGCCTCGATGCTCGGCGGCGTGACCGTCACCGACAACGACGCCGACGAGCTCCGGTCGCGCGAGGCCGTCGACTGGGACGTCCTCGTGTGGACCCCGCCGGAGCGCGCCTACAGCGCGGACGCGGACGTGGCCCGCTGCGAGGCGGTCGCGCCGATGGCGGACCTCGTGGCCGACCTCGCGCTGGACGGCCGGTACGCCGAGGCGATGACCGTCAACGGGCTCGCGTTCTCGGCCGCGCTCGGGTTCGACGCCGACCCCGCGGTCGAGGCCATGCCCCACGCGACCGGGGTGTCGCTGTCGGGCACCGGACCGAGCGTCGTCGCCGTCGCGGACCCGGCCGACCCCGAGACCGGCCTCGACGCGGTCGCCGACGCGTGGGGCGAGCGCCCCGGAGCGCTGCGACGAACGACAACCAGAAACGACGGCGCGGCCGTCGAGTGACCACACGATTTACAATGAGTGACACACCGAACGCGGAGGACCGAAGCCTCGACGAACTGCGACACGAGATCGAGGACATCGACCGAGAGATCGTCGAACTGATCGCCCGCCGGACGTACGTCGCGGACACCGTGGCGGCCGTGAAGGAGGAGCGCGACCTCCCGACGACGGACGAGGGGCAGGAGGAACGGGTGATGGAGCGCGCCGGAGCGAACGCCGAGCGCTTCGACGTCGACGCCAACCTCGTGAAGGCGATCTTCCGGCTGCTGATCGAACTGAACAAAGTGGAACAGCGGGAGAGCCGTTAGAGTTCTCTCAGACCGAGGCTGTATTCGAGTGCCTCGTCCACTTCCTCCATACGGGACGCCGGCACGGAGCCGAGACTGGTATTAATACGATGCTCGATGGACACCGTGCGAATCTGACTACAGAGAGCGACCGAGTCCTCTCGGAGCGGAGACTCGGCAGCCGAGACGAGTACCTCGAACGGGTACAGTTCGTCTCCTCGCGAGGTCGTGAACGGGACGACGATTGTCGTCGGCGCGTTCTCGTTCCCAACGTCGTTTTGCACGACTAGACACGGTCGTGTTCCCCGTTGCTCTGACCCCTCTGTCGGGTCAAGCTCGACGATGACGATGTCTCCGCGGCGAACGTCCATCGATTACCACTCGGGAACATCACCGAGGTACTCGTCGGCCTCGCGAGACACACCGTCCATCTCCTCCGCGAGATCTTCGGATTCTGCTGCGCGTCGTCGGTACCCCTCAGCGAGTTCCTCACGAGACAGCGGTTTTTCGATGGTGATCTTCCCGTCCTCTTCGTGAACCAGTACCTCGTCCCCGCCGTGGATACCCAGTTTCTCTCTCAGTTCTTTCGGGAGGGTGACTTGCCCCCGTTCACCGACCTTACGTTCCTCGCTCTGGCTCATGCGTATTCATATCATATTCATATATATATTCTTTTCGCTCGGAGAAGAGCCGACGCACATCGGAGCCCTCTGTCTCGACGAGTTGTGCGGGTTTCACGTCCCGCTCTGGGAGGACGATATCCTCGATCTGGAGTCAATCATCGGCGGTCGGTCCGAGTGGGACCGCCCCTCTCACTCGGTTCCACTCGTTCACAGAAAACGGGAGCCAAAACGGACTGGATATCAGGGTGAACTCGGGGCCGTTATCGTTACCTCGAGACCGATATCCAGGTCGTGACCGGAGATTGGCCCGTTGTCGACGATGTTCTGCGGTTCCATCTCCGGATGACCGATATCTCCGTCTAGTCCCGTCCCGAGGAGCGCGGCGGTCATCGGAAGCGGTGGACGGCCGGGACCCCGCACGACATCTCCGGGATCGTCCCCGACGACGATTCGCATGCCCATCCCGCCCCATTCGTGCGGGGCACAGAACAGGTCGTATACGCCTTCTTCCTCGAAGCGATACAACCAGAACCCGTGGTGCTCGTTGACAGTCGATGAGAACGCCGGAACGCCGTCGGGGACGCGTCGCTGGCGCTCTTGACCCGGGTGGTACGCCGTCGCCGTGTGCTCCGGCGTGTGGAAATCGAATTCGACGATCGACCCGGGTTCCACGTGGAGCCCCGCGGGAGCGAAGTGGAACGCGCCGAACTCGACCGTCAGGGCCGGAAGCTTCGAATCGTCGATCTTGTCCTCGTCGACGTGGAGTTCGACGGTCTCGTCCGGTTCCAACCGGTTCGGAATCTCGTCGTCACTCGTCCCCGAATAGCCGAAGTGGGAGTGGATAGTCGGCGGGCTGGGATCTCCGGTCTCACCTCGGTCGCCCCGCGGTTCAGAGGGACTCCCTCGCGCCACGACGGTCCCTCCGAACATCGGGAGTGTCGCGCCGAGTCCGGTCGCTCTGAGGACGGTTCTGCGTCGGCATATCCGTCGACCGTCCGACGCGTCTGGCCTCTCCGTTCGATGGTCTGATGATCGTGTCATTGCGTGTCTCGAATCGCACTGCTGGATGTCACCGGTGGCATCTGCGGTTTCGGTTAGTCAGGTAGGCGGTACCCCAACGCACGTCCGAGGACGGTCAGGACCTTGAACACCCAATGCGGTGGGCTCACCGCGTAGATGTCCTCCTCGTGTTCCGTCGTCAGCATCGCCAACAGCAGGACGTCGCTGAATCCCTCCGGCGGTAACGACACTCCCCGCTCCGTGACGAGCCGATGGAACCGCCGGAAGAACGCCTCGTGCCGTAGCGCGGGCTCGTGGACGTTTATGATCTCGACGGGAGTTGCGTTCCTGAACGTATGGGCCGTGCCCGGAGGGACGGTGTGTTCCTCACCGGCCGTTACCTCCGTCCATTCGCCGTCTACGTACACCTCCAGCACACCTGAAAGCACTTCGTAGCGCTCCTCGGCGTGTGGATGCGTGTGGACGAACGGGCCCTCCTCGGGGACGGTTTCGATCTCGAATCGCATTTCCAACAGTTCGCCGTCCGTGTCCGCCGTCGAACGCGTGATCTCCCAGCGGCCTGGGAAACCCCCCCAATCGAGGATGCGATCCTGTCTGCCGCGCTCTGCCGTCTTAATCGAGTCCTCTCCGCCAACACCCTCACTGGTCGACGTCGATTTCCTTGTCATGGTCGGTCGTCACCTCCGGTAGCGTCCGTTTCGCCGCTCGATATCGCCCCGGGAACCCCGCGTGACGGACGCCGGTCGCTGGATTCCGACCCGAGACGAGCGACTAATGCGATCGTCGGGGTCGGGCTTATTTGTTAGGAGAATAATATTTCTCCGAGAGGACGAGACGTATCTGGATCACGAAACGACGCTGTCAGTCCGCGGTTCTCGGCCGAACTCGACGATATTCATCTCGTCGTCCAACGTGAGAGTGAACGCCGTCGTCTCGACCTCAATACGAAGTGATACGCGGAGAGGCTCCGTTGAAACGTCGGTCTCAACGCTGTGCTGAAGCAGTTGAATGGCCTCTCGGACCGTCGGTGAGTCGATGTCCAGCTCGGGATTGCCGGTCAGTTCGGTCGCCAAGACGAGACCGGTCGCGAACATCTCGACCGGTAACCGCTTGGCGAACCCACAGGTACCACACTGCATGTCCGCCCAAACCGGGAACGGTGTTCCACAAGTGGGGCAGGACTGACCATCCTTCATTTCGTGCACGTCACAGACCGTCATCGACGAGGAGATCTGCCCTGCACACTCACGGCAGATGCCGTACATCAAATAGGTTATGTCCAGAGCACACCGATAGAGTCCGGTTGCGAGTGCTTGCTCAGAGTCACGGGTCGTCAGACCTGCCGCTGGATAGCTCGTGAGGAAAAGCGTCCCAGCCGGTGCCTGATCGCCGAACAGTCCGTAACACTCAGTACACCTGACTCGGAGCCATTGATCCTCGTAGGTGATCGCAACGGCTGCCCCGCATAACGGGCAACTTTCATCGAGTTCCTCGGAGAACTCGAGGGACTCCGACCCGGAAACGGCGATCACCGTTCTGGCGATCTGCTTACCCGCACTGCTCAACCGGTATCCGTCGTCGGTCCATCGGACGAAATGGGGAGAGAGTTTCGCGAGGTGGTAGTTGAACTTCCCGTTATCGTCGATATCGATCTCGGTTTGCAACTCAGAGTACGGCACCGTCTCGACGGCGTCAGAGCCGTCGTCGTATTCGTAGGTGGCACCTGCCCGCCAGAGCACCCGGATGATATCTAGCCGTATTTCGTTCCCCAAAGTGGCGAAGGCTTCGTCCGGGGAAAGCCGGTCAAGTTCGAGATCGGGAGTGAATCTATTCCGATCCATGTTAGCAATACACATTTACACTCATTAAGTGTACTTCCAGACCGTCAGCGGGCGGCTGAGAAAGCTGGAGCGACACCCGACAGCGTCTCTGCAACTGCGGCGCGGTCGCGGAACATCGCGTCCCGGCCGGCGGCGGCGACTCGCGCGAACAACCTCCTACTCCCGATCGTCGCTCGGCGGTCGGTTCGATAACCGGTCGAACCGGTCTTGCGCGGCTTCGGAACGGGTCTCGGTGCGTTCGGGATCGTACGTGGCGGTCGCGATCGATCCGTCCTCGATCTCGACGTCCAAGATCGCGTCCGCGTGTCGCCCGGCCTCGGGGAGTCGGTCGGCGTCGACGACGGCGTTTCCGACCTCGTCGTCGTCGCGCTCGAAGAAGACCGTCGCGAGCCCGTCTTCGATCGAGTCGACGACCGCCGTGTACGCGCCGTCGGAGAGGTCCAGTGGGGTCATTCGTACGACTCCGCAAGGACGCGGTCCCCCGTAGCGTTTTCGACGGTCACGGTGTCGCCGCCGTTGTTCCAGACCGGCGAGCCGGCGCCCCAGTAGAGGTCGTCGTCGGTGTCGGTCCCACTTCCCGTCCTGAGCGTCAGCGTCTCGCCCGGGGCGAGCGTCACGCCGTCCGGCACCGCGTAGCGTTTCCCGGCCTCGTCCTCGACGGTCCACCCCGACAGGTCGAGCGTCTCCGCCCCCGCGTTCTCGAAGACGACGTACTCGTCGTTGAGGTTCTCTCGGTCGTCGCCCGCGGCGTCCGCGTTGATCGCCGCGACCGCGAGCGTGCCGTTCGAATCGGAGCCGGTCTCGTCGTCGCTCCCGCCCGAGCCGTCTGTGCCGTCCGTACCGTCGCCGTCTGAACCGTCGCCCCCGTCGGTGACGGCGACGGCTCCGTCACCGGTTATCTGAGCCCGTTCCACCGCGTCGCCGCCCGCTCCGGGCTCGACCGGGTCGCCGTCGCGGAGCGACAGCGGGTCCGTCGGCGCGTCGCGCTGCGTCCGCACCGAGACGTTCGCGCCGTCGCTGACGAAGACGACGTCGCCGTGCGTCGCCGTCCAGTAGGTCGGGATCGAACGGTCGGCGAAGCGTTCGAGCACCTCCTCGTGCGGGTGGCCGTACTGCGAGCCGTAGGCGCTCGAGACGACCGCGACTCTCGGGTCGACCGCGTCGACGAACGCCCCGCTCGAGGAGCTGCTCGACCCGTGGTGGCCGGCTTTCAGCACGGTCGCCCGGAGCTCCTCGCCGTACGCGTCGACGAGGTACGCCTCCTGGTCGTCCTCGGCGTCGCCGGACAGCACGAAGCTCGTCTCACCGTGGGTGAGCTTGAGCACGACGCTGTTCTCGTTGCGGGCCTCGTTCTCGAGGTACGGCTCCGGGGGACCGAGCACGTCGACCGTGACCTCGCCGAAGGGGATCGCGTCGCCCTCGCGGGTCTCGTACAGCGTCACGTCGTGCTCCTCGACCGCGTCGAGGTACTCTCCGTACGTCCGCGTGCTCGCCGCGATCCCCGGGTCGTAGACGGCGCCGATCCCGTCGGCCTCCGTCTCGTAGTAGTCGATGATCGCGGCGTTCCCGCCGATGTGGTCCGCGTCGTTGTGCGAGGTCACGAGGCGGTCGATCCGCTCGACGTCGTGTCGTCGGAGGTAGTCGAGCACGTGCTCGCCGTCGTCGTTGTAGTGGCCCGTGTCGACGAGCATCGTCTCGCCGTCCGGTCCGACGACGAGCGTGCTCACTGACTGGCCGACGTTGATGTAGTGGACTTCGAGCGAGCCGTTGGCCGTCGGGACGTCCGACCCGTTATCGGAAGACTGGTCAGTGGGCGTCGCGTCGGTGGTCGTCGGGTCACCGAGGGACGCGCCCGCGCAACCCGCGAGAGCGACGAGACACACGACGAGAAGCACACGGGACAGCTCCCGAGAAGATGTCATTACTTCTCGTGGGGGATGTTGACTTGTAAAGTTGATCGAACGCGAAACGAATCTTCCGTTTACATATGCGAGAGTGACGAGTGGACCGCGTCCGCCGCGTCGCCCGGAGAGCGTCCGCGCCGGGATTTTTGTCCGCTCGTCCCCGAGTCGAGGCCGACATGTCACGCGAAGTGATCTCCCACCGCGACAGCCACGTTTACGAGTTCGCTCCGGAGATGGACCCCGTCTACGAGGCGGCCGACGGCGAGTCGCTCACGATCGAGACGATCGACAGCCTGAACGGCGCGATCCGGACCGACGACGACCTGCTGGACGCGATCCCGGAGGAGGTGAACGCCGCGACCGGCCCGATCGCCGTCGAGGGAGCGAGCCCCGGCGACGTGCTCACGGTCGAGATCGAGGACGTGCGCGTCGCCGAGGACCGCGGGCGAGTCCTCACGGCGCCCGGGTTCGGGCTCCTGCAAGACGATCCCGACATCGAACACCCGGCGACGCGGATCACCGAGGTCGACGCCGCGGGCGACGTGGACGCCGCGGGCAACGACGGCACGGGCGGCGGCCGGATCGAGTTCGAGGGGGTCGACGTCTCGATCGATCCCGTGATCGGGACGATCGGGGTCGCCACCGCAGAGGAGCCGGTGTCGACGCTGACGCCGGACGACCACGGCGGCAACCTCGACACGACCGACATGACGACGGGGACGACCGCGTACTTCCCCGTCTTCCAGGAGGGCGCGATGCTCGCGATGGGCGACTCGAAGGCCGCGATGGCCGACGGCGAGATGTGCGGGACCGGCGCGGAGATCGCCACCGAGATCGACGTGACGCTCTCCGTGATCGAATCTCCCGAGGTCCCGCTCGACCGGCCCCTCGTCGACACCGGCGACGCGGTCAAGGCGATCGCGAGCGCCGAGACGATGGAGGCGGCGGTCGAACTCGCGAACCGCGACGTCGTGCGGCTGCTGGCGAACGAGCACGGCTTCTCCCGGACGGAGGCGTACCTGTTCTCCAGTCTCGTCGGCGGCCTGGAGGTCAGTCAGGTGGTCGACCCGCAGGTGACTGCGCGGAACGCGGTGCCGAGCGAGCACCTCTCCGTCCCGTTCTGACCGGTCACTCGTCGGCGGTGCGACCGCGCTCCGCGAGGCGGCGTGCGGCGTCGCTCAGGGCGCTCGTCCGTCGGTCCGTGCTCCCCGTGGCGTCTCGATCGTCGCCGTCGGAGTCGACGGCACCACCGTCGTCGTCGGCGACGTCGCCGCCGGCGTCGAGCCCCTCGCGGGCCGATACGCCCTCGTCGTCGGAAGCGGTCTCCGCCGGGTCGTCGCCGACGCCGACGTCGACCTCGGTCGGGTCCGCGTCCGGGGGGTAGCTCCGCTCGGCCGGCGGGACGAAGGCGGTCTCAACGGCGCGGACGATCTCGCGGACGCTCTCCTCGTCGAGCCGGTCGGCGTACGCCTCGCGGATCAGGTCGGGGACGGCGTAGGCGTAGTGGCCGCGGCCGGCGTGGCGGATCAGCCCCGCCCGCCGGACCGGACGATGGCGGCTGTAGGCGTGCCCGGAGTCGCCGTCGCCGCCGGCGTCGATGTGGGCGGCGACGGGGTCGCTGACGCCCTCGCGGCGGTAGTGGCGGAGCATCCCGCGCGACAGCTCCGGGAGCGCCTCGATCCGGCCGCGGAGCTCCTCGATGACGGCCTCTCGGGTGCCGAGCTCGACGGCGTCGTCGAAGCGGAGCGCGCTCTCGGCGACGTCCGCGCGCGTCACGGGCTCGACGTCGTCGGGCGGCGCGTCGTCGGCCTCGGGGTCGCCGGCGGCGGCCGTGTCAGCGTCGTCGGCGTCGCCGGCGTCCGCCGCGGTCTCGTCCGTGTCGGTGTCGGCGTCCGCCGCCTCGTCGCCGTCCACGGTCGCCGCGACCGCCTCGTCGTACGACTTGAGGACGGACTGGTCGTCGTCGCCGTCGCTCTCGCCGGCACCGCCCCCGGTGCCACCGCTCCCGCCGTCGGGCGCGGATCGCCCGTTCCCGGCCACGGACGCCCCGCCTTCGCGGTAGGGCGCCTCAGCCTTCCCGAGGAGCGCCTGGGCGAACTGGTCGGCCATGCTGCTCAGGTCGCGCGCCTCCCCCAGCTCGCGTTCGAGCTCGGCGATCCGCTGGTCCCGCTTGTCGAGCTCCTGGCGGAGGTCGGCGATCTCGGACTCTCGTCGCTCCTCCTCGTCGGAGATCGACTGGAGCTCGCCGACGAGGTCGCTGGAGACCGACTTGAGCTCCGGGCGCTCGAAGTCGTCGAGCCCGGGGGTCGCGCCCGCGTCGAACGTCTCCTTGCGGTGAAACTGGATCCGGCGGATCGACTCGTCCCAGTCGGTCATCAGGAACGCCTCGCCGTCGCCGAGGTCCTCGACCGCGCTGGCGTACTTGGAGCCGAGGATGCGCCCGACGACCTTCGTGTCGTTGTCCCAGGTGAGCCGGTGCCAGCAGAGCCAGTCGCACTGCGTGATGAAATCCTTCTTGACGTCGGCCGGGCGCTGGCTGATCCCGACGATGCCGAGCCCGTGTTTCCGGCCGCGCTTGCCGACCTTGATCAGCATCTTGCCCGTCTCGTCCATCCCGCCGCCCTCGGGGATGTACTCGTGGCACTCCTCGACGACGAGCAGGAAGGGCTTCTTCATGCGCTTCTCCTTCGCAAACAGCTGCTTGACGACCTCCAGGAGGAGCTCGTTCGCGGTCTCCTCCTCTAAGTAGCCGGAGACGTCGAGGATGATCGGGACGTTCTGCTCCAAGGCCAGATTGGCGAGCTTCTCGGCGTGTTCGGGGGAGACGACGATGTCGCACTCGTCGTCGGCGCCGGCGTGGAGGATCTCGTACTCCTCTTTGAGGCCGTAGTACTCCCCGTCGGTGTCGACGATCATCACCGGGAACCCGTTGTCGAGGAGGTTCTCGATGACGACGGAGGCCGTGTTACTCTTGCCGGACCCGCTCTTTCCCGTGATAAACGAGCGGCCGGTGAGCACGTCGACCACCGGGAGCTCGACCGGGGTGCCCGGATCCGCCGTCGCGTCGCCGCCGATCCCCTCGCTGACGTCCGCGACGTGGATCGTCTCCTGCTCGGCCATACACGTGACAGGCACCGCCCGCCTCATAAACTATCGGCTCCAGTAATCAGCTCACGGAAGCGGCCGGGAACGGTCGACCCCCGCCCCGTCCTCCGCGTTTATGATGCTGCCCGACGACAGGTCGGGCATGGACACCGACAACACCTATCTCAACGCGCTCATCGGCGCGGTCGCGACGATCCTGCTCTCGTTCACAGGTATCTCGCCCATACTCGGCGGCGCGCTCGCGGGGTACCTCGAGGGCGGCGAGTCGATCGACGGCCTCCGGGTCGGTGCGATCTCCGGGGCGATAGCGTCGCTCCCCGTTTTCGGGGTCCTGTTCCTGGTCCTGTTGGTGATACCGGTCGCCCCGGAACCCGGCGTCGTGATCGGTAGCGGCGTGCTGGTACTCGTGGTCATCGCGCTCGTGTTCGCCTACACGATGGCCCTCAGCGCCGTTGGCGGGCTTATCGGGGCGTACGTAAAGCGAGAGCTGTAGAGGGCGCGACCGGCGGACGAGGTCCTCTCGCTTCGCGGAGGACGAGCGGACGACTCACTCCGGGGCGACTAACGCTCGTCAGTGCTCGCCGCCGGTCCCGCGCCGGTCCGAATCCAGGTCGATGTCGAGGTCGTCGAGCAGCTCCTCGGCCTCCTCGCGCTTCTCTTGGTGGTCCGCGAGGAACTCTCGCATGAGCTCCGCGGCCTGCTCCTTGCAGCCGCCGCAGAGGCGCTCGCCGTTGACGCACTCGGAGTACACCGTCTTCGTGAGCTCGTCGTCGTCGCCCGCGAGCAGGTAGGCGTACAGCTCGTAGACGGGGCACTCGTCGGCCTCGCCGCCGAGCTCGCGCTGCTTTTCCGCCGTGTCCCGGCCGCCGGTGGTCGCCGCCTTCACCTTGTCGTAGCCGTCCTCGGGGTCGTCGAGCAGGGAGATGTGACTCGCCGGGATCGACGAGGACATCTTCCCGCCGGTGAGCCCGGTCATGAAGCGGTGGTAGATCGAGGAGGGCTGCCGGAAGCCGAACCCGTCGTGGTCGATCTCGACTTCGCGCGCCAGCGACTCGGCCTCGCCGCGGGTGAGGTCGAAGGCGTCGACGTGGCCCTCGAAGACGCGCTTCTCGCCGTCGACCGCCTCGATCAGGGCCTCGAACGCCTCGTCGGTGGCGTTGCGGTCGAAGAAGCGCACGCGGGGTCGGAGCGGCTCCTTGCCGCCCGCGCGGAGCTTCTCGAGGGCGGTCGGCTTGGCCGCGGCGAGGTCGGGACCGGTCGGTTCGTCGCCGTCAGCGGGGTCTCTCGCCGGCGGCTCGTAGTCGTCGAGCCACGCGGCGGCGTCCTCGCAGCGCACGTCGGTCTCGGCGTCCTCGACGTCGGCGGCGAGCGCGTCGTAGGCGGCCCGGACGAGCTGGCGCTCCGCGTCGTCGAGCTCGAAGCTCGCGAACGCCTCGGTCACCTTGAAGTAGCGCACGCGGGTCGCCAGGTCCCGCGTCAGTCGGACGTGCGGGTCCTGGTCCGGGCCGACCGGGATGACGGTCGGCTTCGGCTCGTCGACGAGCTGCGGGTAGAGGATGTCCGCGGTCTGGGTCACCACGCTCTGCATGTGCGAGATGTTGGTCTCGCCGTCGAAGCCGTAGATCGCCTCGAACTCCGAGAAGTTCGCCTTCGAGCCCAGCTCGAAGCCGAGGTCCTGGACCGCCCGGTTGTCGGACTGGCGGTACAGCTCGCCGTCCTCGGCGTCGAAGCCGAGCGCGAGGAGGCTGAGCAGGTAGTTGCGCGCGTGCTCGTCGATCTCGTCCCACGACATCCCCCGCGCGGAGTGGGCCTCGAGGTCGGCGATCAGGCCGAACGCGTCGCCGCCCTGCTCCTGGTGCCAGATGATCTCGTCGAAGACGAGCTTGTGGCCGATGTGCGGGTCGCCCGTGGGCATGAATCCCGAGAGCGCGGCGAACGGCTCGTCGTTCGCCATCGCCTCGGCGACGGCGTCGTACTCGCGGTGCCCGAAGATGACGCCGCGGCGCATCAGGTAGTGCGGGTCGGCCACGTCGTCGGCCACGTCGTCGAACGCCTCGATACCGAACTTCTCGAATAAGTCCGCGTAGTCGCCGACCGACGCCGACCCCCACGGGTCGAGCGCGACGTCCTCGCTCGGTCCGTCCGCGCGCTCCGTCCCGCCGTCGGTGCGGGGCGATCCCGGGGTCTCGTCGCGGGGACCGCCCGCCGCCGACGGCCCCGTCTCCTCGGGGGTGTCCTCGTCCATACGTCTCCTCCCGTCGGTCGACGCAAAAACCGTTCGCTTGCGCGTCAGGACGTGGTATACGAAGGTGAAGACTCGGGTGGTGGCGAGACCGGCGTCGGAGATGCTGTCGCGTTCAGTTTGATCGGTTATTTATAACTGACTGGCTCTGTTGAAATGCTTAAGAACTGAGACAAACTGCGTGCGAGATGCAGAGGATAAGTTCAGAACGCGGTCACGGTATGCCACTCGTTCAGATCTCGGTATTTCTGTGTGGCATATTGAACGGAAAATATTTGATATCGTATCGAAGATAATCACAACAACAGTATGGGTTCCCCAGGCGGTGCACCGCCAAAACTGGGACAATGCTCGAACTGCGGGGAAACGTATCCGCTACACGAGATAGACGACGGCTGGCACCCAGTCGGAACTGAAGGGACGTGCAACCAGTGCGGAAACACCGATTTCGTCCCCTTGGACTAACCAGAACGAGAACGGGACGCTTCCTCGCCGACCAATACCTCCTCTGTATCGACCGGCCCGAACGTCTCGTTTCTGATCACCCGCTCGTGACCGACTCGCGCCCTGTGTACAGCAAAGCCTCGGGGAATTCCTCAGCCGCTGTCAGTAGCGACCTGCGAGACCCGGTGGTGTAGTCGGTATACATGGGCCGAGCCCCAGACCACACCGATTTTCCAGCCGCCAGCGGTTCCTGTCTGACTACCACATCGTCGGACCAATCCAGCTTCTGGTGGGTGCGCCCTGCAAACGCTCGGGTTTAGTGGTATGTGATGCTGGATGGCGATCGGTTGAGCCAGCTTATCGGTGCATATCTTAACCAACAACGATTGGGGGGTTTGGGATGTGTTGGTTAATTCTTGAGAACACGTCTGCACTGCGACCGATCGTGGGAAGGTGCTGCCGACCCAGCCGACGGCGCCCGCCGAAGGATCGAACTCGAAGATCGTCCGGCTCGAGAACCGCCGCTGCAGTGCATCGGAGCACAGACGGTGAGAGCGCTAGGCGATTCGTCAGGTCCACGCCGTGTACTGTTCGTTGACGGCCTCGATCGACACGTGTAGCGACATCATCCGTCCGACGAGGCGAGTGTTGGCGGCATCGGATGGCGGCCCCGCCGGTGGTTCGTCCGGGGCGCGCAGGTCTGGAGACGTTGCACCGTACGTAAGGCCAACGACCTGCCCATCCAGGGTCACGAGTGGCGAGCCGCTGTTGCCCTGCATCCCGGGGACGTGTGTCTGGAGCCCCGACCGAAACCGACTCGAGGAGGCCATCGGACCTGCAGTTATCACCCAGTTGCCCATGAGCGATGGGTGGCCAACTTGGAGCAGGGGCTGGCCGGTTTCGAGATCCTCTGCTGACCCACTGTCGAGCGGGTCAAGGTCGAGCCCATCGGCACGCACCAGCGCCACGTCGGGCTGGCGATCCGCCACGTAGTCGACCACCTCGGCCTCGTACGCCTCGCCATCTAACGTCCAGAGATCGAACGTCTCTGACCCCTGGATGTTGTGGGCGTTGGTGATGACGTGATCGCCATCGCCATACACGAACCCGGCCCCGCTGGCGAGGGCGCCGCGGCCGAGTTCCGTCTGCAGATAGACGACCGACTCGCGAACTTGTCGGCCGACCTCGCCGGCTTGCTCGACTGCCGTATCGTCGAGTGGTTGTGGTGTTGTATCGTCGGCCTGGAACAGGTCGGGTCCCGCCTCGGTGTCAGGGATGCTCTCTCCGATTCGGTCGACACACCCTGCGACCGCGACGAGGGCACCCGCGGCGGTAGATTTCAGGACTGCACGTCGGTTCGGCATACCGGATAGAGAGACGTCCGATGAAAAAGGCCGTCGCTGAACATACACCGATGCTGCTGGATACAGGGCCCTGGAGAAACCCACGCAGTTCACAGATTCAACAATCATCGACCAGAGGCAGAACCCGTGGAGTCACTCGGGGTCGAGTAGGTCGAGGACGTCCGGCGGTTCGCGCTCCCACGTGGTTTTGTCGGCGGAATCGATTCTCGCCGCGCGGAGTTCCTCGCCGATTGCACGCCTCCCGCTCACGCTCTTGCAGTGCCACTGCGTCGTCGAGTTCTTTAGAGCTGCCGCTCTGGACCGCCCTGTGTCGTGACGCCCGTCTCTACGTCCTTTGCGATCTACAGTCGTCCTCCTGCCAGAGACTGATCTCGGCGTCGTGACCGTTGTCGTCGCGAGTCGAACTGGCCATCGTACTCGATGTTGAGCGACTGGTCGCATGAGCATTCGGCGCCCCTCTCGACGAAGCGTGACGACACCTGCGAGGACTCTCTAGCCTCGTGACCGACTCGCGCTCTGTATTCAGCAGGGCGTCGAGAAAATATCATCAATAGAAGATTCAACAGAGCCAATAGATTGATCTCGGATTGGCGGTGGCCACCTCCGAAGCCCCAGCCGCGACGACTCGCGCGGCTCGCTGTGGTCCTCAGTCACTCGCTTCGCTCGTTCCCTGCGGTCCTTACATCGTCATCAGAACGCGAAGCGTTCTGATTGGCTCACGAGAGCGAAGCTCTCGTGAACGCCGTGCTTCGTCCTCGCGGCTGCCCCTTCAAGTCCCGCCCGCACAGCGACCGCAGCCTCACGCCTCCCCAGCCTCGTCGGACCGGCGCGGCCGCGCCGGTCCGACTCCCTCGCGCGTGCTCCTCGGCCGCGAGGCGGCCTCGAAGGCACGCGCCACCGCGGTCTATCATTTATAAATGCACGTCGAGACCGCGGCGCTCACTCCCCGTCGTCGTCCCGCCCGGTCACCTTCCGGATGCAGGAGGAGCCGAATGGGCCGAGTTCGCCCGCGTCGAGTTTCACGAAGTGACCGGTGGTGATACCGGTCCCGCACCGACGACACTCGAACTCGCCCTCTCGCTGGATCACTTGGCTGTCGTAGTTCACGTAGGTGCCGCCGCGCTGGACTTTGAGGCGTGCGTTCTCACGCTCGATGACGCCGCGCTTCTCGGCGGCGTCGAGGATCTCGCGGGTGAGCGACGGGCTCGTCGTCACCGTCTCGATCCGGTCGATGGCGTCCGGCAGCGACAGCTCCTCGTGCTCGAGGTGCGCGAGCAGCTCGACGCCGAGCTCCAGCTTCTCCTCCCGCGACGCCGACTCGTTCACGCCCGGCGAAACGAATCGGACCCTCTTAAGTCGGCCGGGAGAGCAGGGGGCGTCTCGTGGTCCGGCCGCCGGCGGCCGACCGCCCGCGATGTAGTAAGACAGTTACCACGCGGGCCGCTGGAGGGCGTATGGACGTACTGGAGGTCGCGGCGCGGGCGACCGAGACGGGACCGGTGTGCGACGCCTGTCTCGGGCGGCTCGTCGCCGACCGGAGCTTCGGGCTGTCGAACGCCGAGCGCGGATCGGCGCTGCGCGTCTCCCTCGCGCTGCGCGACGACGAGGACCACGAGCCGGTCGAGACCGCCGACTGCTGGGTCTGCGAGGGTCGCTGCGCCGAGTTCGACGCGTGGGCCGAGCGCGCCGCCGAGGCGGTCGAGGGGATCGAGTTCGCCACGTACAACGTCGGCACGCGCCCGCCGCCGCTGATCGAGGAGAACGAGGCGCTGCTCCGCACGGACGCCGGCCTCGACGAGGACGCCGGCGAGCCGTTCAAGTCCGAGTTCAACCGCGAGGTCGGCAAGCGGTTCGGCCGGCTCACCGGGGCGGAGGTCTCCTTCGACCGCCCGGACGTGCAGTTCACGATCGACCTCGCCGAGGACGAGATCGACGCGAAGGTGAACTCGACGTTCGTCTACGGGCGATACAGAAAACTGGAGCGCGACATCCCGCAGACCGAGTGGCCCTGCCGCGAGTGCAAGGGCTCGGGCCGACAGGGCGCGGACCCCTGCGACCACTGCGGCGGCTCCGGCTACCTCTACGACGACAGCGTCGAGGAGTACACCGCGCCGATCGTCGAGGACGTGATGGACGGCACGGAGGCGACGTTCCACGGCGCGGGCCGCGAGGACGTCGACGCGCTCATGCTCGGCACCGGCCGCCCGTTCGTGATCGAGGTCGAGGAGCCGCGCCGTCGCCGGGTCGACGTCGAGCGACTGGAGTCGGACATCAACGCCTTCGCTGACGGCGCCGTCGAGGTCGAGGGGCTCCGGCTCGCGACCTACGACATGGTCGAGCGCGTGAAGGAGCTAGAGGCCACGAAGCGCTACCGCGCCGAGGTGACCTTCGACGCCGACGTCGACGCCGACGCCCTCGCCGAGGCGGTCGACGAGCTTGAGGGGACGACCGTCGAGCAGTACACCCCGAACCGAGTGGACCACCGGCGCGCGAGCCTCACCCGCGAGCGCGACGTGTACGAGGCGACCGCCGAGCTCGACGACCCGCGGCACGCGACCGTCGAGATCCACGGCGCCGGCGGGCTCTACATCAAGGAGCTGATATCGGGAGACGAGGGACGTACCGAGCCGAGCCTCGCCGGCCTACTCGGCGTCGGCGCCGCGGTCACCGCCCTCGACGTCGTCGCCGTCGAGGGCGAGGCGGAGCCGTTCGAGCGCGAGGAGTTCTTCCGCGACTGACGCCCGCGCGCTCGGTTCGGGCGTGAGCCGCCGCGGACCAACGGGATTTATCTGACGCGCGTCTGACGTGCGGGTATGCACGGGAGCGACGCGAACGAGGCGAGCGCCGAGGCGCCGTCGGTCGGCGACGGGGTCGGGGAGCCCGTCGTCGAGCCGGCCGTCAGGGAGGCGGTCGCGTCGACGACGACGGCGGCGCACGCCCGTCTGAAGGGAATCGACCGCGCGGCGCGGCCGGACCGCGTGTCCTCGATCCTCGTGGCCGTGGGGGCCGGCCCGCACACCGGAGCGACCGTCGACGTGGCCCGCGAGATCGCCGACGCGACCGGCGCCTGGCTCGAACTGTTCCACGTCGTCCCCTCCGACGAGGCGCTCGTGGACGGGGACGCGACGCCGGTCGGCGACCGCGAGGACGCCGACGCGGACGAGTACGCCGCGGCCGGCGACCGGCTCCTCTCGGCCGCCCGCGACCGCCTCGGCGACTTCGACCGTGTGGACCGCTGGCTCGTCGAGGACCGCACCGCCGCGGGCGCGATCGTCGAACAGTCCCCGTACTACGACCTCGTGGTCGTCGGCGCGCCCACCACGGGCACCGTCGGTCGGTTCGTGTTCGGCTCCACGACGGACACCGTGATCGACGACGCCGAGGTCCCCGTGGTCGTCGTCGAGGCGCAGGGGGAGGCGCCGCTCGACGCGACGTAGGCCGCGTCGAACTCGAGGCCGAGCCGGGAATCCACGCACTCTATTTAAAACCAATATAAAACAGTAAAGTGGCTATGCCACGGAGGACCCGGTATGGCCGACGAAGCGATCGACGACGTGGACAGGGCGATCCTGTACGCGTTACAGGAGGACGCCCGAAACGCCTCGTCCGGTGACATCGCGGAGCGCACCGGGACGTCGGACAGCACCGTCCGCAAACGCATCCAACGCCTCGAGTCGGACGAGATAATCAAGGGGTACAGCGCCGACGTCGACTACCAGAAGTCGGGGTATCCGCTCCGGATGCTGCTCTACTGCACCGCGTCGATCCCCGAGCGCGGCGAGATGCTCCCGGCGATCCTCGAGATCGACGGCGTCATCTCGGTACAGGAGCTGGTCACCGGCGAGCAGAACCTCCTCGTGACGGCGGTCGGCGAGTCGGACGACGACATCACGCCCGTGGCACAGGAGCTCCTCGACATGGGGCTCACCGTCGCGGACGAGGTGCTCGTCCGGAGCCACGAGACGACGCCGTTCGGTAAATTCGACGCCGAGGCCGATCCATAGACGCCGGCTCCGGCATCTAAACGACGACTCGACCCCTATACGACGACTCGCTCGACGTCGAGCGCGGTCGCGCGCCGGACAACCGCCCGCACCGGGTCCTCCGAACCGGCCAGGTTGTCCGAGTCGCCGTCGAGGACGAGGAGCGCCGCCCGGCGGCCGGGCTCGACGACGCCGCAGTCGAGCCCGGCGACCTCGGCCCCGGCGGCGGTCGCCATGCGGAGCACCTCGCTGGCCGTCACGTCGAACCGCTTCGCCGTGTACGCCATCTCCCGGAACATCGACGGCGGGTTCAGCATGACGTTGTCCGTGCCGAGCGCGACCGTCGCGTGGTCGAGCAGCTCCCGGACCGGCGGCGTGCCGACGCCGAGGACCTCGTTCGCGCGCGGACAGACGGCGACGGGGACCGACTCGTCGGCGACGCGTTCGAGGTGCTCCCGGCCGGCGTGCACCATGTGGACGAGCAGATCCGGCCCTAAGTCGAGCGCCGGGTGGATGTCGGTCGCGTCCGGTTCGCCGGCGTGGATGGCGAAGGGGACGCCGCGATCCTCGCACGCTGCGCGCTCGTCCGCGAACTCGTCGTCGTTCGCGCCGGACGCCCCGTAGCCGTCGGCGACGTCGAGAACCTCGGGGTCGTCGCTCCCGAATATGAACGGGTCGACGTCGACCGGGGCCGCCGCCTCGCGGAGCGCCCGCGCCCCGGCGACACCGTTCTCGCGGAAGTCCAGACAGGAGACGGTCCCGGTCCGGTGCATGAACCGGAGCGTCCGTCGCATCGCCGACACCAGGTCGGCCCGGTCGGCGGCCGCCAACCGCCGGTGTTTCAGGCTCTCCGGCGGGGCCACCGCCTCCTCGAGCGTCAGCCCGACGGCCGCCTCCTTCGCGACGGAGTCCCCGAGGTGCGTGTGGGCGTTGACGAACGCCGGCAGAACGATGTCGGTCGACTCGGTATCCGTCTCCTCGACGGCCTCGATCCGACCGTCCTCGACGACGACGCGACCGCGGACGGGCCGGAACGACTCCCCGGCGAGGACGGTCCCCGTGAGTTCCTCCATGCGGACACTCCGACTCGGATCGCGATATGGTTTTCTGAACGCGGATTTCGAACGCTTCGGGAACGGTGCGGCGGTCCGGCGGCGACTCGGCCGCGAGGGATCGGCGGTCTGCTCCCCTCTCCTCGGACGGCGGGGGTAACTATAATGTTCTATAATGTGGTTATATCGAACGGATTGTGAAGATAAGTAGATTTAATAGGCAATCTGTTCTTCAGACGGGTAGAGACGACCAACAACGGTTCGCCGGTCCCGCTTCGGCTGCCGGGCGGTCGGACGCACAGAACGATGTCGGAATCCACCTCGAAGACGACGGTCGGAGCGCTCCCGGACGCGACGGCGGAGACGCCGTTCGCGCCCGTCGCACTCACGCGGCTCGCGTGGTCGCTGTTCGCCGCGAGCCTCGCGGTCCTCGTCGCCCGAGTCCGATTCGGCTTCGCCCCGGAGGTCCCCGGCGTGCTCGCAGTCGACGGACTCACCGTCCTCATGTGGGTTGTCGTCGCCTTCTTCGGCGGCGTCGTCCACAGCTACTCGCGCCGCTACATGGCGGGGAGCGCCCACGAGACGCGGTTCTTCCTCGCCGCGTTCGGCTTCGAGGTGACCGTGATGGCGCTCGTCGCGGCCGATCACCTCGCCCTGTTCGGACTGCTGTGGCTGGCGATGGGGCTGGTGATGGCGAGGCTGATCGGTATCGTCGACGAGTGGGAGCAGGCACGGGCGGCCGCGGCGGTCGCCCGGCGGTACTTCGTCGCCAGCGCCGCGCTCCTCGGCGTCGCGCTGACGACCCTCTGGTGGGCGACGGACGCGACGACGATATCCGGCGTCGCGGCGGCCGCCGACGCGCTCGGCGGCCCGCTGTGGCTCGTCGCCGCCGTCGCGCTCGTCCTCGCCGCGATGATCCAGTCCGCGCTGATTCCGTTTCACGGCTGGCTGCTCTCGTCGATGACCGCCCCCACGCCGGCGTCGGCGCTGATGCACGCCGGGTTCGTCAACGCGGGCGGCGTCCTCCTGTTGCGCTTCGCGCCGGTCGTCACCGTCGACGGCGGCCTCATGCTCGCGATCGTCGCGGTCGGAGCGACCAGCGCGCTGCTCGGAAAGCTCCTCAAGTCCGTCCGGCCGGACGTCAAGAGCAAGCTGGCCTGCTCGACGGTGGGACAGATGGGCTTCATGATCATGCAGGCCGGGCTCGGTTTCTTCGGGGCCGCGATCACCCATCTGATCCTCCACGGCTTCTACAAGGCGTACCACTTCCTCGGCGCGGGCGGGGAGGTCGAACGGACGGCCCCGGGCGGGAAGACTGGACGCGGAACGGGCGGCTCCGGCGTCGTCGACGCCGCCGTGACGCTGGCGACCGGACTGGCCGGGGGCGCGGCGTTCGCGCTGCTGACGGGGAAGGGGACGAGCGTCGACAGCGGCCTCCTGCTCGTCCTGTTCGTGGTGGTCACCACGCTCCACGCGGCGCGCGGCGCGGTCCGGCACGCGTCGTTACCGGCGTCGGTCCGCTACGGGGCGGTCCCGCTGGTCTTCCTGCCGGCCATCGCCCTGTACGCGCTCGTCTACCGGGGCGTCTCGGCGCTCCTGACCGGGCTCCCGGTCGTCGCGGCGCCGACCGAGCTGACCGCGCTCCATTGGCTCGTGGCCGCCGCCTTCCTCGGCGCGTACGCCGCGATCGAGACCGGCGCCCACGAGCGCAGCCACCGCCTCTACGTCGCGCTCCTGAACTGGGGGCACCCGCGGTCCGGAACCGTGCTGACGAACGCCGAGGAGTACGACAGCGGAGGAGTCCAATGAGTACCGAATCCACTATCCACGACGCCATCGACGACGCGGCGACGACGGTCGGGTCCGTCTGGCCGATCCACTCGTTCGTGACGGCCAACCCCCTCTCGGGGTTCGAAGGAATGCCGTTCGGCGAGGCGGTGACGCAGGCCGCCGACCTGTTCGGCGGACGCGGCTACCCGAGCCGGGAGATCTTCCGGGCGGCGCTCGACGACGGCCGGATCGACCGCGAGCTGCTCGAGTCGGAGCTCGCCGACCGCGGCTACGACGCCGACCCGGAGACGCTGCTCGAACGCCTGGACACGTCGGTCCAGTCGCCGGCGCCGGACGACGATGCCGAGCGGGTCGACCACGTGCTGACGAAGTGGCTGTCGGCGTTCCTCGACGAGGGCGGCGCCGCGTGGCCGATGCCGAACCGCGGCGACGGCTTCTACGCCGCCTTCCGCGAGATGGCCGCGCACGACGCCGACGTCCCGGAGGAGGGCCTCCTCGCGGCGCTCCCGGAGACTCCGACCGAAGCCATCGAGGCCGTTCTGGAACCGTACCCGGAGAGCCAGCGGGTCCCCGTCTTTGAGGAGCAGCTGGCCGCGCTCCCGGGGTGGACCGGGTTCATCAAGCAGCGCGCGGACGACGAGGGGGCGTGGCAGTCGGCGTACCCGGTCACGCTCGCGGACTACCTCGCGGTCCGCCTCGCGCTGCTCGACGGGTTCGGCGTCGACGTCGAGCCGTCCACCGGCCCCGAGAGCGCCGGCACCGACCCGGCCGACGAACTCGCCGAGGCGTTCCTGAGCGCCTGGGAGGCGAGCTACCGCGCCGAGGTCGTCGACCGCGTCGCCGCCGAGAGCAAGTCACTGGCCGAGGGCGAGTCGGCGGCCGGGGGCGACTCGTCGGGCGAGAGAGACCCGTCGGACCGCCCCGACGCGCAGTTGGTGTTCTGTATCGACACCCGCTCGGAGGTGATCCGGCGTCACGTCGAGGACGAGGGCGAGTACGAGACCCACGGGTACGCCGGCTTCTTCGGCGTTCCGATGGAGTATCAGGGGTACGACGCCGAGGTCTCGACCGACGCCTGCCCGCCCATCCTCGACGCGCAGCACCGCATCAGCGAGGTCCCGACGGACGTGGAGACGCAGGCGCGCCGCGACCGGCGGTCGAGCGTCCGCGAGGTCGCGGGCGAGGTCGCGAAGAAGCTGAAGACGAACCCCGCCAGCGCCTTCGGCTTCGTCGAGAGCGCCGGAAGCGGGTACGGGCTGGCGCTCGCGGCCCGCACGCTGGTGCCGAGCCGCGTCCGCGACCTGCTGGGGGCCGCCGCCGACGCGGTGCCCGACGACCGCGAGTTCTGCGAGCAGACCGTCCACCACCAGCACGCCTACGCCGGCGACCTCCCGATCGGACTGACTCACGAGGAGAAGGTCGAGTACGCCGCGACCGCCTTCGAGCTGATGGGCTGGGAGGAGTTCGGCCGCCTCGTGGTGTTCACCGGGCACGCGAGCGAGACGACCAACAACCCCTACGGCTCGAGCCTCGACTGCGGCGCGTGCGCCGGCAACCCCGGCGGGCCGAACGCCCGCGTCCTCGCGGCGATCTGCGCCGACCCCGACGTGCAGGCGGAGCTGCGCGAGCGCGGCTTCGAGGTCCCGGACGACACCGTCTTCCTCGCCGGCGAGCACAACACGACGACCGACGAGGTCGAGATCTACGGCGACGTCCCCGAGAGCCACGCGGAGGACCTCGCGGAACTGCGCGCGGACCTCGACGCCGCCCGCGAGAGCGCGACCGCCGAGCGCGCCGAATCGATGGGCGCCGACCCCGCGGCGGGGGTCGACGAGACCGAGCGCCGCGCCGGCGACTGGGCCGAGACGCGTCCCGAGTGGGGGCTGGCGGGCAACGCCGGCTTCGTCGTCGGGCCGCGCGAGCTGACGAGCGACCTCGACCTCGACGGCCGCGCGTTCCTTCACTCGTACGACTGGTCGACCGACCCCGACGGCGACGCGCTCGAGGCGATCCTCGCGGGGCCGATGGTCGTTACCCAGTGGATCAACGCCCAGTACTACTTCTCGACGGTCGACAACGCGGTGTACGGAAGCGGGTCGAAGGCGACGCAGAACCCCGTCGGCAACGTCGGCGTCTACCAGGGCAACGGCGGCGACCTGATGACCGGGCTCCCCCGCCAGTCCCTCATGGCCGCCGCCGACGAGCCGTACCACCAGCCGCTCCGCCTCTCGACGGTCGTCCACGCGCCGGTCGACCGCGTCACCGAGGTCCTCGCCGACCACGGCGAGGTGACCGAGCTGCTGGACAACGGCTGGCTCTCGCTGACGGTCGTCGACCCCACCAAAGAGCACCGCGCGTTCGAGTACGACCGCGACCTGAGCTGGGTATCGACGTCGGAACCGACCGCGAGCGAGTCGGGGACGCCGGTCGAACCGGAGACGCCGACCGCGACCGAGCCGGAGACGCCGGCCGACCCGGAGGAGCGGGTCGCTCCCACCGTCGCGGACGACTGACCCGCTTAGCGGCCTCGCCCCGTTCCTTCCGTGCCCCGCGTGACCGAGTGACATCGCGCCGACAGCGTTAAACCGGTGTACAGACTTGTACATCACAACGCGAAGTAATACATCGGTGAACACTATGGATATCAACGACACGGTCGAACGCGTGACGGACGGGGCGGATCTGACTGTCGAGGAGTCGCGCGAGGCCGCGCGGCTGGTCTTCGAGGAGGCCACGGAGGCGCAGATCGGCGCCCTCCTCGCCGCCCTCCGGGCGAAGGGCGAGACCGAGGCCGAGATCGCCGGCTTCGCGCAGGGGATGCGCGACGCCGCCCGGACGATCGAGCCGGACCGCGAGCCGCTCGTCGACACCTGCGGGACGGGCGGCGACGACTACGACACGATCAACGTCTCGACGACCGCCGCCATCGTCGCCGCGGGCGCGGGCGTCCCGATCGCCAAGCACGGCAACTACTCCGTCTCCTCCTCGTCCGGGAGCGCCGACGTGCTGGAGGTCGCTGGCGCCGACGTCGAGGCCGAGCCCCCGGCGGTCGAGGACGCCATCGAGGCCGACGGGATCGGGTTCATGCTCGCGCCCGTCTTCCACCCGGCGATGAAGGCCGTCATCGGCCCGCGCAAGGAGCTCGGGATGCGGACGATCTTCAACGTGCTCGGCCCGCTCACCAACCCCGCCGGCGCCGACGCGCAGGTGCTCGGCGTCTACGACCCGGAGCTCGTGGGCACGATCGCCCGGTCGCTCGCGCACATGCCCGTCGAGCACGCGCTGGTGGTCCACGGCGCGGGGATGGACGAGATCGGGATCCACGACGAGACGGTCGCCGCGGAGGTCGTCGGCGACGAGGTGACCGAGTTCACCATTACGCCGGAGGACCTCGGACTCGACCGCGCGCCGATCGAAGACGTCTCGGGCGGGACGCCCGAGGAGAACGCGGCCGACCTGCGGGGGATCGTCGACGGCTCCGTCACGGGGCCGAAGCGCGACCTGATCTTAGCGAACGCCGGCGCGGCGATCTACGTCGCCGGCGAGGCCGACACGCTCGCGGCGGGCGTCGAGCGCGCCGCCGAGGCGATCGACTCCGGCGCCGCCGCCGAGAAGTTCGCGGCGCTGTGCGGGGACGACGAGGGCTCGGCGGAGAGGGCCGCCCCGTCGCGGACCGCGGACCCGGAGGACGACGACTGATGGCCCGGGTGAAGATCTGCGGGCTCACGGACGGCGCGGACCTCCGGGCCGCGATCGACGCCGGCGCCGACGCGGTCGGCGTGATATCTGAGGTGCCGGTCGACTCCGCGCGCGAGGTCGACCCCGCGACGGCGGCGGAACTGCTCGCGGACGTCCCGCCGTTCGTCACCGCGACGCTCGTCACGATGCCCGACTCGGCCGAGCGCGCGGTCGAGCTGGTCCGGACGATCGGCCCCGACGCGCTCCAGCTCCACGGGGAGTGGACCGCCGACGAGATCCGGTTCGTCCGGGCCGAGACCGAGCGGAAGGTGCTGCTCGCGGTCGACGCCCACGACCCGGCCCGCGCGGAGGAGTTCGACGCGGTCGCCGACGCGCTCGTGATCGACTCGACCGACGACTCGGGCGCCGGCGGCACCGGCGAGACCCACGACTGGGCGAAGACGGGGGAGCTGGCGGACCGGCTCACGTCGCCGGTCGTCCTCGCGGGCGGGCTCACGGCCGACAACGTCGCCGAGGCGGTCCGCGTCGCCGACCCGTACGCCGTCGACGTCGCCTCCGGCGTCGAACTGTCGGACGGGCGGAAGGACCACAACGCGGTGGCCCGCTTCGTCGCCAACGCGGGCCGGGAGATGGAGCTCGCATGAGCGACGAGGGAACCCCGCTCGACCGCTCGAAGGCCGCGTTCGTCGAGCTCGCGGCCGACGCGGAGAAGCCGGTCGTCGTCCGGGCGTCCGCGACGCTCGACGCTGACGTGACCCCGCTCGCGGCGTACGCGACGCTCGTCGGCGAGGGGCCGTACGGCTTCCTCCTGGAGTCCGGCGAGAAGGTCGCCTCCAGCGATCCGGACGGCGCGTTCACGTCGGGCGGCAAGGCGGACCGGCACGCCCGCTACTCGTTCGTCGGCTACGACCCCGAGGCGATCGTCTCGGTCCACCCCGACCGTACCGACGTGACCCGGCTCGGGCCCGCGGCGGAGTTCGTCGGAGACGGATCTGAGAGAGAGATCGGCCCCGACGCGGGCGACGCGGTCGACCGGATCCGGGCGGCGTTCCCCGACGTGAGCCTGCGCGGGTTCCCCGACACCGACCGGCAGATCCTCTCGGGCGGGTTCGTCGGTTTCCTCGCGTACGAGG